>JAAWOG010000021.1 GCA_022799355.1 Lachnospiraceae bacterium | reverse complement strand
ATTATTCATAGCAGAATTATTATACCAAACAAAGAAGAACGCTTCCAGGTATGATGCCTAAAAGCGTTCTTTTTTCATAGGACTTTTTTCACAGCCCCTATTTTCTCCCATAAGCAGCAACATTTGATTGAGGGAAAACCCTTTTTGGTATATAATAATCTAAAAGCGGATTTTACGTGATATTGAATTTTTTTAAATTATAGAGAGGATGCGATGTTATGGTAACAACTGAATCTGTGACAATAAAAGTGCCGGTAGGAATGTCAAAATATTTGATGGCTATGGACTCAGAGACGGAACTCATCAGAAATGCACTTTTGCTGTATCCGTATATATTAAACAAGACTATATCGCATGGCGGTGCGGCAGAAATTTTGGGAATCAGAAAATCCAAGTTGATTGATATTTATGACAAATTAGGATATTCCTATCTGGATATGACAATGGATGAACTCGATTTGGAACTGGAGACTTTCAGGCAGTTGAAAAAAAGGGAGGCCGCAAAATGATAGTTGTATCGGATACAACACCATTGATATCGCTTCTCAAAATAGATCACATAGATTTACTTGAAAAACTATTCGGGCAGGTTCTGATACCGCAGGCAGTATTTGATGAATTGACAGCAGATGAACGTTTTAAACTGGAAGCAGATCAAATCAGGCGAAAGCAATTTATCAAAGTTAAGGCTGTAAAAAATCCGGAATCCGCCAGTATACTCAAGAGAGCAACCGGACTTGACCAGGGAGAGAGCGAAGCCATTATCCTGACTGATGAGCAGAACGCTGATGTATTGCTGATGGATGAAGCAAAGGGAAGAGCAGTGTCTTTTCAAATGGGTTTTAAGATAATGGGGACAATAGGTATACTTATAGCTGCCTATGAAGAAAATGAACTGACAGCAGATGAAGTGAAAGAGTGTGTTGAAGGTTTACAAAAAGCCGGAAGGCATATTAGTCCAAAACATTATCAGATATTGCTGGATAAGTTGAGTGACTGATTTGGGGGCTGCTGTCGTATCTGTTCCTTTACCGTCGACATAAAAATCCTCCTTTTCGATAAGAATTGTCATATCCTGATTCTTACCAAAAAAGAGGTATTTTTTATGGACACAAACTTTTTTACACTACCAGGTATTTTTTTACATTAACTCCCATTCACCGGTACAAAAGCTCCCCTCTACTTCAACATCTCTTCAAACACAGCCCTTTCCACCGTAAATTCCAGCGCTCCCATATACCCGGGCGCCACCTCATACTCGTCAAATACGATCACAAGATTTCCCGCCTCGTCAAAGTAGAAATTCTGGTCCTCTTTCAGCCTCTCAAAATTCCATTCCGGCACATCCTCGTAATCCACCCAGTAGACTTTATTCTCATCCTCCGCCATCTGCGCTCTCATCTGATCCCTGATATTTTCACTGAGTACCCCGTTGTAATCACTGCCTTCCGCAAACAGATCCCCGATTTGCACCTGCTTTCCGGTCTTTTTATCAACGGTATATATTTTATATCTCTGATAGCCGCTTCCGGCACCCTGATAGATGAAAAGCTTCAGCGTAAAATACGCTTCATTATCCGTCACTATCTCATGATGAATTTCCAAAGAACCATAGCTTTCCCCGGCATCCGCCAGTTCCTGAAATTCGTTGATAAGCTGGTCCGTCACCTTTTCAATATCAAAGTTAATCTGCTCCACGGTCTGCTGTAATTCATCGGAAACCGCTCCGCCGCTTTGATCCGCCGCCGCATTGTGCTTTGTTCCCGTCCCTTCCTGTTCTCCCGCCTCTTTCTCCGACTCCCCTACCACGATCTGGGGAACTTCCACATCGGCGTCAAACCGGTCGCTCTCATACTGATAATCCCGGAAGGTCACCGCCTGAAACAGTTTTCCCACCACCGGAATAGAACCCATGGCGTGGGCAACATCCGCCCCCGTATTGGGCAGGATCACCACCATTGCCGCCGCTGCCGCCACGGCCACTGCAATACGGAACCCGGTTATTTTTCCTCTGTTCTTTTTTTCCATATTTTGCTTCTTCCTGTTCTCCGATATTCTCTTTTCCCTGTCTGCCATCCTCATCTCCTCCTTTTCTGCCAGCGCCCTGTCGATCCCGGCTTCCAGTTTCGCCCTCATCTCCTCCGGCACCGGAATCTTCTCATAATCTTCCCTTCCTCTCGAAAGCCTTTCCTCCATGTTCCCGTATTCCTTCATTCTGATATCCCGCCTTTCTTCCCATCTCTGAGGTATCCCGCGATCCCTCTTAAATTGATTCACTTCAGATTTTTCCGCCGGCCGGTTCCGAACTTTTCTTCAGGTATCAGCTTCCGCCGCATATACCATATATCTCTTTCCCCGGCTTCCCTTCGTCTTACGCAGATACTGATAACTCCTCCCGCAGCTTTCCCAGCGTCCTGTAAAGCCTGCTCTTTATCGTGCTTAAATTCTCCTCCAGAATCTCCGCAATCTCCGAGAGCTGCTTATCCTCAAAATACCGCAGAATAATCAACGTTTTCTCCTGCTCCGGAAGTCTCCCGATGGCATCATGCAGATCCAAATCCCTGTAATGCTCTCCCGCCGCCATCAGATTCTCATCTATCTCCACGGACTCTCTCCGGCTCTTTCTCAAATATTCCTTTGCCTCATTGATCATAATCCGGTACACCCAGGTTCCCGCAAACGCCTCATCCCGAAGAGTATCCGCTTTCAGCATTGCCCTGTAGGCTCCCTCCTGCACAATATCCATGGCATCCGCCTCCTGGTGCACATAGGAAAATGCCAGCCTGTAATACCTCTCGTAATTTTCCAGCAGTACCTTCCTCACCGCTTCTTCCTTCCCGCTTCTCATCACAACCTCCTGCCGCTAAACTGATTCCTGACAACAATAAAAAAATCTTTTTAAAACATTTTCCGAATTCGTACCCATTAGACCAATACCTGCCGCAAAAAGTTTCAAAAAGATTTTTTAAATTTTAAATTCTGTTTTCCCTGATCCAGTCCGCCCACTGCTGATAATATTTTCCCAGCACATGTACCTCATCGTGGGTGTACTTCGGATTCAGCCCGCCTGTGTCATCATCATAAATTTCATTCACATCGATATAGCCAAAGCCATATTTCTCCGCGATCTGCCGGATATGTTCATTGATCCTGTTGATCCCGTCATTATTGAAGATCTCATCCCGCTCCGAACGGGGCGTGGTCACATGCAGATTTGCCTCCAGCACAATCTCCGCATCCGGCTGCAACTCCCGTAATTTCAGGACCTCCTCCTCAAAACGCTTTACGGTCTGCCCCTCATCGTATCCCAGTTCATTGATGCCCAGCATCAGATAAATCTTGTCGTACTGATTCCCGGCAAGGATATCCTCCAGGTAAAGTTCCTGATCCCGCACCGCATTTTTCAGCGAATACAGACGGTAGATGTTCATACCCGTGTTGGCAAAGACTACCGCATCCCCGATATCTGCATACTCCGCCAGTCCCATGGTACGGGAATCCCCGATAAACAGCGTATTCCTGAAAAACTCCTCCGGCGGCAGTACCTCCCCCGGCTCCTCCGCGGCCTCTTCCTGCGCATCATTCCCGGATACCGTATCATTCCCCGAGACCGTGTCATTTCCGGATATGGTATCATTTCCCGAGACCGTATCCGCCCCTTCCGAAAGGCTCTCCTCATCGGCAGGATCTTCCGCCTCCACCACGGGCACCTCCCCAAAAGTTTCCGTATTTTTTTCCTGTTCCGTATATAACTTGTGCAGCACAAAAGGCAATAACACAAGAAATCCAATCATAAACAAGATCAGATAATGATATTTTCGCATATATAACCCCATCTATTGTCGATTCTGTCCGCACTTTTCTAAAATCTGTAATACAAAAACGGATCATTCAGTCCTCTGTACATACAAAATACCGATGCCCCGAACACGATAAGCAGCAAAACCGACATCCAGAACCTGTTTCTCCACCTGATAAAAATCTTTTCCACAAGACCTGTACAGCAGATCAGCCCAATGACCAGCCCGATCCCGTACATACCGATATATTTCTCAAAATCTCCCCGGAAGACCACCGCCTCATGGGCGCCGCTCCCCGAGAAAAAGGGAAACAGTTTCAGCATATAGATCCGCAGCTGCACAGGGTTCGTGATCCCAAACAGCGCCCAGCTCACGGGAATCAGAAAGCACATATACAGATGCCCCAGTAATTTCCATCTCTCCAGCAGCTTCAAAAGCCCCGCCTTTTCGATACTGAGTATCAGGAACAGCAAAAGTCCCCAGGCGATAAAATTCCAGTTTGCCCCGTGCCAGAGTCCTGTCAAAAGCCAGACTGCCAGCATATTGAACATCTGCCGCAGCTTCCCTTTTCTGTTTCCTCCCAGCGGAATATAGACATACTCCTTAAACCATCGCCCCAGTGTAATATGCCAGCGGCGCCAGAACTCCGTCATGGAGAGCGCCATATAGGGCTGGCGGAAGTTATCGGGAATCCGAAACCCGAGGAGCTTGCCCAGCCCTACCGCCATCAGGGAATACCCGTAAAAGTCAAAATAAATCTGCAGGCTGTAAGCCAGGATGCCCAGCCACGCCAGCGGCGTCGAAATGCTCTCATAACCAATCGTCTGCACATCCTCCCAGAGATTGCCGAGCTGGTTTGCAAGAAGTACTTTAAACCCAAGCCCCAGCGTAAAAATCTGCAGGCCGTGATTGCAGCCCATCAGTGAAATCTTCCGTTTTCTGAGCTGTTTATGCACTTCACCGTAGGTCACGATGGGACCTGCGATCAACTGCGGAAACATGGTCAGATAAGCCCCCAGACGGATCACATCCTGCTCCGCCCTGGTCTTTCTGTTGTATACATCAATCAGATAAGAAGTAATCTGGAACGTATAAAAGCTGATCCCGATGGGCAGAATAATCTGATCCACAAAAAAGCCCGCGTATTTGAAAAACAAAAGAAGTCCGAAATTATAACACAGACTCAGAATCAGGATCACCCTCTCGCCTGCGCTCCTTTTTCCGTCAAACTCCTCTCCGTTTTTTATCCTGCTTCTTCTCCTGCAGCCCTCAATTCCCTTTGCCGCCATAAAATTGAGAAACACGGAGGCCACAATAAGCGCCAGATAATAAACATTCCAGGATATCCCGAAACCATAAAAAACCAGGCTGCCCAAAAACAGGAAAATATTTTTCCCTCTCAGCGGCAGCAGATAATATACCAATAAAAACAACGGCAGAAACAGGAACAAAAATTCTAAACTGCTGAATACCATATCCTTTTCGCTCCTCTCCGGCTGCTGCATGATCTATGTCCCACAGCAGCATTCCCAGCAAGTCTCTTTTACCATGCTTCCGCCAGTTCATAGATCAGCCGCTCGGACTTATCCCAGCCGAGGCAGGGATCGGTTATGGACTTTCCGTAACAATGCCCGCCTACTTTCTGTGCGCCGTCCTCAATATAACTCTCTATCATCAGCCCCTTTACAAGCCGCCTGATCTCTCCCGACATACGGCAGCTATGTATCACATCCTTGCTGATCCGGATCTGTTCCATATACTCCTTACCGGAATTGGAGTGGTTTGTGTCGATGATCACCGCAGGATTCTCAAACTCCCTCTCGTGGTAAAGTTCCAGTACATGCCGCAGATCCTCATAATGATAATTGGGCATATTTCTCCCGAACTTATCCACATACCCCCGCAGAATCGCATGGGCATGAGGGTTGCCTTTTGTCCGCACTTCCCAGCCGCGGTAGAGAAACGTATGCCCGCTCTGGGCTGCGATCATGGAATTCATCATCACGATAAGATCTCCCCCCGTGGGGTTTTTCATGCCCACCGGAATCCCCAGGCCGCTGGCCGTAAGCCTGTGCTGCTGATCCTCCACGGAACGCGCTCCCACCGCCACATAAGCCAGAAGGTCCGATAAATAACGGTGGTTTTCCGGATAGAGCATTTCATCCGCACAGGTAAAACCTGTCTCCTTCACCGCTCTCGTATGCAGCTCCCGGATGGCAATAATGCCCTTTAACATATCCGTCCCCTGCTCCGGATCGGGCTGATGCAGCATCCCCTTATACCCCGCTCCGATGGTTCTCGGCTTGTTGGTATAAATTCTGGGCACCACAAAAATTCTATCTTTCACCTTCTCCGCCGCCTTTTGCAGCCTGCAGAGATAATCCAGCACAGCGTCTTCATTGTCCGCCGAGCAGGGACCGATAATCAGCAGGAGCCTGTCATCCTTTCCCTCAAATATATCCTTAACGATTTTATCCCTTTCCGCTTTGATCCGTTCGATTTCCGTATGTAAAGGAAATTCTTCCTTAATCTCCGAAGGAGTCGGAAGTTTCCGTAAAAATTCCATTTCCATTTTGAACTCCTCTTGTTTTCCACATCATATGTACCATATTTATCCTATGTTATCTGCAGATACTGAAAATAAACTCCGCGTTTTTATCCATGGCTTCCGTCGCCGTCTTAAAGGGAGACATCTGGAACACATGCCACATGCCTTTGAACACGTCAAGCGTTACGTTCACCCCCGCCTGACTCATCTTTTTATAGAGCAGTTCGCTGTCGCTCTGCAAAATCTCCTGATCTCCAACCTGGATATAAGTCGGCGGAAACCCCTCAAAATTCCCGAACAAAGGAGAAACCGCCGGCTCTCTCAAAAGCTCCGGAGGATAGTCCTCTCCCAGATAATTTCCGATCGCTTCCTGCAAATAGGCAGCATTTAACACCGGATCGATCCCCTCTTTTGCCTGATGGGATTTACCGGACGATGTCAGATCCGTCCAGGGCGAGAGCAGAACAATCCCCCTGGGCAGAAGCCTTCCCTCTTCTTTCAGGCGGTGCGTCAGCGCCAGTGCCAGATTGCCTCCCGCGGAATCCCCCGCCAGGATCACGTCCCTCGCGCCGTAGCCGTACATCATCAGATGATTCCAGGTTTTCATGGCATCTTCTATGGCTGCCGGGTAAGGATGCTCCGGCGCCAGCCGGTAATCAAAGCTGAGCACATCCATGGAAGTGCAGGAAGCCAGTCTGGTGGTCAGCGTCCTCCCGTAAAGGCTGCTGCCGGTGGAATAGCCGCCGCCGTGACAGTACAGGATAACATACTTCTTCATATGCGCCCTGTTCACGCAGAGCCACTCCCCATACATCCCGCCGATATCCACCTCTTTGATCACCACCGCCTTATTCTGCCCGAACAGAGCGCCAAGCTGATCCTGAGACTGTCTGTGCTTTTCGATATCCACATTTTCCACAACGCCATGTACTCTTTTTACAAGATTCAATAACCCCTGATTTTTTTTACTAATCGCCATAGCCGATATTCCAATCTATTCATAACATGTGTTATTTATGTCACCTGTCTTTTTCCGCAGCTTCTTCCTTCAACACACTAAAGCCACATGTTTTAGTATGTATGATTTTTCTTCTAATTTCAATAGGTTTTGACATTTTTCAAAAAATTTCTAAAAAATTTACAACGAAAGGGCATTTGCTGCGCCGGTTTTTATATAAATGCATTGCCAGCAAATTACGTTTTGGGGTATACTAAAATAACAGACTTACCTGAACAGCATTTTATCCTTCGGAGAACAGCATGAAACAAAAAAAACACGCAAAAAAACCGGTGCGGAGCACCTGGTATAAGCTGGATTTATCAGCCATCGTTTATCCTACGCTGCAGCGCCGCGATTTTTCCTCCGTTTACCGGCTCTCCGTTTTACTGAAAGAGGAAATAAAACCGGAAATTCTGCAAAAGGCGGTGGATATGACGCTGCCCCGTTTTCCGACCTATAAATCCGCCATCCGGAAAGGGCTGTTCTGGCGGTATTTGGAACCCAACGACAGGCCCGGCCCCTTTGTGCAGAAGGATATCTATAATCCCTGTATGCCCATGCCCTTTAAAGCAAACAACCGTTATCTTTTACGGATCTACTATTACGGCCGCAGGATCTCTCTGGAAGCTCACCACTCCCTCGGGGACGGCACCGGAGGCATGTATATCCTGCAGACGATTACCGCCCAGTATTTAAGGCTCCTGGGAGCTTCCATAAGGTGCGGCGGTTTTGTTCTGGATATTGCGGAAAAACCCGATCCCGGAGAACTGGAAGACGCCTATATGCGCTATTCCAATGCCAATGTGCGCCCGCCCCGTCCCAGTGAAAAAACTTACCGGGTGCGCGGTACGAAGGAACCCTTCTATACACTGAATATCATCAACGGCATTCTCTCCGCGTCGGAAGTCAAAAAGGTGGCAAAAACCTACCATGTGACCATCACGGAATATTTAAATGCCGTGCTGCTCTACGCCCTTCTGCAGAAACAGGAGAGCGAGAATCCGCACCGGCTCCTTCCTGTCAGGATTGCCATGCCGGTCAATCTGCGGCGTTTTTTTCCTTCCAAAACGCTGCGAAACTTTATCACGATGATCTACCCTTCCGTCGATCCCAGACTCGGGGAGTACAGCTTTGAGGAGATCGTCCTGCATGTCCACAATTACATGCAGTATTACATCAACGAGAAATTCCTGCGGGGAGATATCACCACCAACGCCGCCACCCAGCGCCATCCGCTGATCCGCATTGTGCCTCTGTTTTTAAAGGATTTTGTGGTCAGGCTTTTTTACACCCGGGTGCAGGATAAAAATTCTTCCGCCGGACTCACCAATATGGGCGCTCTGAAAGTGCCCGAAGATATGGCGCCCTATCTCGAACGCTTTGATATCTGCATGGGGCAGCCCTTCTCCAGCCGGACCAACTGCGCCATCATCAGTTTCCAGGACGCCCTGACCATCGGTTTTGCCAGCAGCATCAAAGAAGCCGATGTGGAACGTTATTTTTTCCGAAGGCTCGTAAAGGACGGCATCCATGTTACCATAGAGAGCAACCGTGAAGTTGCCGTGCCGGACCGAACCAACAAAGTCAAAAAAGAAAGGTAATATATTATGTCATACTGTGTACACTGCGGAGTAGAACTCGAACCCTCTTTAAAAAAATGTCCCCTTTGCAATACTCCTGTGCTTGATCCCAACAATATCCCCTGTTTTGAGACATCTTCCCCCTATCCGGACAGAAGGGGAAAGGTGGAACCCGCACGCAGAAAAGACGCTGCGATCTTCGTCAGCGTCCTTCTTATCACGATCAGTATTACCTGCGGACTGTTAAACCAGCTTGTCTTTTCCAGAAACCTCTGGTCCCTTCTGGTGATCGGCTTCTGCCTGATTATCTGGGTGATCTGCATTCCTTTTATCTTTTACAGAAAACTATCCCCCTTCCTCGCCGTCCTGTTGGACGGAATGGCAGTCTCTTTTTACCTGTACCTGATCTCCCGCCTGACCGGCTCCGCAGACTGGCTCTATTATTTAGGGCTTCCGATCACTGCCATGTTTACCTTGTTATTTGAAGTATTCCTGCTGTTTTTATTAAAGGTAAACCGTTCCTTTTTCTCGGTAACGCTCTATATCTTTTCACTGATCTCCTTTTCCTGCATCGGTATCGAACTGCTGTGCAGAAATTTTCTGGCAAGTCCGATGCGCCTTACCTGGTCCGCTATCGTTTTGACGGTCTGCGTGGTCTTTATCATCGCCATCGTCACGATACTGCTGCTGCCAAGGGTGCGGGAAGAGGCAAGGAGGAGGCTGCATTTTTAAAGGGTGCACCTCTCCTTTGATCGTCTTTCCCCTCTCTGCCGCCTACACCAGCTTATATGTCCCTTTTCCAAGCTTTCTGACAAGCCCCTCCGCCTCAATACGATTTAAAATCCTCTGAAGCTGTCTTGGGCTGCAATGAAGATGAAATGCCGCCTTCTCAACTCCCTTTAAGGTCCCGTCACCGCATTTGTATTTCATATAAGATATAACCCTCTCCGTCAGGGAAGCCGGTTCTGCGTCCATTGTCGTCATCGTCCCGATCTTGGCGGATAGGCTTTTACAGATAAGTGCCAAAAACCGGGGATCGGAGAGCAGCTTTTCCTTATACTTTTCAATGGAAAAGGAAATGCAGAGAAGGTTTTCGGCAGCCTCGGCATATATATTGTTGCTTCTGGGATAAAAGATCTCCATGTCCCCGAGAAAATAGTCCGTAGCCCCGTTTGACAGCGAATAACGTGTGCCGTCATCACGGATCAGGCAGATATGAATCGAACCCTGCTCCACGATCCGGAACAAAAGTTCTTTTTCAAAAGGAGAACTCACCAGCTCGCCTTTTTCATATCTGGTCAGATAAAAATCAATATCCGATGCCTCCAGCACATCATGATATTTACTGCCTGCGATACAGTCCGCAATTTTCTTTTTGTCATATATTCTTTCCATAAAGCCCCCATAAACAGGACATATGTCCCGGTTTTTGAATTTATTTTACCGGATAATAAGGAAAACCGCAAGAAAGGAAAGAAACTTATGACATCTGTTTTTGAAGAAAAGAATATTCCAAAAGCTATTATGAGAGTCGGCCTGCCTGCCATGCTGGGGCAGCTTACAACGCTTATCTACAATATTGCCGACACGTTTTTTGTTTCCCTCACAAAAGAACCCGCAACCATCGCCGCCGTAACTTTATGCGCGCCCATCCTGCTTATTATCATGTCAATCGCCTGCATTTTCGGAATGGGAGGCAGCAGTGTCATTGCCCGGTTACTGGGAGAAAAAAAGAATGAAGAATCCGGCGCCGCAATGAATTTTTGTGTCTATGCGATGGCAGCGGCCGGTGTACTTACCCTTGTGCTGGGACTGCTGTTTTTACAGCCGCTGGCAAAAATATCCGGTGCCGATGCGGAAAATATGGCTTACACCTGTGACTATCTGAAATGGATATTTGCGGGAGCCCCTTTTATTATGCTGGCAAACGGATTTGTCCATCTGTTCCGGTCGGCCGGCATGATCAGGCAAAGCACCGTCGGGCTGGTGCTTGGAAATGTGATCAACATGATACTGGACTATATTTTTATAGCTATCTGGGGCTGGGGAACAGCCGGAGCCGCACTTGCCACTTCTCTGGGTTTTGTATGTGCGACAGTATACTATATGGTCTGCATGATCCGTGAAAGTTCCGGGGAGACAGCCCCTGTTCCTCTGACGCTGAAACCTCTGCCGCCAAAGCCGGTAATGATCCGCAATATCGTCAGCATCGGTATTCCGGGAGCCCTCATTACGGTACTGATGAGTGTTTCCAATATCGTCCTGAACAATTATATCAGTATCTACGGCTCCGACGCGGTAGCCTCCTACGGAATCGCCTATAAGCTTGATATGATCCCGATCCTGCTGTCAGTGGGACTCTCCCAGGGCGTTGCGCCTTTGACCGGTTATTGCTACGGAGGAAACGAGAAAAAGAAAATGTCCGATATCATAAAGTATACGGTATTATACGGGCTTGCCATCGGCGCGGTATTTACTGCCATCTTCATACTGTTCGGAAAACTCTTAGCCGCCATATTCCTTACGGAAGATGTTTTGATTGAACAGACCGGATACTTTTTGAGAATCCTCTGCCTGTCGGCTCCGTTGCTCGGTGTAATCAATACGATGACAAGTTATTTTCAGGCATTGGGAAAGGCGCTGAAATCACTTTCCATTACCATCCTGAGAAATGCGGTGCTGTTTATTCCGGGCGTAATTCTCCTGAATCATTTCTGGAAACTGAACGGCGTGATCGCGGCGCAGCCCGTTGTGGAAGCGCTTTTAACGGTAATCTGCCTGCTTATGTATTTCAGGGATATCAATGCGGGCCGCAAACAGCAAGTATAAAAACTATATAAAAAAGACTGACAGGCCGGCGCTTACCATGCCATCTGTCAGTCTTTTGATTTTACTTCTCCTCTCAGATCCTGATCTCCCCGTGTTTTTTCTCCGCCTCATCCAGGCTCTCATACCCGTAAAACCTTGTCTCATTGGTTATGATCTCTTTCAGGGTGTTCTCTCCCCCTGCATACGCCGCCTTTGTCTCCGCGAAGATCAGATCCCTTGTCCTCTCAGAATAGGACATCAGTTCACAGCGCAGATAGCTTTCCGTGGAGGAACCCGCCATCGGATCATCCTCCCCGGTGGTCGCCACGCGCCCCCGCTTTCTGATATTCGGATAGTGCTCTGCCATATAAGCATCCCACTCCATATGGATCTTCACGATCTCCTCGATCTTCTCTTTGCTCTCTTTGGAAATCTCCGGCAGATACTGCTTTACGTTCTCATATTCCTCCGGATAGGTGGTCTCCATCATGCGGGCGTACTTCTGCCACAGCAGGTTATCCCCGTTCTCGATCGCCTTCACACAGTCAGCCTTATAGCTCTCTAACACTTCCTCGGAATAGGCCAGCCACTGGCTCATACGCATCTTAAAAAAAGTATCGGGATTATCCTGGCAGGACGCCCTGCCGCCGGTATTATACACATGCTGGAACATATCCCACTCAAGCTGTGTGATCTCAAATACAAGCTGCTCCTTTTTCCCCAACTCCGCCATCTTATTTTCCTTTCCCGCAGCATTTTTTATATTTCCTGCCGCTGCCGCAGGGACAGGGATCATTCGGGTATACTTTATCTTCCTTCACAATCGTTGTGGAAGATTTCTGCTCCTTATAGAGCTCTTTCCGTTTCTCCTCATCAAAGATCGGCTCCCACTCCTCTAAATTGTAGAGCCAGTCGGCGCCTGCCGCCACCATGTTCTTATACAGCAGTTCCTTCTCAAAACCGAGATTGACCACCGTATCCTCCTCCATCTCCTCAATGGGATTTGGCTCTTTCAGGCTGTCGTTGATGCCGTCCAGAAAACCGGTCATGGTCATCACGCTCACATCATACTTCTCCGCCAGTTCCTTCACGGTTCCTCTCACCACTTCATCCGGGTTTTTCAGAAGCTGGGCATAGATCCCCTTCTCATCCTCAAAATACTGGTTCCATAATCTCTGCAGGTCACCCTTGTTTGCAGTCTCCGAATATGCGGTATCCCGCCATTTCTTTAATAAAGCCATAATACATTACTCCTTACTATACATTTTTATCTATATCATACATGCCGTATGTATATCTCTTCACGGTAGAATCGGACCGCCGCCTCAATCCATGTGTACGCCGAGCACCTCCAGTTCCTTCTCCGCCCGGGCTTTGTCCCTGAACAGGATCGTATGGATGCCGAGCGCTTCCGCCGGCGGCAGATTCTTTTCGGTATCATCCAGAAAAACACACTCCTGTGCTTTCAGCCCGTACCTGTCAAGCAGCAGCTCATAGACCGCCCTGTCCGGCTTGATCAGCTTATCCCGATAGGATAAAATACCGCCCTCCATATATTCCAGAAAATCCAGGGCGTCCGCGCACTCCGTATGCGCCTTGCGGCTGAAATTGGAGAGATAATAACAGTGATACCCCGCTTCCTTAAACTTCCTGATCCAGGGAATCGCATACTCCCGTTTTACTACCATACCATGGACATTTTCAAAGATCCGGCGCAGTTCTTTCTCCAGGGAGGGCTCATTGTTGATAAAGCCTTCCACCAGCTCTTCATCGCTGAGGACGCCCCGGTCCACTTCATCCCACATGGAACTTTTTACCGTAGCCGCCGCCAGCTTCTCAAGTATCTCTCCCTCGTACCCGAATCCCATAAAGAAATCCTTCCAGCAGAAATCCGCCAGTACGTTGCCGATATCAAAGATTATATTTCTGATCATACGGTTACCCTCAGGCTGCTCTCTCTGTAGATGATATCCTCTCTCCCCGGACCGTTGCTGACCATGGTGATCGGATATTCGATCTGCTGTTCAATAAATTCAATATACTTCCGGCAGTTTTCCGGCAGTTCCTCATATTTCCTGATGCCCCTGATATCGCTTTTCCAGCCGGGAAGCACTTTCAGCACCGGTTTTGCCTTCTCCAGTTTACCTGTGACAGGGAAATCCGTGGTCATCTCACCGTCGATCTCATATCCCACGCAGACAGGAATCTCCTCCAGATATCCCAGCACATCCAGCACCGTAAACGCCACATCGGTGGTTCCCTGCAGCCGGCAGCCGTATTTTGACGCCACACAGTCAAACCAGCCCATTCTTCTCGGGCGTCCCGTCGTTGCGCCGTACTCGCCGCCGTCGCCGCCCCGGCGTCTTAACTCGTCCGCTTCTTCCCCGAATATCTCCGACACAAAAGCGCCTGCGCCCACAGCCGAAGAGTATGCCTTACATACGGTCACGATCTGCTTGATCTCATAGGGCGGTATGCCTGCGCCGATGGCTCCGTATGCCGCCAGTGTGGAAGAACTTGTGACCATCGGATAAATCCCGTGATCCGTATCTTTCAGCGTACCGAGCTGTCCTTCCAGCAGGACCGTTTTCCCCTCTTTCAGCGCCTTATGCAGATACAGAGACACATCACAGACATAGGGCTCCACCATCTCCTTATATTCCCGCAGCGTTTCTAATAATTCTTCCGGCTGCAGCAGCGGTTTATGATACAGATGCTCCAGCGTCACATTTTTCAGTTCACAGACCTTCTCCAGCTTATCCCGCAGCAGATCCTCATCAAAAAGATCGCTGACCTGAATGCCGATTTTCGCGTATTTATCGGAATAAAAGGGCGCAATGCCGGACTTTGTGGAGCCGAAGGACTTCCCTCCGAGCCTCTCCTCCTCATACTGATCAAACAGGATATGATAAGGCATCACAACCTGCGCCCTGTCTGAAACAAGCAGCTTCGGCGCCGGCACTCCCTTGTCCGTGATAGACTTCACCTCCTGAAAGAGTACGGGAATATTCAGCGCCACGCCGTTTCCGATAATGCTTGTCGTGTGCCCGTAAAATACACCGGAAGGCAGTGTATGCAGTGCAAATTTGCCGTATTCGTTTACGATCGTATGCCCTGCGTTGGCGCCGCCCTGAAAGCGGACGATAATATCCGCATTCTCCGCCATCATATCCGTGATCTTTCCCTTTCCTTCATCTCCCCAGTTTGCCCCTACAACCGCTTTAACCATGTTTCTTCCTCCATTTTCTCAGAGCCATTTCTTGTTTTATTTTAAACAGTGATTTCCGCTTTTACGCCAAGCAGTTCCCTGTTCTCCTCCATGATCGGCAGCACCACTTTGCTTAAGAAAGCATCTACCTGCTCCGGCGCCCTGCCGATATACCGGGAAGGCTCCATACATTCCTCCAGCTCTTCTTTCGTCAGTCCGAAGGCTTCCTCCGCTGCGATCAGCTCCAGCAGATTGTTTTCGCCGCCCTCGATCTTGACATTCTTTCCTGCCTCCATGGAGAGCTGCCTGATCTTCTCATGGATCTCCTGCCTGTCGCCTCCTGCCTTCACCGCATCCATCATAATATTCTCCGTTGCCATAAAGGGCAGCTCGCTCATCAGCCGCTTTTCAATCACCTTCGGATACACAACCAGCCCATCCACCACGTTCAGGCACAGATCCAGCACGCCGTCGATCGCCAGAAACGCCTCCGGAATGGAAAGCCGCTTGTTCGCGGAATCATCCAGAGTTCTCTCAAACCACTGGACCGCCGAAGTCATCGCCGGATTCAAAGCCTCCGCCATCACATACCTGGAGAGGGAAGCGATCCTCTCACTGCGCATCGGGTTTCTTTTATATGCCATCGCCGAAGAACCGATCTGATTTTTCTCAAAGGGTTCCTCCACCTCTTTCAGATGCTGCAGAAGCCTGATATCGTTGCTCATCTTATGGGCGGAAGCCGCGATGCCAGAAAGTACATTGCAGACTCTCGTATCCACTTTCCGGGAATAAGTCTGCCCAGACACCGGATAGCACTCTTTAAAGCCCATCTTCTTTGCGATCATCGGATCGATCATATCGATAATCTTCTGGTCTCCGTCAAACAGTTCCATAAACGAAGCCTGGGTGCCGGTAGTCCCTTTAGAGCCCAGCAGCTTCATCCCCTCCAGCACATGGTCCAGATCCTCCAGATCCAGGCAGAATTCCTGCATCCAAAGTGTCGCCCGTTTTCCCACCGTAGTGGGCTGCGCCGGCTGGAAATGGGTGAAGGCAAGTGTCGGAAGATCCTTATAAGTATCTGCAAACTGCGCCAGTTCATCCAGCACATTGACCAGTTTTTTCTTGACAAGCCTCAGTGCTTCCGTCATCACGATTATATCCGTATTATCTCCCACATAGCAGGATGTCGCGCCCAGATGGATAATGCCCTTTGCCTTCGGACACTGCTGTCCGTAAGCATACACATGGCTCATCACGTCATGACGGACCTTTTTCTCCCGCTCCTTTGCCACATCGTAGTTGATATTGTCCGCGTTCGCTTTCAATTCGTCTATCTGCTCCTGGGTAATATCCAGCCCAAGCTCTTTTTCCGTCTCGGCAAGGGCGATCCACAGCTTTCTCCAGGTCCGGAACTTTTTGTCCGGTGAAAAAATATACTGCATCTCCTTGCTGGCATACCGCTCCGAAAGCGGGCTTACGTATCTGTCAGTTGCCATCTCCATCTCCTGTTCCGGTCTTTATACATCAGGTACAAAACCATGTTTTTCTTCAGACCATTTAAAGTCCATATCATCAAGATGCACCGTCCACTTTGCATCTGTGAGCACACCTGCTATTTCTTCCAGACATTCCAGCCAATAACCGAGAATATCAAAAAAAGTCTCGTCATCCACATCCGGCGGCAGCTTTGTGGCACCGTCCAGAATAACATCCTCCTCCTCTGTGCCGGCTGACGCTTTCAGATCATATATACAAAATCCCTCATACATTTCCCCGAACGGATACTGTTTATCATAACTTGCTACAATTTCATCACAACTGTTTTTCTCCTGCAATGAAATTGGCTGTCGCCGCCTTGCAGTATAATAAAGCGATACGGACATTGTTCTTTACTCCTGTTCCAATTTATTTTACGCCTCAAAATCCCCGCGGATATCCTCCTGCGGCGGATCGATCGGGTATTTTCCCGTAAAGCAGCCCTCACAGATGCCGATGCCGCCAACCATTTCCTTCAGCCGCTCGATCCGCAGATACCCCAGGGTGTCCGCGCCGATGATCCGGCGGATATCCTCGATGCTCCTGTTGTGGGCGATGAGCTGCTCCCTCGCCGGCACGTCCGTCCCGAAATAACAGGGCCATAAAAACGGCGGCGCGCTGACTCTCATATGCACCTCTTTTGCCCCGGCGTCCCGCAGCATCCGCACAATCCTGTCGGAAGTAGTTCCCCGGACGATGGAATCGTCTATCATCACGATCCTCTTGCCGTCCACCGCCTCCCGGATGGCGTTCAGTTTTACCTGCACGCTGCTCTCCCGGCTCTTTTGCCCCGGCTTGATAAAGGTCCTACCGATGTACGTATTTTTCACAAAAGCCTGTCCGTAGGGAATGCCCGACTGCAGCGAATATCCCAGCGCCGCCACATTTCCCGATTCCGGCACGCCCACCACAAGGTCCGCCTCCACCGGGGAGTCCATCGCAAGATATTTCCCGGAAAGTATTCTGGACTGATAGACGCTGACACCGTCAATACGGCTGTCCGGCCTTGCAAAATAGATATACTCAAAAATACATCTGCCGTGTTTTATCGGGCTGATGCACATGCTCTTATCCGATTCAATCCCCTTCTCCGGGCTGATCGTCACGATCTCTCCCGGCTCCACGTCCCTGACAAACTCCGCACCGACCGTATCGAGAGCGCAGCTTTCCGAAGCCAGAATATAAGTATTGTCCCGCTTTCCGATACAGAGCGGCTTAAACCCGAAAGGATCTCTTGCCCCGATCAGTTTCCGCGGCGACATGATCACCAGGGCGTAAGCGCCCTTTATCTTAGCCATGGCGCGCCCCACCGCTTCCTCCACGGTTTTGGAATTCAGACGCTCCCTTGCCACATGGTAGGCGATCACCTCGGAATCAATGGTTGTCTGAAAGATCGCTCCGGTATATTCCAGTTCCCTGCGCAGCTCCGGCGCGTTCACCAGATTACCGTTGTGGGCAAATCCCAGCGTACCTTTCACATAATTTAACACAAGAGGCTGGGCGTTTTCCCTTGTGGAAGAACCCGCCGTCGAATACCGGACATGCCCCACGCCGATATCCCCGACCAGTTTTCCAAGCTTTTTGGCGCTGAAAGACTCATTCACAAGCCCCATATCCCTGCTCGAGAGAACCTTCCTTTTCGGCCCCTTTGTGTCGGAAACCGCAATGCCGCAGCTCTCCTGTCCTCTGTGCTGCAGGGATAAAAGACCATAATAGATCGTCTCCGCCACGTTTCCGCCGTCAAAATCATAGATACCGAAAACGCCGCACTCCTCCCGCAGATTATCATTTAACTCTTCCTGAATAAAAATATCTCCCGGCATCCTTATAATCCCAATCTGTTGAATACTTCGTTATAGGCTTCTTCCACGTTCCCGAGATCCCTGCGGAAACGATCCTTATCCAGTTTTTCGTTTGTATGCACATCCCACAGCCTGCAGGTATCAGGGCTCACCTCATCCGCCAGAATAATCTCACCATGGTAACGTCCAAACTCGATCTTAAAATCGATCAGCTTCATATCCGCCTGCAGGAAATATGCCTTTAACACATCGTTCACCTTGAACGCATAGTTTTTAATCGTCTCGATCTCCTCCCATGTCGCCAGCTCAAGCGCCACCGCAAAATAGCTGTTGATCAGAGGATCGCCCAATTCATCATTTTTATAGGAAAACTCTATGGTAGGAACCTTCAGCGCCGTTCCTTCTTCCACGCCCAGTCTTTTCGAGAAAGAACCTGCCGCCACATTTCTGATGATTACTTCAAGAGGTACGATCTCCACCTTCTTTACAACGGTTTCTCGATCGCTCAGCTCCTCAATATAGTGCGTGGGTACGCCCTCTTTCTCCAGAAGCTGAAATACCCGGTTTGTCATACGGTTGTTGATCGCGCCCTTTCCGACGATGGTGCCCTTTTTCTCACCGTTAAAGGCTGTGGCATCGTCCTTATAATCCACGATCAGTTTGTCCGCATCTTCGGTCTTAAATACCTTTTTGGCTTTCCCCTCGTAAAGCTGTTCCAATTTCTCCATAAATTATCTCCTATTCCAGTTCCGCAGGATCTCCTTCAGCACATTCTGCCTGAACTCAATCCGTAGCCACTTTGTGTCTGCAAATTGAGTTATGCGCTTCCTGAGATCCTGCTGTTTTCCAGTTCCGCAGGATAATCTTCAGCACATCCTGATATCCCGCTGTTTCCCGTTATCCATTCCCTATCATAACCCATGAACGGCGTTATTGCAATCGGCGTTATGACGAAAATAGCCAATACCAATACTAATATTGCGCAAAGGGCTGTGAAAAATGGCCTGAACTAAGTTCCATTTCTCACAGCCCCCGTTTCATACAAGGCTGTTCTTCTGTCATATTTTATCACGCCGACGCCAGTTTTCCGATAAACTCCTGTACCCGCTCTTTCGGGGAATGGAACAGTTCTTCCGGGGTTCCCTCCTCCTGGATCAGTCCGTCCTCCATAAAAATAATCCGATCGGAAACTTCTTTCGCGAAATGCATTTCATGGGTAACGATGATCATCGTCATATGCTCACTGGCAAGCTGACGGATCACCTTAAGGACTTCGCCGGTCAGTTCCGGATCTAAGGCGGAGGTGGGCTCATCGAAAAACAAAATCTCCGGTTTCAGGGCAAGCGCCCGGGCAATGGACACCCTCTGCTGCTGTCCGCCGGACAACTGACAGGGGTAAGCGTCAGCCTTATCGGAGAGCCCAAGCCTTGCGAGCAGTTCTCTTGCCCTCGTATCCGCCTCCTGTCTCGGGATTTTCGCCACTCTCACCGGCGCGTCCGTTATGTTTTTCAGCACGCTGTAATGGGGGAACAGGTTGAAATTCTGAAAGACCAGTCCGAAATAACGGTGAAATTTTTTCAGTTCACCCTTAGAGACATAAACCGCATCGCCGCCCTCTTCCCGCTCCGCCTGGCATACCGTCTGTCCTAAATAGGAGAGACTTCCGCCATCCATCTTTTCCAGCAAGGTGGCGCACCGCAGAAGTGTTGACTTCCCCGAACCCGATGGTCCGATGATCGACACCACTTCCCCCTTTTTCACCGTCAGTGAAATATCCTTCAATACTCCCAGCCCGTCAAAAGCTTTCCGCATATGCCTGATTTCCAGTAAATTTTCCGTCTCCATCTCCTCACCCTTCATAATACTTATAATGCTTCTCAATCCGCTCCATCGCAACCGCAACCGCCAGATTAAAGATATAATAGTATACCCCGGCGATCATCAAGGGCACAATGGTAGCTTCCGCCGCCGCGATCTGCTTTGCCGTTGTAAACATCTCCGCCACCGCGATCACAAAGGCAAGGGAAGTATCCTTTACCAGCGTAATGATCTCATTGGTCACCGAGGGCAGGATACGTTTGATTACCTGAGTCAGAATAATCAGAAAAAAAGTCTGTGCCTTCCCGTAGCCCAGCACCTGCGCCGCCTCGTACTGTCCCTTTGACATGGACTCTATGCCGCCCCTGTAAATTTCCGCAAAATAGGCGGCATAGTTTACGGCGAATCCGATGATCACCGCGATAAAGCGATAAGCCGCCGAGATCCGCACCTGAAACAGATAATAGGGGCCAAAATATACCACCAGAAGCTGCAGCATCAGCGGCGTTCCCCGCATAATGGATATGTATACTTTTGTTGCCGTTCTCAATATGCCGTTCCGGGACATCCTGCCGAATGCCACAACAAGCCCCAGAGGAAGGGAAAACAGCAGCGTCAGGCAGAATATCTCCACCGAGACGACAAGCCCGCTTCCCAATTGTAATAATATTGTTCCAAAATCCATGCTTACATCCCGTCCTGTCCGTCCCGCTTACTTATAGTCTTCCATGCAGAGGAACTCCGTCAGACCGTATTTATCTGCCAGTTCCTGTACTTTACCGTCCTCATAAAGTTTATAGAGGTCCTTCTGCACCTTTTCACAGAGTTCCGTATTGCCCTTCAGAAAACCGATGGCATACTTTTCGGAGGCAAGACGCTCCTCCAGCATCACATAGCCCTCTCCCCTTAATTCGATCTGATAAGCCGCCACGCCGATATCCATGGCAAGGCAGTCGATACCGCCCGCTTCCAGATCCATAAACGCCGTATTATAGTCCGCATACTGCGTCAGTTCCCCGAACCCTGCAAGCAGCGCCGCATTTTCCTCGCTCTCCAAAGCCGCCAGTGCGGAAGAATCTTTCTGAACCCCCACCACTTTACCGGCAAGATCCGCCGGCGTACTGATACCGGCGCCTGCCGCCACCACGTAAACCTGACTGTTATCGATATAAGGATCGCTGAAGGTATAGTCATCCTCCCTTCCGTCCATCGTAAAACCATTCCAGATACAATCGATGGCGCCTGAGGACAATTCCATATCCTTCGCATCCCAGTCAATCGGCTGCTTTACCAGTTCCCATCCTTCCAGGTCACAGACCGCCTGCGCCATCTCCAGGTCAAACCCCGTATATTCTCCGTTCTCATCCGCATAGCCGTAGGGCGGAAATTCCGCATCAAAACCGACCGTAAATGTTTTTCCTTCCTCCGCCTTGCCGCCGCAGCCTGTCAAAACGCCTGCCGCAAGCGCCCCGCATAACATAAGTGCCGCTGTTTTTTTCATAATATTCCTCCTGATATCCTCTTCGTATTTTGCATAACGGTATTGACAATTTACATAGTTTCCGCCATGCCCTTTAGTTCTTTACCGTTTTATCAGTTTATCACACTAAAGCGTTACTATCGTATCACACCACGGATAAACTGTCAACACAGTTTATCTCCTTCTGACGGCCCCTACCGTCTTCTGCTTTTTCTCATACTCCGAGATCAGCGTCAGTATCTCCCCTTTATACTTCGGATACTTCCCGCTGATATCCGTCACTTCCCTCTGAGCCGCCGCTGCCAGTTCCCGGTTATAATCCATCTGCTCCCTAAGTGCCTTTCTGCGCCCCACAAGCCCCTGGCGCAGTGCCACCATCTCTCTCTCACGCAAAAGAGCCCCCATCTGATGAAGCCAGACGCTGGTATCCCGGATGCGGGACTGCCGCAGCAGTCTCAAAAATTCTTTCTGATAATATTCATAGTCCTTAGAAGCCAGTTCCATCTGCTCCCGTTCCGTCTTTTCCTCTTTGTACTTCTCCCAGAGCGCTTCAAGTTCCGCCGCTTTTCTCACATGGAATTTCAGGCACAGATAATCCAGCAGGTTTTTATTATTGACATAACGAATCTTCACGGTATTCTGCAGCAGAATCAGCCGATTGATATCTCTCTCCACCCGGACAATCTCCCGCCCCGCATCTCCGTGTTTCAGATAAAGCTTCAGGATCACCGCCGCCGCGATACAGATCACAAGCACATATCCCAGCTTCGTGTCAAAGCGCAGCGCCACCTGCAGTGCAAACAAAACGATTAAACATGCCACCAGCGCAATAAAACAGATCACCGCGATACCGGACGCATTTTTCAGCTCCAGTTCCAGTTCCTCCTGCCGGTATTCATAGGCATGACGCTCGCCGTTTAACCTGCGCATATCGCTTTTTACCAGTTTATGATAATCCTCCGCCTCTTTCAGCTTCCGGATGCCATCCTCCGCATCCTCCTCAAGCTGTTCCATCCTGGAAAAATCCGCCTCCGATATCCGGTTTTTCTTTTCCCGATAGCCCGTCTGTGTCTTTTCCAGGGCATAAAGCTTTTCCGCTATCTCCCGGATCTCTATCTTCATCATATCCGGCAGCCGCTCCAGTTCTTCGATATCCGTGAGATGGGAAGTGACCATATTGTATTCGTATTCCAGATGGTGTATCTCCCGCTCCGCGTCCGCGATCTGCTCCAGCACGCTTCTGAGATACTGTTCCCGCTCCTGCCTGTTGTGAATATTGATATGATCCCGGTGAAACACGGGCACGGTGCGCTCCGTCCCCTCATCCGTCACATAGGGGATATCCGCCGTTTTTTTTCTTCCGAATATTCTGTTCCAAAATCTTTTCAATACATTCAAGACTGTTCCACCATCTTCCTGTAATCTCTTTGCATCTGTGTCAGTTTTTCCGATACCGCCTTATAATATTCCGTGTCCCGGCGTTCCAAAACCCCGGTCAGCTTTTTATACTCCTCGGAATTTTCATAGTCTATTCTGCTTTTTTCCAGCCGTTTTTCCACTTCCAGGGACTGTTCATGCCACATGGGATGCTCGGCTATAAAAGTGATATACTCCTCCTCCGAAACCGTCATGCGCAGCGCCGCAAGGTAACTGAGGGCGGCTTCCTCAAAGGCCGGATTTTCCTGATATGCCAGCAGAAATGCCTCCGCCGCCTCCGCAAATGAAAACAGCCGGCAAAGAGCCACCCCCTTATTATGAAGCAGTTCCGAACGCATCACATAATTCATGGAGGGAATCTCTTCGAGCACTTTCTCATACTCCATGACCGCCTGTGCATAGCGCCCGTTTCCGACCAGATAATCCGCAAAATGTTTCCTTCTTGTGGATACGTCCATATCTGCGCCTATCCGCAAAAGTTCTTCCGTTTCCTGCCTTTTCTTTTCCGTGCCATAATGCGTATACTCAAGAATAATCCCCACAAACGCACTCGGAGAACCATTCTGATTGATCAAACCGTAAAGGGGCCTTGCCAGCTCCCGCAGACCGCATTCCTCATCCAGCCATTTTGCCAGCTTCAAATCAAGCAGCCCTCTGTCCAGCAGAAATGTATTCTGACACAATGTAAAACAGAGTTCCTCCACACAATATACCGATGTATCCGTCTGCGCTATATAGTAGGGATGCTCCGCGTACCTCCCTACCGGTTCCGTTAATCTGCCCATATCCACACTCTCTTACCGTAATATAATATCCTGCTCCCAGACATTGCCCGAGGCGGGATATATCATGCCAAATCCCAGATCCACCGTTTTTACATGCAGAATCTCCGGGCTTTTCAGTTCCATAACAATCCGCAGCCTGGTCGCTCCCTCCGGTCGCTCCGGCATACCGGGAAGCTCCACTTTCTCATAATGGACCGGGTACTTTCCCGCCGCCTCTTTCTCCAAAAACACATTGGTCAGAGGCGTCAGCGATACCTGATACCCTCTGCCGGATTCCAGGTAAAATTCCTTCTCGCAGGAACCCTCATACCAGTCTATCCCCGCATCCAAAAGCGCCACATAGGCCTCCTGCCCCTCCCGCATGATCTGCAGTCCAATGTTGGTTTTCAGCTTTTCTCCTCCCAGAAATATATGTTCCCTTCCTTCTTTCGTCGGACAAAACTTTTCCATGGCGCTGTATGCCGCACCCTTGCTGTAAAGATTGTTTCCTTTGAACACTCTTCTTCCGCGGCAGATATATTTCAGGCTTCTGTCCGCCCAGTCAATCTGAAAGCCGCTGCCGATCAGAAAAACGGATGTGACCATTCTGTTTTGAAAAATTTTGACCACCTTTTCCAGCACCTGCTGATCCAGTTCTTCCATCTGCCGCCTTCTTTGGACCGCATCCTCATCCCAGGAGGGCTGCGGACAATCCGCAAACCGCTCTTTTGCCACATAGGAAACGATCGGTGTTGTCCGCCTGTTCCATTCCAGCCGATAGTATTTCAGTGTCTCCTCAAACTCGAGAATGACCGATCCTCCCTTTCTGAATTCCGGGACCTGATGCAGAAGATAATAATAATAACTCTCCTCATGGCTCTGAAAAAAAACTTTTGTATTTTTCAGTCCCAGCGCATCCACTATTTTTTTTACCACTTCAATGACACCATCGTCAGCTTCCGCTGCGGTAAACATCAGAATTTCTATCTTATCAAGGGGCGCGATGGCCGAAAACAACCCAAAGCATTTCTTCACAAACAGCGTGAGCAGTGTCAGATAATCATACTCCGTTCCCTCGATCATGGTCTTTTTATCCTCTACCGCCCCCGAGAACAGATTTTCTATAAACAGGCCGCCGTCCGCATCCACCATGCCGAGCGCTTCCCTGCCGAAAAACCACTGGTTCATGTTTCTGCGCTTCCATAGTACCGTCGGAATATTATATTGCTGGGTTCCGGCAACTGCGGGCACGGACTGCGCCTCTGTCTGTTGCAAACTGCAATAGCTGATCTGGGCATCCCTGTCCCCTAAGTCAAATCCCACCATATATTTATTGTTCTTTTTCTCTAAACTTTTTTCCAGCAGCATCCTGTGGTTTTCCTTCTCTCCCCTTAAATTTTACATGGCAGCCGCCCCGGCATATCACCTGATACGAAACAGCTCTCTCTGCACGGCGTCCGTCTCCTCATACTCCAGCAGCATACTGTCCAGTGTATTATAGTCCTGCAGCGCCTCCGCTATCACAATATCATTCAGTATATGAAAACGGCTTCCCGGCACATCCACATCCATATCGCCCCGGGAAATGCTGCCGCTGCCGGTGATCTCCTCATGAAAGCCATATTCATCCTCAAACTCTTCCACAATATAATAAAGCAGCTTTTCCCCGAAAAACAGCACAAACATACTGCTGCATACGCCCTCATAGACTTCCTTCATCTCCGTCTTATGATAGTCTTCCCCTTCTTCCTGGTCAAACATATAATACAGATATGATTTCCGCCCCGGAACCGTCCTGTGTTCTAATACGGTCTTATCACAAAAACGGCGCATAAAAGGACAGATGTCCATATACTCCTGAAAATAGGGCAGCATAACCCCTTCCTCCACCAACTGATACAGACAGTTTTCCAGAATCGTCCTGCTCTCCCCGTGAAGCTTCTTTCTGTTTTCCGCATAGTATCTGGTATACGCTAACATACAGACCTTCTGCATCTGCTCACCCAGCCGGATAAACCGCTCCAGTTCTTCAAAAATAACGGCTTCCGTCATCTTGTCTTTGACAAAATAATCATAACAGCACTGGGATAAAAACGCTTTTTCCAGAGGAATATCCGCATCCTGTTCTATGGCCGCCGAAAAAATCTCCGCCACCTCTCCCACAAAACAGCCGGAATATAACATCTGCGTCAATATTCTCTCGCTGAAACTATGTACATCCATCCCTTTCTCGACTGCCGCCTTCCAGATATCCCGCAGATTTTTTATATTTCCCTGATAATGTTCCATCAGATATCCCAGCGTTACCACATCCGTCTTTCCCTTTTGAAACGCGTAGTAACAAAGGGAAAGTACCGTTTTATCCTCCACCTGGTTAGAGGCCTGTATGATTTTGGAAGAAAGTCTCATAAGCATCTTCGGCTCCACGCCGTTGACACCGTATTCCCGTATCCAGTCAAGCGCCTTTTCCAGCTTTTCCCGCAGTACCAGATACCGCATCATCTCCCCTCTTCTCGCCGCATCCAGTACGGAAGGGGAGAGCATCTCCAGAAAAGCATCCAGTTCTTCCATTCTGTCATTATCATAATAAAACTGCGCCATCCCCGGAATCATGGTCTGTTTATAATCCGGCGCCACTTCCCCGCTGGCAAGAAGGCTTTCATAACGCCTGATATTCTGATCGGTAATATTCCCCGCATTCCCGCCGCAGAGATATAACTGCAGCGAAACGGTCTCAAGATCCCGCTCCTGTGCCTCCCGCAAAAGCTCATCCTCCACAAAAAGCCGCTCTGTCAAAACCTCTTCCCCCGGCACATAGCGGTTTCCCACACCATCTTCCAGCAAAAGCGTGTACTCTTCTCCGTAAATCGGCACAATTGCCTGCCCTTCCGTCAGGGTAATGCTTTTTTCCTCCACTTCCCGGGCATATAACAGGATCACCTTCCGCATCCTCTCATCCGCCACTTTGATCTGTGTGGCAAACAGCAGCGGCGCCAGTTTTCCTCCCGCCTCCTCAAGCATCACCTCTCCCGTAATCACCTTTTTATACAGGTAGGCAAGATGACGGTCGATCAGCCCCTTTTGAACCATCCGTACCACAAATTCCTGAATATGGTACCATTCCTTTTCATACAGATCTGGCATGACGTCTCTGTTTTTGAGCAAAGAAGCATACAAATAGGCGCTTCTCTCCCAGTCCAGATTATTGTGGTAGGCAAAGTACATATAAATCACTTTTGGCAGCCTGATCAGCTCTTCCATATCCAGACTGTACATAAAATACTCGTATAATTTCGTGATCCTTAAATTTGCCTCCACCCCTGCGGCATACCAGGGAAATTCTTCTTTTCCCCGCCTGTTTCCTCTGATCAGCAGCGTGCAGATATTTTGCAGCGTCTCCTCATCCCGGCGCTTTTCATAGCTCTTTTTCAGCACCGCTAAAAGCCCCTCCACGCAGCCCTGTTTTCTGGGTACAAGATAATGAAGCTGCATGATCATTTCATCTGTCATCAGATCATGCTTTGCTGCATAGCGCAGCATCTGCATCTCAAAATCACCCAGTTCCATAAACAACGAAGGCTCCGCCTTGATCAGCAGAAGCGCTTCGATATAAAATACCGGACTGTTGCAGCCGCGCTCGAACTGTTCTTTGATAAACATCCATTTTTTCGCATAGGACATGCCGTATTCCGGTGCAAGATAAAGAAGCAGCCAGCCAAGCCGCCAGTTATCCGGTTCCTTTTCATAAGAAGAGGCAACCTCCTCCGCAATCTTATTGACGTAATGTTCATCTTTTCCCCGCAATGTACTCAGATACAGATAATAACACCACACCGCGTTATCCATATCCCTGCTCTGCATAATGGCGTTCCGCGCCTGGTCCAGCACCATCCCCGCCTCATTCACCCTGCCCTCCGTGATCAGAAGGTGCGCTCTGTAAAGCTTCGGCTCCGGATCGGCATCATCCGCCTCCACCCAGTTTTCCATAATCTCATAATTTTTGGAAAGCCAGGTCCTTGTGCTGATCTTCTTCATCCGGAAAGCACCGTAATACTCCATGATTCTGACCAGCAATTCCTGCTTTTTCCGAAGAAGCTGTCCCTGCTTATACGCTTCGTCCTCCACTTTTACTTCTACAGGGACGGAAGTCTCCATAAAACTGTTGTAAAAGCGCAGACAGCCATAGTTAATGCCTTTATGCAGCTTATCCTTATCCACATAGTAGTAAAACAGACAGCGGTCCCCGAGAAAATCATCATCGTTTAAAAGTATCTTGTCTACGGAAAGAAAAGCCCCCTTTACTTCCACATGCAGATGGGTATAGCCCCATCCGTTCTTCGTAAGGATCACTTCATGGCGTCCAATACCGTCCACCACATCCTCAAACCGCAGTTTATCCTCATCAATAATATAATTTATCTTCTGCTTTTTATGAATGGCAATCAGGAACTCTTCCACATTTCTTTCATTCCCGTCATATTTCGAAAGCCCGCGATACAGATTTTTATACTTTCTGTCGCTCCCCTCAAAGAGCACCTCGAATCCGGGATCATAAAAAAGCTGTACCGCTTCCTCCCAGTTGCTTTTTGCCAGATTCGCAAAATGAAACAGGTTTTTCATATCCCCCAGACTGGCGGAAACAGCAGGGCGGGATACCATCACCACAAAAGGCAGCGCATATTCCCCCCGGTTGCTGACCACATAAAAATTTCCCTGCAGCACATCACCGGTTTCCATGCCCCTGCCGTGAAATTTGTAACCGATCTCCTCACAGGTACCCAAAAATTCCTTTGTCAGACATTCCATTCTGCCGTCGGAAGCATACACAAATCCCTTTGTGATATGTCCCTGCTTCCCAGACAGCGTAAAACTTCCCTCACAGTCCTCTCCCGCGGATATCCTGATCTCTATTCTGCTCTCGGAAAATTCCAGCCCGCCTCTGTCATATTCAAATTTTCCTTCTGAAATTCTGTCTATAACCTCTCTCATATCTCTGTCATCCCTCTGTTCATAAGTATATATCAGGGCTCTCACTTTCGCAACCAAGAATGTAGGATTGAATTTTTATTGTATAAACTCCAAATAAGAGTTATACTGAAATAAGTCGATCACTTATTGATCGGAAACGGATTTTATATAACACGGGGTAAAAAATATGGATCTATCAAAACCACTTGTGGAAATTCAGGGACTGACGAAAGTGTATAACGGCTCCAAGCTGGCCGTCAATCAGATGAATCTGATCATCCCCAGAGGGCGCATCATCGGGCTTCTCGGCCCCAATGGGAGCGGAAAAACAACACTGATAAAAATGATAAACGGGCTCCTTACCCCCACCGGCGGAAAGGTGCTGATCAACGGAGCTCCTCCGGGACCGGCTTCCAAGGCCGTCATCTCCTATCTGCCGGAGCGCACTTATCTGCCTCCCGGTATGAAGGTCAAAGATATCATTTCCTTTTTTGCGCAGTTTTATCAGGACTTT
Organism: Lachnospiraceae bacterium; assembly: GCA_022799355.1. Lineage (GTDB taxonomy): Bacteria > Bacillota > Clostridia > Lachnospirales > Lachnospiraceae > 1XD8-76. Next base: position 20,638 of record JAAWOG010000021.1, on the reverse strand, counting down.
TCCATAGAACGCGCCTACAATATGCTGGAGATACTGGCCATCCCGCCTGCTGCGCAGTTAAAAACGCTCTCTAAGGGCACAAAGGAAAAAATCCAGCTTATCCTTGTGATGAGCAGGCAGGCGCAGCTTTATATACTGGATGAACCGATCGCCGGTGTAGATCCCGCCGCCCGGGACTATATCCTGCATACGATTATGACAAATTATACCCACCAGTCCTCTATTCTGCTCTCCACCCATCTGATCACAGATATCGAGGCGGTTCTGGACGAGGTCATCTTTATCCGTTATGGGCAGGCTATCATGCACGCCCCTGCAGAAGCGGTACGCAGGGCGCACGGCAAAACGGTAGACGCTTATTTCCGGGAGGTATTTGCATGTTAAAAAAATTATTCAAACAGGAATTTAAGAGTTTTTCCCTTGCCCCTACGATAGCCATGATTCTGCTCGCTGTCTTTACGATAATCATTATGACAACTTTTATGACATCCTTCTGGGATCAGAGCTACAATATTTTTGTCGAACTGTTTTCCGGCCTTATCATCCTGGCTTACATCTTTACTCTGGCGGCGGTTTCCATCTGCATTACGATATGCACCGCAGTCCGCTTTTACAGAAATTTCTTTACGGATGAAGGGTATCTGATGTTTACCCTGCCGGTAAAACCCTCCGAGCTTCTGCTCTCTAAAATACTCGTGGCGGCATGCTGGAGGCTGATATCCACCATCTGTATCTGTCTGAGTATTTTCGGAATCGCCTTCATCGCCGTAGCTTATATCGCAGATACGGGTATTGTGCAGTTTTTTCAGGAATTTTTTGATCTGTTTACCGAATTAATTTCTATGGAATGGATGCAGGAATATTTTATCATCCCTCTTCCGCTGATTTTGATCTGGCTCTTGCTGATGGGAATCTGCGGTCTTCTGTTTGATATACTTTTTATACATACCTGTATCTGTGTGGGACAGCTTTTTCATAAACATAAGATTGGCGGCGCCATCATTTCCTATTTCGTACTCCGTTTTGTGGTCAGAATATTCCGCCAGCTTATCACCCTGCCGATCTCCGATGTGTACCTGTACTATGACACCAAAAGCATCAGCAGCGGAACCTGGATACTTTTTATGTCGGTTTCCCTTCTTGCCACAGCCGGTATGTGCTTTGCCATGTATTTTATTTGTCACTATATTATCACCCGGAAATTAAATCTGGATTAAAAAAACGCCGCACACGCGGCGCTTTTTTAACTCCGTTTCCGTCTGTCATGGTTCTCGTTCTGGTAATGTGCCTGCTTCGCCTCATACATCGAGGTATCCGCCTTCTTTACCTGCTGTTCTATATCAACATTCCCTTCCTGCCAGACATTGCCCATCGAAATACTGTATTCATGCCCCACTTTAAATTCCGTTTTCATCTTTTCTACTTTTTCATAGAATTCCGCCTCTTCAACGTTCTCCCAGAAAATGATAAACTCATCTCCGCCGATCCGGTAAGCTCTCTCCGGCGCGAATTTTCTGATGCATTCCGCGGTTTCCCGGATCACATCGTCACCGCACTCATGCCCATATGTATCATTGATCAGCTTCAAACCGTTAATATCGATAAAGGTAATGCCCAATGCGTTCAGCTTTGTGTTTTTCAGTTCATTCAGCCGTCTGATATATTCATTCCGGTTTTTCAGTCCTGTCAGCATATCGATACAGCCCACCCGGCGCAGTTCTTCTATCAGCCTGCGCTTCTCCAGATCCGCTGTCACAAAGTCCGCCACGGAACGAAGCATCGCCATATCACCTATATGCTCAGCCGGATTATCCACACCGAGAAAGCCCACGATCTCATCATCCCGCAAAAGAGGGGCTGCCATCAGGCTGTTGATCCCCTGGCTTTTTAATATCTCAAAATCAGCCCTGTCCTGGGGAACATCCGCTTCCAGTTCCTTTATATAAAATCCGCCTGCCTCTCTGAATCTTTTCATCCAGTTGGACAAGATGCTTACGGGGACTCCCTGCAGTCTGTTTTTTTCGGTTTCAACGCCTTCGGCACACCACTCAAATGTATTATCCGCAAACTGGCGTTTTTCATCCAATTCAAAAATATAGCCTCTCTCTGCCTGATAAAACCCACATATTGTCCGAAGAAAACAATTCAGCGCCTCATTAATATCCTTTTCATATACGAGTGTATGAATACTCTCTATCAGAATAGATTCCAGAGAACCATTCTGTCTGCCGATTTCTTTTTCCGTCATACTCATTCTCCCACCGCACTGCATCCATGCCACAATATTCCGGTGTAACGCAAACTGCATGATATATTGATTCACAGGATCTTTTTTCATTCTTACAACACTATTGTACATGAAAAAAATCGATTTGTACATCATTTTATGAATTATGCATTTATCATTTCAAAATCGGCAGAAATTCATACTCTCCAATGCGAATAAATAAACTCATTGATACCTGAATTGATCGTCATATCACTCTGGATATCCTTTACAATATTTACTTTTCTGTTTCCATATAAAAAACATTTCTTTTGTATAACCTTATTCATGTCAGGAAAAAGCGTGTCATAGATCTGTGCCAGTTCCCCTCCTACATATACATATTCCGGATCCATGATAAAGATCAACAGCGCTATCAGTTCCCCCAGATACCCTGCAATCGAACTTACCTGGGAAACCGCGTGCTCCTCCCCTCTTGCCGCCGCCTCCGTAAATTCTTTCCATGCCTCCAGCGTATCTTTTCTTTCCACTCCGAAATAATTCCTCACAATGCCGGGCACCGAAAGGTCATTCTCGATACACCCATAGGTATCACATTCCCTGCAATATCTGCTCTTATCTCCGATCGGAATATAGGATACCTCACCGCCATACCCGTGATGCCCTTTGAGAAGTGAACCGTTGCAGATAATTCCGACGCCGACGCCTTCCGAAAAGTGCAGATAGACAAGATTTTTACAATCCGGAATCCGGTTCTTCAAACTCAGCGCACACAGATTAGATTCATTATCCACATATCCCGGAAGGCCGAATTCCCGCTCCACAATCTCTTTCAGCCGAACACCATCATACATTTTTACCGCGCAGTTTACCAGCGTCTGGGTGGCCAGATCAAAAATCCCTGATACGGCTGCGCCGACTCCGATATATGTACAATCCGTATTTCCCTCTTCCTGCACATATTCATCAAACTTGTTTTTCGCAAACCGAATAACCTCCCCCGGCGTACTCAACTCCGCAATATCATACAGTCTGCAGAATATCATCTCATTCCTGGCATTCAGTATCGCCATGCGCAGCACTGCCTGCATCTGCAGATTCAGGCATATGGTGCGGAACCGATTATAAGCAAAGCTTACGGAAAACGGAGTCCTTCCCACCGAAGCCGCATCCCGCTTTACCGATTCCACAACACATCTCTCCAGTAACTCGTTACACAGATTGGATACCGTCGCAAAACTTAAGCCTGTCCGGTCCGCTATCTCCTTCTTAGTCATTCCCGACTGCGCATCACTTTCCCTGAGGACCTTCATAATGCTTTTGATATTATTCTGTTTGATATCCATAATGTCAAGACATTCCATATGCTTACCTGCTCATTCTTTTCTAGTTGACAGCCGGCGGATTCTGGTATTTTGCCAGAACAGCCTCATCTTTCAGCATCTCTCCTGTCAGAAGCTGGCTTCCGCCATAAATAATGGGCGGTACATGGCCAAAGGGAGGATTCGCAGACGGAACCTCCGTCGGATGGGCTGCGGCATATGCCAGCATAAACGCCTCATAGCCAATCAGATACGGATCATCCACAACCGTTCCCTCCACATCTCCCGACTGGAGCAGTTCGATCACAGCCGAACTGTAATCACTACCTATTATAACAACATTTTCCAACATATTCAATGTTCTTGCCGCAGCCGCAGCTCCCGGCGCTCCGTATCCATGTGTACTGAATATCCCCTTTATATTGGGATTTGACTGTAACAGCGCCGTACATACCGTCTCCGATTTCGCAACGTCCCCTTCATCGTTCAGTTCCGATACCACTTTGATATCGGGCGCATTTTCCGCAAGCCAGCTTTTGAATCCTTCCGCCCTCTCTTCCTGAGCGATCGCCCCGGGTACCATGCAGATTGCAACCTCTCCTTCTCCTCCCAGCATTTCCGCCATGGATTTCGCCGCTGTCGCTCCAAAATCATAATTATCCGTGCCCACATAGGCCAGTCTTCCGCTGTCTGATGCATCAGAGTCAAAACCGATAACCGGAATTCCCGCATCCAACGCCTTTCCTATCGCCGCATTTAATGTAGTCTCATCTGCCGATGCCACCAGTATCCCCTCAGGATTCTTTGCCGTAACCTGTTCCACCGCGCGGGCCTCCAGGGATGCATCCCACTCTGCCGGTCCCTGCAATTCCACCGTAATATGGCTGCCTATGGAAGCCGCCGCATCCTTTGCTCCCGCATAGCACCAGTTAAAATATTCCGCCCCTTTTGTAAACACTACCATGGAATAGAGTTCTTCACTCTTCGCCGCGCTCTCTGTCCCTGCCTCCTTTGGCGCACTGTTCCCGCATCCCGCCAGTCCTGCTGCCAATACCGCCAGTGTTAATCCCAATACCAGTTTTCTTTTCATATGAACCTGCCTCCTTTGATCTTTTTATGATTTGTGCTCTTTCAGAATTTTTATCCCTTCACTCAAAAGTACCGCCATAATCAGGAATGCGCCTGTCACCACATCCTGATAGTATGTGGAAATACCACTCATAACAAACGCATTATAGATGACAGCCATAAACAATGTTCCCAAAAGTGTTCCTGCCACCGAACCCGAACCCCCGTGTGTAAGACTTGTCCCGCCGATTGCCACCGTAGTGATCACCCGAAGGTCTGCGTTTGTCCCGTAGCTGTAGCTTGCGCTGCTGTATGTAATTGCAGTCAATATTCCTGCAACAGCGGCAAGAGCGGCCGAAATGACATAAACATTCCTGTAAAGAGCTTCTACTTTGATTCCGGAAAGCCTTGCCGCATCCTCATTTCCTCCCACAAAAAATATCTGCAGAAACCATTTGTTATTCTTAGAAAAATATAAAAATATTACCGCCAGAAAAATATATACCACCCAGCTCAGAGGCATCCCGAGAATCCGAACGGAAGCAAGCCTCACAAAACTCTCAGGCAGGCCTGATATTGCGCTTCCCCCTGTTACCGTAAGATCCACTCCTTTTAAAACTGCAGCAATAGCCATTGTCACAACCATGGGATGCAGATGCAGGCTCTGCCGCAGCCGGTTGGTAACACATCCGATCCCTGCTGCCGTCAGAAGAACCAGCAGCGCTGCCGCCGCAAAGGGTACGCCCCTTATCATGAGAAGTGCCAGCACAATAGACGAAAACGGCAGAATACCCGCGATCGTCAGGTCGATTCCTCCCGAAATGATCACCATCGTCATTCCGAGCGCCATGATAGCCTCCATAATAAAAGTATCGATCAGCACCTGCAGATTTCCCGATGTCAAAAAATACGGAGAGCGGACAGCCATCACTGTTATCACAGCCAAGATCAGCACGGTCAGCACCAGATAATGAAGGTTAACCTGTTTTACGGACAATATTCTTCTTCTTTTATTCATGTCCCTCCTCCTCTCTAAATGCAGCCCTCATAACGTCTTCCTCCACCAGGTCCTTATTTTCCAGAATCGCTTTGCAGCGCCCTTCATGCATAACAATCACTCTGTCAGATACTCCCAGAATCTCCGGAAGTTCAGAGGAAATCATCCAGACAGCCATTCCCGCATCCGCCAGTTTTCTCAAGATATGATGTATCATCGCCTTTGCACCTACATCCACACCCCTGGTCGGTTCATCCACGATCAATATTCTGGGATCGGCCGAAAGCCATTTTGCAAACAGCACCTTCTGCTGGTTACCTCCTGAAAGATTCATGACTTTATATTCCGCACACCGATCCGGATGTATATCCAGCTCTTTTATATAGTTTTCCGTTATTTCTCCCGCCCTGCCCTCATCCAGGAACTGTCCGTATTTGCAGATTGATTTCAGGCATGCCGCCACCGTGTTCTCTTTCACTGTCATGTCAACAAACAGCCCCACCGCCTTCCGATCCTCAGACAGATAACATACGCCTTCCCTGATCGCCTGCGCGGGATTTTTAAATCTGACGGGCTTTCCCTCCAGATACACTAATCCCTCATCCATCTTGTCTGCGCCAAACACCGACAATGCGCATTCCGTACGCCCCGCGCCCACAAGTCCGAACATTCCTGTAATCTCCCCGTAACAGACATCAAAAGACAGATCTGAAAATTTCCCTTTCCTGCTGATATGTTCCACTGACAACGCTTTTTCATGGCTCCTGCTCTTTGCTTTCGGTGGATATAATTCGTCGATATTCCGTCCTACCATCATGCGGATAATCGTCCGTACTTCCATATGCTCTTTGTCCAGGGTACCCGTACATGTGCCGTCCCGCAGCACGGAAACCTTATCTGAAATTCTGATGATCTCATTTAACTTATGGCTGATAAAGATAATCAGTTTTCCTCTTTTTTTGAGTTCCAGCAAGATTCTGAAAAGATTTTCAATCTCATTGTCCGACAGCGCGCTGGTGGGTTCATCGAGTATCAATACATTTACATCTTTTGACAACACTTTGGATATTTCTATCATCTGCTGCATTCCGACACTCAATGTACCGGCAATGGCTCTCGGATCAATAGCAGCACCGATCTTTTCAAATTCTGCCGCCGCGTCCGCATACAGCTTTTTCCAGTCGATAAATCCCAGCCATTTCACCGGCTCATTATTAACAAATACGTTCTGCGCCGCCGTCATATTCCCGGCAATACTGAGTTCCTGATGAACAATCCCTATCCCCAGCTCACATGCCTCTATGGGATCATGCATTCTGACAGGATTCCCGTCTATCAGTATCTGTCCGCCATCCGGCTGATAGATTCCCCCTATGATCTTCATCAATGTAGACTTTCCGGCTCCGTTTTCACCAATCAGGGAATGTATCTCTCCCTTCTCAAAATCAATGGAGATATCCGTCAGCACATTATTATTTCCAAAAGACTTTGTTATATGTTCTATTTTCAGATAACTCATCCGTGCCTCCCCTTCTGTCTTATGCGGTCACGGACAACATCAAATCCCACCGCCAGCAGCAGCATTACGCCACTGATCGCCGAAGACCAGTTCGGAGAACCGTTAAACATAATAAATACATTATTCACCAGCGCAACCAGTATCACTCCAAGCGCCGTGCCAAGAAAGCTTCCGCTTCCTCCATGCATGTTGGCACCTCCGATCACCGCCGCGGATATGGCTTTCATCTCAAAAGAAATTCCATAACCTGCATGCCCCATGCCCAGGCTGCTTGTCATAAGGACCGCCGCTATGCCTGCCATCAGCCCGCTGATTCCATAGCCCAGTATAGTCGTCATTCCGGAAGGAATTCCGGAAATGAAAGCGGCTTTTGTATTTCCGCCCACATAAAACATATTTTTCAGCGGCCTGAAGCTTTTCGAGAGCAATGCCAATACCATCATGATCAGTATCGATATAAAAATACGGTTTGGAATACCCAGAAACGTTCCTCTTCCGATCGCCGTATATTCCTCGGATAATCCTGCCACAAAATAACCGCTGGTGAGCACATAGCAGACTCCGCGGCATATGGACTGGCTTCCCAGCGTTGCCACAAATGGTGCAACATTCGCCTTCGCCACTAAAATACCGTTTAACATGCCCACCGCTGCACCGAACAGGATTCCTGAGAGGACCGCCAAAGCCGTCCCCGCTCCCTGCTGGATCATCAGAGTACAGATAATACCCGTCAAAGCAAGTACCGCTCCCACAGACAAATCCACGCCGCCCAGAATAATGACAAATGTCATACCGCACGCCAGCAAAAGATCATAAGCCAGATTGGAAAATATGGCTTCAATATTACTTCTCGCATAAAACAGGCTGCCTTTGGCCAGACACATGAGTACAAAGATGACCAGTATAGTGATAAGAAGCGTCCCCTCCCTGTTCCCTATGGTTAACCTTCTCTCTTTCTTCATACCATCACATTCCTTTTCCTACAAGCTCCTGTACGTCCACAGGAACATCCGAGCATTTATATACCCTGCTTCCTCTCTTTAAATAAGCGTCCTCCACGCATCCCCCTGCGATCTGCGGATTCGGATGTCCATAACACCCAAGATCCAACATCAGTCCTACATTTTCACCATACCTTTCTTCCTTTGTCGGTGTGATCACCATTTTCTCCAGGCATTCTGTCAATCCCGTTCCATGGCAGGTGCTGTACATATGGAACTGCTTCATATTCTCACCGTCTATCTCCTGGGATGCAAAATAATCTCTTGCCGCCAGATCGATCAGATTCGTGGCAAGTCCCTCTTCGCATACTTTATATATTGCCGCTTCCGCCCTGCGATATGCTTCATTCATACATTCAAAATATTGCTTCTGAATATCTGATCTCTGCCCCATGACAAACGCTCTGCGGCATACGCCCTTATATCCTTCAAAACTGGGGCTGCATCCTACCTGTACAATCTCACCTTCCCGAATGATACGATTCCCCGCCGGTCCGATAACCGTTCTGCATCTCTCCGCGGAATTTACGATAGTATCAAATCCAAATCCGTTTCCACCAAGCGTTTTAACCGTAAAGTCGCCAACTGCCGCGATCTCACTCTCCCGCATCCCGGGTGCCGCAACTGCCAGCATCGTCCGAACTGCCGCACAGGCAATCATATCCGCCTGTTCCATACATTTCATCTCACTCTCTGACTTTTCGTAGCGAAGTTCTTCTAAAATATCAGAGGCATCCACAACCTCCACATTTCCGAAGCCTTCTCTCAGAAAATCCATAAACTGTCCGGGTATCAGATCCGCAGCCGTCATAAATCCGATCCTTTTTATACTGTGACCTATATACTCTGATATAATCTCATTGAGATTTCCCCGTTCGACTCCTTCATAATATTCATCCGGAATGCTGAACTCATTTACAAATGCCGTCTCAAGTCCGAGTCCCGCCTCCTTCGCCATCACACCGGACTCCGGGCCCGCAAGCAGAAGAGGCCTCCTGCCCGGAGCAATCACCCCGCTGGCTCTCTCGATGGTCGGATTATATCCTGTAAGGTAAATACCATCTCCCGGCATTTCCCTGTACCAGAAGAAAAATCCCATATCAATATTGCGCTCTTCCAGTTCTTTCCAAACTTTTTCGTACCGCTCTTCATACTCAGGCAAGGGAATCTTAAAGTTTTTATCTATTTTCCCCTCATACGCCCGAATGATTTCTGTAATTTTTTTCCAGTCCCTCTCTGTTAAATTCATGATTTCCTCCTTTTTATTATTTATTATAATACTTATAATAATTATTTTTATAATATTTGTCAATATGTTTTAAATAACTTTACAAAAAAATCCCGATGAAAGATCAACACTAACCTTTCATCGGGATTTTCCCTCCATATTATCAAAATTTCTTTTATTCCTTTAAACTATCCAGCATTTCTTTTGCCTTCCCGTATTCCTCAATATGTATCCCCAAACCGTTACATGCGCCGGGCAGGTCAACATGAAAATTCCGCATTGCCGCCTCAACGTTTTTCACAAGCATTTCGGCCATATTAAATGCGGCCTCTCTCTGCGCCTCTTCAAGAGCCGCTTTGCGTCCTTCCTCCAGCCCCTCTTTGCGTCCCTCTTCGCGTCCTTCCTCCAGCCCGTCAAGCCTTCCGTCTTCTCTCGCTTCTATGTAAATAAACCGTTCTTTCATATATTCCAGTCTCCACTTTTCATTTCGCCTGACTTCTTCCACGGCTCTGTCCAGATCTTCCGTCAGCTTATTTGCAACCGATTTGGTGTCCAGATATTCCAGGAGCATTCTGACATCGGCATTCATGCCTTCCCTGCTGCCTTTTGTATTAAAGAATATTTTTACCGCCCCGTCATGGAGCCGGATATCCGTATCCTCAAGACATACATTTCCGAATGTATACCGGCTTCTGTTTTTCCCAAAAGGATCAAATGTACAGATAAAAATAATATAACTGTCCGGCAGCTCCTGATACTTTCCTCCGCTTTCCAGTATATCCAGATCGATCAGCCCCTGATAATAGCGTGTCCGTTTCGGAAGTCCTTCCTCATCTTCCTTTTTATGCCGCTGCTGCATTTCCGCATCATACACCGTCTTATCCGCATCCCGCACATAAATATCGAGACGGATTCCTTTTCTGTCCCCGAGCAGTTCAATTCCCTTCTGCCTCTCGAGACCGGAAATACCTCTTATCGGCATTTCCAGCAAAGTCTCCAGTGTCCTTCTGCACAGTTCCTCATTCTGCATCACTTTTCCGAACATAAAATCATCTTTCAGTTCCAGTTCTTCATAGTTCTTTTTGCGATAATTCCTCCATTCAGTTTCCATATTCAGTTCTCCTTTCTCTCGCAGGAGTTTCTGAAATGGCAATACCTTTTTCTTCCTATCAAAAATCCTGCTTTTTTCTTTATGAATCTTAAGCATGGATTTCCTAGAAATTCAGATATGATAAAGATGTGTTTGAACATTCAGAAGCATGCTTTATATTACTATACCAGTCCATATAAAAATTTGCAATACATTTTATAATTATTTCATCACTTTATATCACCTCGGTCGGTACCCCTCCGCCCCCTGCTCTCCCGAAACCAGACTGTGATTTCCTCACTGAAACTCCGGCATCAGATCTCTGAAATAAAGCGGCAGAAACTGTCTCTGCAGCGCCCTGTTCTCCCGGCTCTCGATGGCTATCGTGCGGCAGAACGTCCGAAACAGATCCTGATAGTATTCCTCCTCCGTACTGATACGCCCTGCCATCTCACCATCCAGCTCCAGCGCATCCATCATATACCAGTCCTTCTCCCTCTCATGAAAGAGAGCCTTTCTCCGGCTGATATCGTAGATTAAAAAATTTTCCAGCGGCAGCCTGTCCGAAAAATGAGGTCCCAAATACATCAGCACATCGTTTTTCGGATGGATCTTCGCCAAAAGAACGCCGCTCTCCAATTCCTGAAACCGTAAAAACTCCAGTTCCCGGTGGATCTCACTGCCCACGTTGCGCTTTAAGTCAAAACATCTTGCCACATAAGGATCTGTCACTTTATCCAGCGTCCGGTGCCCTTCTTTCATGGAAAGTCCCGCAACGATCGTCTTATAGACCGCCTCCGCCTTGTCCGGCTCACGGGAAGCCATGGCATAGCAGAGACATTCATAGACTTCCTCTCCGAGCCGCCTTCTCAGCGTCCTGATCACTTTCCCGGCCTTCCCGGCATCCGGCGGCGTATCCCGATAGGTACAAAATAATTCCAGGTTAAAATACTCCTCAAAGCTTCCCTGCCCATCCCCCATGCCGCCGTCCTGCCGGCTTCCATCCACTCCTGAAATACGCCGCCCCGTAACCGCAAGCCTGCAATGGGCGTGCCCCAGGCGGGAAGACAACGCCTCCGCCCAGGCGTCATACACTCCGGTAAGGATTCCTTCTATACTGTCCTCACAGACAAACACCATAACATCCATCTTCACATCCCCCGTATTTCACCCAGCTCCTGCGTATCTCTGTCCGCTCTGCGCCGGCACCATCCCTGCCGCCGTCACATCGTCAAAAAGGGATAGCTGCTTATATGTGACCTCCCTGCCGTCTATTATATCCGGCACCGCCGGACGCCTCTGATCCGTATCCAGCAGGTTTCTCGTGATATAATCCTCCTCTATCTTCGTACGGTACATCATCTTCCCATTGCAGCAGATAAAATAGAGCGCCCTTTTCAGCACCACACCGATCTTTTTCAGATCCTCAAACCGCAGGCTGCCAAGCCTCCTGCCCCTGACAATACGCTGGGCTGATTTCACGCCGATCCCCGGCACCCGCAGCAGCATTTCATAGGAAGCCTTATTCACTTCCATCGGGAACAGTTCCAGATGCCGCAGCGCCCAGTCACATTTCGGATCCAGCAGTACATTAAAATTAGGGCGCTCCTCAGAGAGCAGCTCCTTTGCCTCAAAACCGTAATAGCGGAGCAGAAAATCCGCCTGATACAGCCTGTGTTCCCGAAGAAGAGGCGGCCCGCCGGGCAGAGCCGGCAGCATCTTATCCTCATTTACCCGGATAAACGCAGAGTAAAACACCCTCTTCAGCGCAAATTTTTGGTACAGGGATTCCGCCACCGAAACGATCTGATAATCATTCTCCGGCGTAGCGCCGATGATCATCTGGGTAGACTGTCCCGCCGGCACAAACTGCGGCGCATGGCGGTAAAGCGCCACCTCTTCCTTACTGCTCGCGATTCCGTTCTGGATCTGACGCATGGGCTTTAAAATCGTAGTCCTGTTTTTATTCGGGGCGAGATTGCGAAGCCCCTCCGCCGTAGGCAGTTCCAGGTTCACACTCATCCTGTCCACCAAAAGCCCCAGCCGGTAAATGATCTCCGGATCGGCACCCGGAATCGCCTTCACATGAATATAACCCTCGAACCGATAGATATTCCGCAGCCTCCAAATCGCCGTATAGATCAGCTCCATCGTATAACTGGGATCTTTGATAATCCCGGAACTCAAAAATAATCCCTCGATATAATTTCTCCTGTAAAAATTGATCGTCAGCTCACAGATTTCCTCCGGCGTAAAGGCTGCCCTCTCCACATCATTGCTGCTCCTGTTAATACAATATTTACAGTCATAAATACAGTAATTCGTAAACAGGATCTTCAGCAGCGAAATGCACCTCCCATCCGCCGCAAAGCTGTGGCAGATACCGGCAAGCTTCGTATTTCCCATCCCCTTCCCGCTTCCCTTTCTCTCCACGCCGCTGCTGGTACACGCCACATCATATTTCGCGGCGTCCGTCAGAATCTGCAGCTTCTCCATCACGGAAAGCTGCCCGTCTTTTCCGACGGACAATGTATTCTTCCCTGACCTTGCCCTCCCGGAAATATCCCCTCCTGCCGATATCCCGGCCGCCGGGGATTCTATGCTGTTCTCTGATAGTAATTCATACTTTTTTGTATCCATATACATATATTAGAACAAATGTTCGATTATGTCAACAACTTTCTTCCCCAACATCCAAAAATATTTTATTGAAACAACTTGAGTCTGACCTGCTCCCTTCTCTCACATCCCAGCTTCCCGAACATATTAGAGAGGTGTTTCTTCACCGTAGCCTCTGAAATACACAGATTCTCCGCTATCTCCCCGTTGCTCATGCCCTGACAGACCAGAACCGCTATCTCACACTCCCTTCCGGTCAGCCCCAGGCTTTGAAAGATCGCATAACTCTCCGATGCCGTAATCTCCCTGAAACTGCCCTCCGCCTTCCTCTCCTTCTCTCTTCCTTCCGCCTTCTCTTCCTCAAAAATGCTGAAAATACAGACGCCATACAGGATGGGCCTTAAGCAAAGCGCTATTTCCGGCATGATCTCCTCCGCCCTGCCCATATGTTCCATTGCCATAAGGCACAGCAGAAAACTTTCCAGAAAGCTTGCCCAGAGCGCGCAGGACGAAATATGCCGCCGTATCCGCTCCCCTCCTTCCTGCGCCCCCTGCCCCAGGGATGGGATCATTAAGATCCCCGTCCCCAGCAGCAAAAGCAAAAACTGTTTACCGTCAAACAATTTTGTTATCTGAAACCCGAAGAAGATTGACAATAGAAGCAGATACCCGATGACCGCTCCGCCTCTTTTCAATATCTTTATCAGCTCCGCTCTCTTCCCGTCATATTTTTTATCCCGGTTTCCGGACTTGATCACACCATCTCCTCCTCCTCTTTTTCCTCACAGGAGGGCATATATTCCAGAATCCTCTGTTCCAGCTTCGCCCTGATGGGCACCATAAGCAGGCAGATCACCATCGCGTACAGCAATGTCAGGAACGACTGCGATATCACAGGGCCCAGATAGGTCAGATCCGACATACTATGAAGCAGCACGATAAGCTGCAGCACCATCACAAATACACTGCCCCAGACAGCCGCCCTCATCGTCGTATCCACCGCAAGCTTTGCCCTTTTCAGCATAAGCAGCGTAGCCGCCTTCTTCTTTCCGAAGATAAACCCAAAAGCATTGTTCAAATCCTTTAAAAGCCCCGCCGAAAGCATCAGAGGAATAATCAGCACTATCAAAAAGAGCAGGCTTCCCATATCAAAGAACTCAAAGAATCTCACCGAATGCTGAAAAATATCAACCAGCAAAAAACATAAAACCACCGCTAACACCGATAATAAGTACATAAACAATCTCTCCTTTTTTATTTTATTTTTTCCGGATGCATCCTGCTTCATTATTAGCACAGATCAGGAAGAAATACCATACTACTAAAGTTGTATTTCCATCTGATTTATGCTATGATTGGCAGAAAAGCACTGAAATACCCTGCGGCAGGCTACGGGGGATTTCACCCCGCGGCAGTCGCCAAATATCCGTACAGGCACGGCTGCCTGGCTTGCTGCCCGCGGGAATAAAAAAGACAATAGGGAATGATAAATCATGAATCAGAAAACTTCCAAAAAAAATACACGGAACCTGCTGTGCATACTGCTGCTGATCGGCAGCGCCCTCGCCGCTCTCAAATGCATCTTTATCGGCTACCAGATGGATGAAGGCTATGCCATAACCCTCTCCTGCCGGATGCTCAACGGCGATAAGATGATCACCCATATCTGGGATCCTCATCAGACTTCGGCTTTTGTGTCCGAATTTCTGATCCTGATCTACAGATCGCTCTTTCACACCACTGCGGGCGTGGCGATTTGGCTCCGCATCTGGGGCACTCTGATCCACGGCGGCCTCTCCTTCGGTGTCTTTCGCGTAATGAGCCGTTTTCTCTCCCGGGAACACAGTTTTTATCTTGCCCTTCTTTATTTTAATCTTCTGCCGAAGGGTTATGTGACGCCGGAGTTTTCCAATCTGCTCATATGGTTTCTGACGCTGCTCCTTTTGGATCTGTTTCATCTGGAACAGACCAAAAAACCGGCCACAGCCCTGCGCTGCGGGCTCTGGATGTGCGGTATGGTACTCTCCTATCCCTCCGCCGCCATTTTGTTTCCCTTCTTTTTATGGTATTTGTGGAAACAAAACGGGTACGGAAAAAAGAGCGCCCTCCTGT
The DNA here is from genome assembly GCA_022799355.1 of Lachnospiraceae bacterium. Lineage (GTDB taxonomy): Bacteria > Bacillota > Clostridia > Lachnospirales > Lachnospiraceae > 1XD8-76. Next base: position 5,455 of record JAAWOG010000021.1, on the reverse strand, counting down.
TTACCGGAACCTGCCTGATAAGCGGCGCACTCTATCTTGCGCGCCTGCTCGGTTATATGACGCTCACGGAGCTTTCCGACAACCTGCATTACATGATGCTTGGAAACAGCGGGCATACCGAAATCACACTTTTACAGAAGTTCGGAGAATATTTTATCCAGTGCGGACAGGCACTTCTGATCAGCGCACTCTGCGGTGCGGCCGCATGGCTTTATATGAAATTCCGCAGGCAGATCACGGAAAACAGGCGGGAGAATTTTGCCCTGTTTATGTTTTATACCCTGATCATCGTGACTGTCTTTCCTCTTATCATATGGCTGCTCACTCCGAAAAACAATGATTACTTCTATATTCATACCGCTTATTTTACTCTGTTTGTATTTTTCTATATCTTCGGAAACAATATTGCCGAAAACAAAACGGCAGAAAAAACCAATATCATAAAACTCTGGATGTTCAGCAGCGTGCTTACCTTTATCGCAGTCCTGCTGCTGACGGACCTGACCGTCTTTACCTCCGTCCGCTATCTTCTTCCCGGTATCGTTATGGGGACCGCCGCCGCTCTTCTGTATACAAAGCGCCATGCTCCGGACGTATATCAAAAATACGGCATGGTTTTTCTGCTTATCAGCTGCTTTGCCGCAGTTTTTACCAAAGGCTGGGAATATCGGGGCGATCAGGACCTGCCTCAGAATGTCACCCGGGTAAGGGGGATTATCTCCGAAGGACCGGCAAAAGGCATCCTTGCCGAATACATGCAGTGCGTGATGCACGAAAGCCTCCATGCGGAAATGCAGGAATTTATGGAACCAGGAGATAAGGTATTTTTGCTGGAAAACGATGCCACCGGCTATTTGTTCCGGGACGATATCGAAATCGCCTCCTATACCACCATATCCGATCCAAGATATGACGATACCCTGCTGAAATACTGGGAATTGTACCCCGAAAAATATCCCGATATCATGGTCATCCCCTGCTGGTACGGAGAGATTCACTGGGACAATGAGACATGGATCATACAGTGGGTGGAACATGAATACGGCGCATCACAGATCATAGACGGAACTTATTTCAGATATTATATCAAAAAGTGAACTCCAAAAAATGAATCGCCCCGGGCATATCATTCATGGTATACCCGGGGTGATTTATTTTCATTTCAGGCTATATTCTTGCCAGCACAAAAATGTCATAGATTGCCTTGATTGCCACCTCAAAATCCTCATTTTTCACGCCGATAATAATATTCAGCTCAGAGGAACCCTGATCGATCATCTTCACGTTGACGTTGGCATGCGCCAGTGCGGAGAAAATCCTGCCGGCCGTTCCCCTCGAAGATTTCATGCTCCTCCCCACCACCGCGATCAGCGCCAGATCAGCCTCGATCTCAATATGGTCCGGATTCGCCAGCCTGTGGATCGCGGAGACCACGGACTGTTCTTTGTGTACAAAATCATCCTGATGCACCAGGATCGTCATCGTATCAATACCGGAAGGCATATGCTCAAAGGAAATGTGGTTGTCCTCAAATGCCTGCAGCACTTTCCTCCCAAACCCAACCTCCGAGTTCATCATATCCTTATCCAGCATAACCGAGCAAAAACCCTTCTTGCCGGCAATCCCGGTGATCGTATATTTGGATTTCTGACAGGTACTGCCCACAATCCAGGTGCCCTCGTCCTCCGGCATATTGGTATTGCGGATATTGATCGGAATCCCCTCTTTCCTTACCGGGAAGATCGCGTCCTCATGGAGCACCGAAGCTCCCATGTAGGAAAGTTCCCGCAGTTCCCTGTAGGTGATCATATCGATCCGCTCAGGCTTATAAATGATACGGGGATCAGCAATTAAAAAACCCGAGACATCGGTCCAGTTCTCATACGCGTCCGCCTGCACTGCCCTTGCCACAATAGAGCCTGTCACATCGGAACCGCCCCGGGAAAAGGTCTTTACCGTCCCGTCCTTCTTCGCGCCGTAAAAGCCCGGAATCACCGCATACTCCGTCTTTCGCAGCCTCTTTTCCAGAATTGTGTTTGTCACTTCCGCATCAAACTCATCATTTTCGTCAAACCGGATCACCTCGACGGCATCAATGAACTCAAAATTCAGATAATTTGCCATAATGATCCCGTTCAGATATTCTCCCCGGGAAGCCGCATAATCTCTGCCCGCCTTCTCACGAAAGTTCTTACTGATCTCCTCAAATTCTTTTTCCAGGGAGAGTTCCAGATGAAGACCGTCGATAATCTCCTGATACCGCGCCTTTATGGCTGCAAATTCTTCCCCGAAGTCACTCTCCGCTTCCGCCATGGCATAACATTCGTAGAGCATATCCGTCACTTTCGTGTCCCTGGCATCCCGCTTTCCCGGTGCGGAGGGCACCACATAGCGCCTGCTCTCATCCGCCCAGACAATATTTCCCACTTTTTCAAACTGCTCCGCACTGGCAAGAGAACTCCCGCCGAATTTGACAACTTTTTTCACTTTATCACTCCTATTATTCCAGTTCCGCATCTGCATCTACAGTACACTTTAACTTAAAACGATTTTCAGCCGCTGTTTTTTATTCAAACAGATACCCTATGATCTCATGTCCTCTCTCCATAAAAGGACCTTCCGCCGCTTCCCGCTCATTATACCGGCGTTCTGACTTTGCATCCTTCCTGCTGTCATACAGAAGATAGGGTACGTTATCCGCGGTGTGAGTTCTCACCCGTATCGGTGTGGGATGATCCGGCAAAATAAGCAGCCTGTAATCCTCTCCCGATTCGTCCATAGCCTTAACCACCGGACGGATTACCCTTTCATCCAGATATTCTATCGCCTGCACCTTCTTTTCCACGCTGCCCTGATGCCCCATTTCGTCCGGCGCCTCCACATGGATATAGGCAAAATCATATCCCTGCTCCAAAAGGCCTTTCACCGCCGCCTGGGCTTTCCCTTCATAGTTGGTATGCAGGCCGCCGTTCGCGCCTTCTACCTCCGCCACGCCCATTCCGGCTCCCACGGCGATTCCTTTGAGCAGATCCACCGCCGAGATCATCAGTCCCTTTTTGCCGGTCTTTTCCGTGAAACCGGAGAGCATCGGCTTTGTTCCGGCGCCCCAGAACCAGCAGCAGTTCGCAGGATGGAGCCCCTTCTTCTTTCTCTCCATGTTCAGAGGATGGTCCTTTAAAATCCGGTAGCTGCTCTCCATCATCCGCCGCAGAGGAACATCCTTCGGCAGATATTCTCCGATTTTCTGCCCCAGCACGTCATGAGGCGGCGTCAGTTCCACCACCTGCCCCTTATCCCAGATCAGGCAGTGTCTGTAGCTTGTTCCCGGATAAAACCGATATGTCTCATCCTGAAGCTCTTCCTGTACTGCCCTCAGCAGTACGGCGCAGTCTTCGGTGCTGATCTCATCGGCACTGTGATCGATAATGGTTTTATCTTCAAAAGGTACATCATCGTCGGAAATTGTTACAATATTACAGCGGATCGCGATATCCGTATCCTTCATCGGTACCCCGATTGACAACGCCTCTAAAGGAGAGCGTCCTGAGTAATACCGTTTCGGATCATACCCGAGCACCGAGAGATTCGCCGTATCGGAACCCGGCTTCATTCCCTCCGGGATGGTATGTACCATACCGACCTCGCCCTTTGCGCTGAGTTCATCCATCATCTTTGTATCGGCGTACTCAAGAGGCGTTTTCCCGCCCAGCCCGTCAATCGGTTCATCCGCCATACCGTCGCCCAACACTACAATATATTTCATCTCTTACTCCTCAATGCGGATTCTTGCGATCGCCCCGTCCATACCTTCAAACTTCCCGGCGAATTCCTTCTCACTCATCTCCGGTGTGATATACCCGTATTCCTCCGGGCACTCTTCCAGAAATACCACTCTGCCGTTGCCAAACTCAGCCGCCGCCTTTGCCTCCGGCACTTTGTTTCTGTCAAACCGCACAAAGAACCGTCTTTTTGATAAGGAGAGATCCGCCAGTGCGGCCTTTTCCTCGCTCCAGTCAATCGGCAGATGCTTTCCGGGGAAACGCCCCGCCTCCACTACGTCCGCCACAACCGCGCTGGCGGTGGGAAGCTTGCCTGCCCCGCTGCCATAATACATGGAATCTCCGAGCATATTTCCCTTCACAAAAATCCCGTTGAAAACGCCGCTCACGTGATAAAGCGGACTCTTCTCTCCGATCAGCACAGGCGCCACCATCGCAAGATATCCGTCCTCCGTCAGCTTGCTCATGGCAAGAAGTTTTATGGTCCTTCCCATCTTTTTCGCATACAGAAAATCCTCTGCCGTCAGCTTCGTAATGCCTTCGGTATAGATATCCTTATAATCCACGCTCTTTCCGCTCATCAGAGATGCTAAAATAGCGATCTTGCGGCAGGCATCATAGCCTTCCACATCCGCCTCCGGATTTCTCTCCGCAAAGCCAAGTTCCTGCGCCTCTTTCAGCACATCCTCAAAGGCGGCGCCTTCTCTCTCCATCTTTGTCAGAATATAGTTGGTGGTGCCGTTTACAATGCCGCTGATATTTAAAATCTTCTCCTGTTTCAACGCGTTATTCAACGTCCGGATAACCGGAATCCCGCCGCCCACGCTGGCTTCAAAGAAATAATTGCATCCATGCTCCGCCGCGATCTTTATCAGCTCCGCTCCGTGGTTTGCCACCAGCTCCTTATTCGATGTGCAGACGCTCTTTCCCGCCATCAGCGCTTTCTTCGTAAAAGTGTAGGCAGGCTCGTTTCCGCCCATAGTCTCACAGATGATCTTCACCTCCGGATCGTTCACGATGATATCCACATCATGCACTAAAACCTCCCGCACCGGATCATCCTCAAACTCCCTGAGGTCCAGTACATATTTCACATGCACGCCTTCTCCTACGGCTCTCTCGATCCGCTCCTGATTTTTTTCGATCACTTCCGCTACACCGCTTCCGATGTTCCCATATCCGTAAATTGCCGCTTCTATCATAGTAAATGCCACGCCTTTCTCTGCAAAGTCCGGTTGAATCCGCGCATTCCGACAGGCCTTGCGGTAAGATACAATCCCCGCCGGAATTACTATATAAATTTATCGTTTTGCCGCGAATTATTGTATCATGAATATTGCGGATATGCAAGAAAAAATGAAAACGGCCGCAATATCATAGTAACAATTCAGCCTTCCGGATGAATCAAAACGAGAAATCATAAAAAATATGATGAAAATTTTTAAAATGTAAGAGATAGTTATCCACATATGCACCCTGTATCTGAGGTTTTTAGAATTTTTGTTATCATGGTATTATCATGAAACTCTTTCTAATTCATTTGTGCAGACGGTCTGCACAATTTATTTTTCATATCAATCCTACTCCTAATCTCCTCCGGATCCGGTAAAGCACTTTTCAAATCCAGCGGAAGATCTGTACACAAATGATATTCGCTCACACCAATAGGTTTCGAC
>JAAWOG010000020.1 GCA_022799355.1 Lachnospiraceae bacterium | reverse complement strand
ATTTTCCTCTGAAACAGTAACGTTAATGTTTTGCACCACAATTACTTTATTTTTTCCCATCCTTCTCCTCCCATATGGCACTGATTAAAATCTTATTACACATGTAGAAGTATAGCATACCATCTTTACTTTTTCAATTAGTTTCGAACGCAAGTTCTATTTCCATCTTAAAAATCCATGCTATTTATAAATTGTGATTCGTTTTAGCCCTACCAAATATTTATATAAAATCCAAACAACGTACAATAAGCACTTTATTCGACAATATATATGCCAAAACAAAGTGCTTATTTCCCTAAAAATCTACTCTCTTTTACACAGGCAAACTATTTTCAACACAAAGCGCCCCCCACCCAACCATCTCATTCGGATATCTCGTAAACCCCGGCAGCCTCTTCGCCCCCTTGATAAAATAAGCCTTCACTTTCTCCCCGTACAGATACGGATCGTTCCCCTGCACGATCCCCCACTCCATCAGCAGTGCACTGCTGCCGGCGGCAAAGGGTGCCGCAAAAGATGTACCGGAGACTACCGCATAACTTCCCTGCCCATCCGGTACCAGAAGATCCGTACCGGGCGCGCACAGATCCGGTTTCATCTGCTGCTCATAGAAAAATTTTCCTTCCTCCGCCGTCCCTTCCCCTATGAGATAACCCCTGCCGGAAAAATCCGCATATTCCTGATAAAGGGGATTATATGCCCCCACGGTAATGACCTTCTGCGCCGTAGAGGGGATCGTCATGGACACCGCCGCCGTGGGACGGAAAAAATTGGTGCCCCTGTTTACCGCCTCCGCCGAAGGCAGATAAAAACTGACGGCGCCCTGGATGACCTTAAGAGGTGTCAGCACAAAAGTCCAGATTCCCGCCACAATGTAAGGCGTACCAAGAAAGTCGAAATAATATTCCTGCAGCTTGGTATAAGGCGCCGGTTCCCCGCAGTAAAACAATATCTTTGTCCCATCTAGCACAAATTCCCTTTTTCCGATCCTGTCCAGCGGAATTTCCAGACTGCCGCCTCCCGGAGATATCAGCTCTAACCGAAAGACATCCCCGTAATTTTTCCACATCGAAATATTACAAGCACCCTGATAGCCCGCTATGCTGCACTCCACCCGTTTCTCCCCGTCTAAAATAACCTGCGTATGCCCTGCCGCCGCTCCCTCATTCCCGCTTCCCACACAGATTACCGTCTTGTAACTTTCCGCCGCACTGTTTAAAAAAGTCTCCAGCAGCGATGTTCCGTCATGGGAACCATAGGTACTGCCATAACTGATATTGATTGCAAGGGGCATCCCAAGTTCCTGCGCCTTTTGCAGCATCCATGCCACAGCGCGCATCAGTTCCGTCGTGCGGGAAGAGCCTGCCGCGCCGCTTCCCTTCCCAAGCTTTACAACCAAAAGCCCTGCTCCGGGCGCAACCCCCTCCTTTCCTGCCGCTATGGCTGCCACTCCGGTCCCGTGCCCCGAACGGTCAAATGTAAGCGCTGCGCCGGATACAATACTTTGATCAAGCTGCTCCTTCGTAAATTCCACACCATGAAAAAAGCCCTGCGGCGATACAAGGTTCTTTTCCTTATCTGCCTGCAGGGTTTGATCCCACAAAAACAAAATGCGGCTCTGTCCCTGTTCATCCAGAAACACGCCGTTTTTATAATCGATACCGGAATCCGGTATTCCGACAAGACATCCCTGTCCGCTCAAATAGGGCTCCCTCTCCGTCACTTCCTGCACACAGGAGGCAAGCTTGCCCTGGCCGATACTGATCTCTCCCTCATACAGTGCCTTGGGCTTTTCCACAAAATCAATTTCCGGCAGGGAAGGAAGCAGCGCTATCGCCTCCTGCCCTGCCGTCATAATCGCATATCCCGGCAGTAAATATTCCACCTGTACCGTTTCGGTCAAATCTCCTGCCGTCATATCCTGATCTGCCGGCAGCAAACCGGCTCTGCGTAAAGCCTCCCCAAGGTCTCCATGATATTTTATGATCAGTTCCCACCTGTCCTCTTCCACGCCAACCGGCAATTCCAGAGACCTCTCCCGCTCCCCGGGTGATGCCTCCAAAGACAGATTTAACAAGTTTTCCAGTTTCTGTGAAGCCATTGATACCTCAAAAAAATCTTTTTTACAGTATATGCCTCCTACTGCTGCGGCACCACAGCAAAAAACACAAGATCACTGTCCGTATCATTGATCAGACTGTGCTCGTGCCCCTCCGGACAATAATGCGCCTCTCCCGCACCGATCCGCAGCTCCTCACCGTCATAAAATACCTTCGCCGCACCTTCCAGAATATAGATGATCTCACTGCTGCCCTCATGAGTATGCAGTCCCACACTCGCCCCCGGAATCAGCCTGCTCAGCAGAATACGGTTTTTCTCATCCGCATACATCTTTGCTGCCATCTGCTTCTCGCCGCCCTTAAAATGAGGCATTATCGTCTCTTCCATCTGTTTAAAATCAAGTATCATATTTTTCTCCTTATTCCAGTTCCGCATGATCTCTTTCAGTACATCTTCCGGGAACTCAGTTTTCTCCCATCTTCAACAATTTTGCTGCCTGATCGGCTGCAATGCATGCATCTATGACCTCCTGGATATCCCCGTTCATGATCTTATCCAGCTTATACAAAGTCAGGTTGATCCTGTGATCCGTCACCCTGCCCTGAGGGAAATTATAGGTTCTGATTTTTTCGGACCGGTCGCCTGTCCCCACCTGACTCTTGCGCAGTTCCGCCTCCGCATCATGAGCTTTCTGCTGCTCCAGATCATAGAGTTTTGTGCGCAGAAGAGCATATGCCTTTGCCCTGTTCTGTATCTGAGACTTTTCAGTCTGGGAATAAATCACGATTCCCGTGGGAATATGTGTCAGACGTACCGCGGAGTCCGTGGTGTTGACACACTGTCCGCCGGCTCCTGAAGATCTGCATACATCGATCCGAATATCCCGCTCATCGATCTGCACATCCACTTCCTCCGCCTCCGGCATCACTGCCACGGTGATTGTGGACGTATGGATGCGCCCGCCGGATTCCGTCTCAGGCACGCGCTGTACCCGATGCACTCCGCTCTCATATTTCATAATGGAGTAAGCGCCCTGGCCGCTGAGCATAAAGGTCACGCTCTTCATGCCGCCGATGCCGATTTCCTCCACCTCCAGCGTCTCCACCTTCCATCTTTTTGTCTCCGCGTAATGCACATACATACGATATATTTCCGCCGCAAAAAGAGCCGCCTCATCGCCGCCGGCGCCGGCACGGATCTCCACAATGACATTCTTGTCATCATTGGGATCTTTCGGCAGCAGCAGGATCTTCAACTCGTTTTCCAACTCTTCAATACGCTTTTTGGATGCGGAAAGTTCCTCTTTCAGCATATCCCGCATATCTTCATCAGACTCCTCCTCCAGCATTGCCAGAGAATCCTCCACATCCTGCCCGCATTTTTTATACTCTTTATACGCCTCCACCAAAGGGGTGAGGTCGCTCTGTTCCTTCATCAGTTCACGGAAATGCTTCTGGTTATCCGTAACTCCCGGCTCAGCCAGTTCGTTCATGATCTCCTCAAATCTCCGCAGCAGATCATCCAATTTGTCAAACATATGAAATACCTCTCCTTATTTTCTCCGCAATATTTATCAATCTCTGTACCGGATAACCGGCCATATATCAATCTCTCAATACGCCGTCCCCGATACAACCCTGTCCAGCCCCGAAAAGTCCTTTATGATCTCAACTTCCCGGAACCCGTTGTCTCTCATTATTCTGCTGACCGCTTCTCCCTGATCATATCCGATTTCATAAAACAGCATACCGCCACCGGGCAGATACTCTTTTGCCCTTTTTGTGATCTCCCGGTAAAAAAACAGGCCGTCCTCCCTGCCGTCAAGGGCAGCGCGCGGATCATGATCTCTTACTTCCGGCATCAGGTGCTCTATCTCGCTGCTTCTGATATAAGGCGGATTGGACACAATAATCTCAAAAACGCCTTCCACCCCACCAAACAGATCACTCCTGATAAAAGATGCCCGATCCGCCGACAGTTTTTCCGCATTTTCCTTCGCCACCTGCAGCGCTTTTTCGGAAATATCCACCCCGACTCCCTGACAATCATTGGAATAATGAAGCAGGCTCAGCAAAATACAGCCGCTGCCCGTACCGATGTCAAGAATCCGCATACCATCATGCAGATGTTTTAACACCTCTTCCACCAGTATTTCCGTATCCGGGCGAGGACAGAGCACATCCTCATTGACCTTGAAAGTCAATCCCATAAATTCCGTTTTTCCAAGGATATGCTGGAGCGGAATCCTCTCCGCCCGGTGTCTGATCTTTTCCAGATACCGCTCCTCCTGCCCACCGGTCAGCTCCTGTTCGCCATGTGCATACAGCGCCGTCCTATCCGTACCGCAGACATCCTCCAAAAGCAATCTGGCATCCAGCGCCGCCTCCTCTATCCCTGCCCGCTCTAAAGCGTATACTCCCTGCCTGTAAATCTCCTGATACCGCATCTCATTCCATGCCTTTTTCACTCAATACTGTCGCTGCCGATAAAACTGGGCTCATCCTCATCCTCTATTCCCAGCTCCACTACCTTTAACCGTTCGGGTTCCGGTTTTACTTTCTGCTGGTTTATCTTCTCCCGTTTTACCTTCTCCTGTTTCACCTTATCCGGCTTTGCTTCCCCTTGCTTTGCTTTCTCCCGTTTTACCCTCTCCTGCTTTACTTCCCCCTGTATAACCTTATCCTGTTTCGCTTCCCCCTGCTTTACTTTCTCCCGTTTTACTCTCTCCTGCTTTACTTCCACCTGTATAGCCTTATCCGGCTTCGCTTCCCCCTGCTTTACTTTCTCCCGTTTTACTCTCTCCTGTTTTACTTCCCCTTGTATAATCTTATCCGGCTTTGCATCCCCCTGCTTTACTTTCTCCCGTTTTACTCTCTCCTGTTTTACTTCCCCCTGTATAGCCTTTTGCTGTTTCTCGTCTGATTCGATCTTTTTCCGTACTGTTTTACGACGAGTTCCTACTTTTGGGGACTGTTCCCCCTCCGGTCTCAGCTCTCCGGCATACTCCTTTTCGATATTTCCTTCCTCTATGGCAGCTTTCTCTTCCGGGTACCCTTTCTCTACAAGATACTCCTCTTCCGGCTTCCCTTTCTCTGCAAAATACGCCTCTTCCGGCCGCCCTTTTTCTACAGCATACTCTTCTTCCGAATATCCGTCCTCCCCGACAGCCTCTTCCGAATATCCGCTCTCCCCGGTATATCCTTCCGAATACTCATCCTCTCCGACATACCCTTCCGATTCCTGTTCGTCCTCATATCCGAAGTTTTCCCTCAGATATGCCTTCCAGTCAAACACGGCTTCCACCGCTTTGATTGCCACTTCCACCATCCCCTCATCGGGTTCCTTTGTGGTAAGCCCCTGCAGCCAAAGCCCCGGCGCTGAAACAGTGCGGACCAGCCAGTTGTCAGTCCTGCCCGCCAGACGGATCATCTCATAGGCAATGCCGGCGATAACAGGTATCAGTAAAATCCGAAGCAATATTTTCAGCGCCATATTGTCCACCCTGATAAAGAAAAACAATATCACACTGACCAGCATCACAAACAACAGAAAACTGGTGCCGCAGCGCCTGTGCTGTTTGGAACTTTTCATCACGTTTTCAACGGTCAGCTCTCTTCCCCGTTCAATACAATTAATACATTTGTGCTCCGCACCGTGGTACATATACACGCGTCTGATATCCTTCATCAGCGAAATCAACAAAACATACATCACAAAAATCAGGATACGGATCAATCCTTCTATAATAGCCAGAAGAGATTCATTCCGCACAAACCTCTCGAGATAGCTGGAAAGAATATAAGGCAGCACCATAAAAATACCCACAGCGAAAACAACCGCAACGACCATCGTCAGCGCCATCAGAATACTTTCCGCCTTATCCTTAAAAACCTTATTCAGCATCTTGTCCGCTGCGCTCTCCTCAGCCGTCTCCTCTTCCGCAAAAAAAGCGGCGGAATGATTCAGGCATTTTGTCCCCAGCCTCAGAGAATCCACAAAAGAAAAAATTCCCCGGATAAAGGGAACCTTCGTCACCGCACTTTTCCCCAGTATACCGGCATATTCCCCGATTTCCACATCAATCTCACCATTCGGCTTTCTGACAGCCACGGAATACCGTGTATTGTTTTTCATCATAATCCCTTCCAGCACCGCCTGGCCGCCTATGCCGGAATAGCATCTTCTTTTTCTGCCCATCTTATACTCCCTGCTATATCTTCCTGAAATAACTGCCAAAAAGCGGGCGGACACAACCACCCGGACTGATGCGGACAGCTCCGTCCTTCCCCGCTTCTTAAAACAACGGACAGCACGCTCTGCGGACTGCCCCTGTATTTAACGAAAAAGGGGTTGAGAAAACCATTCCCCAACCCCATCATAATCGTCTTATTTTGCCATGCCGTATTTTTTGTTGAACTTATCAATACGTCCATCTGCTCTGGCTGACTTCTGCTGGCCAGTATAGAATGAATGACATTTGGAACAAACCTCAACGTGAATTTCCGGCTTAGTGGAACCCGTTACAAATGTATTCCCGCAGTTACATGTGACAGTTGCCTGATAGTAGGCAGGATGCAGTCCTTCTTTCATTTCTCTCACCTCTCTATTTTCATTTGCGCTTATTTTTCTCTATTACAAAATTGCCCGCCTCTCAGCGACAGCTTATTCATTATAGCATAGCGTCCTCATCTGCGCAAGTATTAATTTTTTCTTTTTTCTGATAATCTCTTTTATCAGATAAACTTCATCTTCCTGACCATATTAACAAACTCCCCGTTTGTCTTTGTCCTCGCAAACAGATCCAGTATCTTGTCCACCGCCTCGTCCGCTTTCATGCCGTTTAACGCCTTTCTCAGGATATTGATGATCTCCTGTTCGTCAGGTGTCAGGAGCAGATCCTCTCTTCTGGTGCTGGACTTCGGAATATCCACAGCCGGGAACACTCTCTTTTCGGAAAGCTTCCGGTCAAGAACCATCTCCATATTACCGGTTCCCTTAAATTCCTCATAGATCACGTCATCCATCTTAGAACCTGTCTCGACAAGAGCGGTTGCCAGAATCGTCAGGCTGCCGCCGCCCCGCATATTTCTTGCCGCGCCGAAGAAGCGCTTGGGCATATGGAGCGCCGCCGGATCAAGACCGCCGGAGAGTGTTCTTCCTGAGGGCGGTACCGTCAGGTTATACGCCCTTGTCAGACGGGTAATGGAATCCAGCAAAATGCAGACATCCTGTTTATGTTCCACCAGCCTCTTGGCCCGCTCGATTACCATCTCCGCCACACGTTTATGATGCTCCGGCAGTTCATCAAAGGTAGAATAGATCACTTCCACATTGGGGCCTTCGATCGCCTCCTTGAAATCCGTCACTTCCTCCGGGCGCTCGTCGATCAGCAGAATAATCAGATGCACTTCCGGGCTCGTCTTTTTCAGGGACTTCGCTATCTCCTTTAACAGCGTTGTCTTACCTGCCTTCGGCGGTGACACGATCATACCCCTCTGCCCCTTACCTACCGGACTGATCAGATCCATAATACGCATTGCCACGGAAGCTCCCGGCGTCTCAAGCCGCAGGCGCTCATTCGGGAAGATAGGCGTCAGATCCTCAAAGTTTGTCCTGCGCTGCGCAATCTCCGGCGGAAAGCCGTTGATCTTCCTGACATACAACAGCGCGCTGAACTTTTCGCTCTGGGTTTTGATCCTTGTATTTCCCTCCACGATATCGCCGGTCTTTAAATTAAACCGCCTGATCTGGCTGGGCGCCACATACACATCATTCTCCCCGGGCAGATAGTTTTCACAGCGGATAAAGCCGTAGCCGTCCGGCATTACCTCTAAAATGCCGTTGGCTTTGATTCCGCTGTCAAGCTCCGACGGATATTTCTCCCCCTCGGGCGCGCTGCCGGGAATAATAGACTTCGCCTCCACTACCTTTCCCTTTTCCTCATCTTTCCTGTCCTCTGTCAGCATAGCTTCGATCAGATCCGCCTTTTTCAGTCCCGATACGCGAATTCCCCTCACTTTCGCTATTTCCTTTAGTTCGTTCAATGCAAGAGATTCATACTTTTCTCTCATATCACTCATACTTCGGTTTTAACTCCTTTCTGGTTTTCATTATCATACTCTCAGACACTTTTTCCTCTTGTCCGTTTTTTTCGTTTATCATTAACATTCTGGATTTTGTTACGGATATCGAATAGCATGCAGATACTTTACGGTACATCGTCCAATACCAAGATTTGATAAAGATATCTCTTTTCAATACGCCCATTATACCGTACAAAACGAAAAGTGCCAACCTTTTTTTTCATTTTTGTAAAAATATTTTTATTTTTCCGGTTACATTTTGCCTTTTTTCACTTACGGCTTCGGCTTTCAAAAGAATTTTAACAAAAAGCTTGTCATTTTTTTTTAAAGTATATATCATATTATATGTTACAAAATCTCACGCGATCAAGGAGCCAATACATATGTCCATAAATGAAAAAGCACTGAAACTGCATGAAACCTGGAACGGAAAACTCGAGACGACCTCCAAAACCCCCGTCAAATCAAGGGAGGACCTCTCACTGGCTTATACCCCGGGTGTCGCGGAACCCTGCAAAGTAATCGCCGAAAACAAAGACGCGGCGTACACCTATACCTGGAAGGCAAACACGGTAGCGGTTGTCTCGGACGGTTCCGCCGTTCTGGGACTTGGCAATATCGGCCCCCATGCCGCTATGCCCGTGATGGAAGGCAAGGCCGTCCTGTTTAAAGAATTTGGAGGCGTCAATGCCGTCCCCATCTGCCTTGACACTCAGGATACGGAGGAAATCATCAAGGCCGTCACTTATCTCGCGCCGGGTTTCGGCGGAATCAACCTGGAGGACATCTCAGCCCCCAGATGCTTTGAGATCGAACGGCGCCTGAAAGAGACGCTGGATATCCCCGTCTTTCACGATGACCAGCACGGCACCGCCATCGTTGTTCTTGCGGGTATCATCAACGCCCTGAAAGTGGTAAACAAAGAAGCCGAAAACTGCAAAGTCGTGGTAAACGGCGCAGGCAGCGCCGGCGTTGCCATCACCAGGCTGCTGTTGACCTACGGATTTACCAATGTGATCATGTGTGATAAAAGCGGAATCCTCTCCAAAACTTCCGAAGGGCTTAACTGGATGCAGAAAGAGATGATGGATGTCACAAATCCTGCCCAGGAGAACGGTACTCTCGCCGATGCGATGAAGGATGCCGATATTTTTGTGGGCGTTTCCGCTCCGAATATCGTAACGCCTGATATGGTGAAGGCAATGCACAAAGATGCGGTTTTATTTGCCATGGCAAATCCGGTTCCCGAAATCATGCCGGATATCGCAAAGGCTGCCGGCGCGAAAGTAGTCGGCACAGGCCGCTCCGATTTCCCGAACCAGATTAACAACGTAGTTGCTTTCCCCGGCATCTTCAAGGGCGCTCTGGAAGGACGTGCCAGACAGATCACGGAGGAAATGAAGCTGGCTGCCGCGAAAGCCATCTCTTCCCTTGTTCCGGACGACAAATTAGCGGAAGACTTTATTATGCCAGAGGCCTTCGATCCCACCGTTGTGGAAGCTGTCGCTCAGGCGGTCAAAGATCACATCCGGTAAAGTTCCGGGAAGCGATCCGTTTACAGATCTTGTCCTCAATCAGAAACTATTTTATGACACATCTGTCGTTAAACGCCACGGAAAGGTACAGGTGGGCGATATGCTGCAGGAACCGCTTACACTCTATAAGCTGATTCTTTTATATTTATTGAAACGGGCCGCTCTGCCCTTATCCAAAAAAAGAGTCTGCGACTTCATCCTCGACAAAGGATATACGAATTATATTATATTAAATCAGGCAATCGGCGAACTCCTCGATGCCGGCATGATAGCCGAACAGCTTATCAACGAGCGCTCCCACTTCTCCCTGACGGAGGAGGGGGCGCAGGCGCTCACCTTTTTCCAGGGCAATATCAGCGACATTACCAAAGAGGAGATCAACACTTATCTGCGGGAAAACAAACTCGAACTGCTCAGCGAACTCTCTGTCACCTCCAACTATGACAGGGCATCCACCGGGGAATTTGAGGCGCATCTCATCGCAAAAGAAAGGGGGATTCCCCTTGTGAAAATCACCCTTTCCGTGCCCGCCGAAGAAACCGCGGCTTCGATCTGCAAAAACTGGCGCGAGAAAAATGAAGAGATTTATCAGATGCTGGTTCAAAAATTATTTTAGGTTTGTATCTTTTACATCCTGCGCCTCCCTCAGGCTCTTCATGTGGTCTTTGATCTTTACCTCGTACCCGTTTCCTCCGGGTTTGAAAAATTCTTTTCCGGTCAGTTCGTAAGGGAGATATTGTTGTTCCACATAGTGGTTCGGATAATCATGGGCGTATTTATAGCCGATGCCTCTGCCGAGTTTTTTAGCACCCCTGTAGCTGCCGTCCTGAAGATGAGTCGGGACCGGCAGGTTCCCTGTCCTCTGCACCTCTGCTATCGCATCGTTCACTGCCATATAGGACGCGTTGCTCTTTGGCGCCGTGGCAACATAGACGGCCGCCTGCGCCAGAAGGATTCTTGCCTCCGGCATTCCTACTCTTTCCACCGCCAGGGATGCACTGACCGCAACGGTCAATGCATTCGGATCAGCCATGCCCACATCCTCCGATGCGCATATCATAATACGTCTGGCAATAAATTTGATATCCTCGCCGGATTCCAGCATTCTTGCCAGATAATATACAACCGCATCCGGATCTGAGCCCCGCATACTCTTAATAAAAGCTGAAATCACATCATAATGGTTATCGCCGGTCTTATCATAACGCATGCTGCGCTTCTGAATGCACTCCTTTACCACCTCCAGCGTCAGATGAATCTTCCCGTCCTCACTGCGTTCTGTCGTCAGCACGCCCAGTTCCACCGCATTTAAGGCACGCCGCGCATCCCCGTCGGAAAGATCCGCCAGAAACGAAAGTGCATCCTCCTCTATCACGGCATCATAAGCCCCCATCCCCCGTTCCTTATCTTCCACGGCACGCCGGATCAGTACCCTGATATCCTCCGACTGCAGCGGCTTTAACTCAAATACAATGGAACGGGAGATCAAAGCCCCGTTCACCTCAAAATAAGGATTTTCCGTAGTCGCCCCAATTAGCACGATGGTCCCGTCCTCCACAAAAGGAAGCAGATAGTCCTGCTGCCCCTTGTTAAAGCGATGGATCTCATCGATAAAAAGGATGGTCCGTTTCCCGAACATCCCCAGATCATCCTTCGCCTTCTCCACAACCGCTTCCATATCCTTTTTTCCTGCCACCGTAGCGTTGATCTGCGTAAATTCGGAGCTGGTCGTCCCTGCGATCACCTTCGCCAGGGTGGTCTTTCCCGTACCCGGCGGGCCATAAAAAATAACGGAACTGATCTTATCCGCCCGGATTGCCCGATAGAGCAGCGTATCTTTTCCTATAATATGCTGCTGTCCCACCACTTCATCCAGCGTCCGCGGGCGAAGCCTTGCCGCTAACGGGGATTCCTTTTTCATGGCGCCCTGTCTCATATACTCAAATAAATCCATGGAAATTCTCCTTATCCGTAAAAAACTGCTGAAGCTGCCTCTACATGGAGCCAAGCAGTCCATCTATCCCCTGCTCCTGAAAGATATCTTTATAATAACCGATCTCATCCTGAATCAGCTCATCGATGACACGCATGCCAAGTACCTCCACCGGTGCTTTATTGTCTGTCAGCATCTCCCCGGTGCTCTCGTAAGGTGTTAGATTCTCTTCCACGCGTTCCATCATCACTGTCAGTTCTTCCTGACTTAAATGTTTTCTGTTTTCTGACAGTAATGTCAGAATATTGTCATTCTCCGAAGCAAAGAGTTCCCTGTTGGTTGCCCCCTTTACATCCACAGTGTAAACATTGGGAAATACACTGGCGATGGTATCCGCAAGAGAGACGTTGATACCGCCCTCCCCGTCGGATTTCATATTCATATTTACCACCATCACGCCGTCCTCCTTCAGATGGTCCCTGACCAGCGTAAAAAATTCCACGGAAGACATCTGAAACGGAATCGTAATGTCCTGATAGGCATCCACCATAATCACATCGTATTTTTGATCCACCGCCTGTAAATAGGCGCGCCCGTCATAGGTCGTCACCCGCACATCCGACGGCAGGTCAAAATAAGTTCCGGCAAGATCCGTAATTTTCTGATCTATCTCCACGCCCTCCACCGTCACATTGTCAAAATATCTCATACACTGATGGGCATAAGTGCCCGTCCCCATTCCCAGGATCAACAGTTCCGTTTTATCCTTATTCGGCAGATCCGCCATCAGCGGAGCCGCCAGCGCATAATCATAATACATGCCGGTCAGCCCATCTTCCTTCATCTTAATGGACTGCACCCCGAATAACACATTTGTGGACAATATGACGCTTCTGTCATCTTCCTTGACCTGGAGATAATTATAAATGGACTCTCCCTCGTAAGTCAGATTCGTCTCCCAGAAAGCAAAGCTGCCGGAATGCCCCAGCAAACTGCACAGCACAAAAAGTACCGCGGAAACCGCACATGCCGTTTTTGCCGTCTTTTTGCTGATAAAATACAGCAGCCCCAGAAGCAGCAGTATACCGGAAAAGATTAAAAAAGTAATGGACGTCCCCACCGCAGGAATCGTCACAAAGGTCGGCAGAAAGGTACCGATAATACTGCCTATGGTGTTGCACGCCCCCAGCGCCCCCACCGTTTTCCCGCTCTCATCCAGGCTTCCCATCGTATATTTTACTAAGGAAGGGGTTACCGTTCCCAGCAAAAACAATGGAAACACAAAAATCACCATACAGGCAAAAAATGCCGCCAGAATCAGAAAGTTTGTGCTGATCGTCAAAATCAGCGCCCCGGAAATCCCCAGTATAACATATTTTCCCGCCACCGGAATCGCCGCAATCCAGACTGCCGCGATCAAAAGCCGCCGGTAAAGCCGGTCTGGATTCGGATCTTTATCGGCGCTTCTCCCGCCGTAAATATTCCCCAGCGCCATAGCGATCATGATTGTCCCGATAATAATCGTCCACACAATCTGCGAAGAACTGAAATAAGGCGCCAGCAGCCGGCTCGCCCCTAACTCCACCGCCATTACGGCCATGCCTGCAAAAAATTCCGTGGCGTATAAATAATACTTGTTGCTCAATATATCCTGCTTCATTTATCTATGCCTTTCTTTTACAATGTCCCGACAGCGGGCTGCGGATACCTGGCCGGTTACGATACCAACGACCAATATTCCTGCCGCATATCCCTTTATTTCATGATATTGGGAGAAAAAATACTTTGCTCTTTTCCCCTGGTATCCTTTAGTATACAGGAAAATTTTTGTTTTCTCAACGCCTAATACAGGGAAGCCCCCCGCCCCGGTAACAGTTCAGCCTTTCGGCTGCACTATTACTGAATCCGCCCTATTTTAAGTTCACCTACGATGAAAGGGCATTGGTTCATCTCTCCAAAAGCCAGACTTCCTCCATCAGTCCCTTCTCCCCCAGCCCAGCCGCAATCCCCAGCATCCTCTTATCCAGCAGATGGTACATCCTCCTTTTCATCCAGCAGATTCCCAGAATATACTCCCGCTGTGCCATATCCAGTCCCTGCAATAAATCCTCTTCCCCGTACAATCCAAAATCACAGGAAATATAGGCCGATTTCTCCGCCTCCTTACGCTCTGTCTCCGCCGACAGTTTTATTTTTCCCAAACCATCCTTATATAATAGAAGAAACTCGGAAAGTCCTGTTTTTCTCCATTTCCCTCCGCCTGCTCCTTCGTTTCCCGGCTTCCCGCTTCCCGCTCCTTCCGAAACCACCACTCTCCTGAAACTCGGCTTGCCGTAGCTGTCATACTCTCTTACATACTCTGCCTTCTCAGGCTTACTATATGCCCCTGGATTCTCTCTCAGCAAAACGGCGCTGTCCATCAGATAGCCGGTCAAAGTCTCCCGAACCTTTTCATAGGGCACAGGAAAACTCAGCGCATCCGCAATCTGCCGCGCCGTATACCCTCTGTCAGCCAAATGGCGTATCGCTCCGCCGCCCGCTTCCTCAAAAACAAAATTTTGTAATGCCTCACGAAAATAATTTTCCACTTTTCTTTTTCCCAAAGTTATGCTATGATAAATAAAGTAACATGATGGAAGCATAGCTCAGCCGGGATGAGCGTTCGCCTCACACGCGAAAGGTCAGGAGTTCGAGCCTCCTTGCTTCCATTTTTTTATGTCCTGAGAATGGCGTAAATACGCGGTTTTTTCAGGGTTTGACAATAGATAAAAATAGTTAGGTAGTCAAACAGGTAGTCAAAGTATAAGTTTAGTATTCTGATTTTCTTCCCTTATTTTCATCCGGAAGATAAGTATACCATTTACCATCCTTTCCCTGATATATTTTGTATGAGTGCCTTTTTAGCAAATCTTTTCGCTTTTTCATCTCAATCTGCTCTTGCACATATGATAAATCAATCATACCGTTTTCTGTGATATATTTCAATAAATCATTTACATTTAAATAATTTTCTTTTATAAAAATCGTCCTCCGATTCATATAAAATCTATATAAAAGCACTGCTAAAATCTGTTAACAGTGCTGTGAGATTTCCGTATAGAAGATACCTTTAAGATATCAAAATCCGAATTTGATTCAAGGCCTGTTTTCGTATGGACCAATAATCATATCGATGCACACTTTGCGACCTGCTTTACGGCACTTGTCCTTATTTATTTCATTTGTCGAAAATTGATTTCCGTGGCACCTTGATAATTGAATAGACTTTACACTTTGTCTGTGATATACTTACATTATAACAATACAATTCACGGCGAAGCTGTAGAAAGCAGGTGATTATATGCCATCAGGTATCGAAGTAACAAAGCAAGCACTTGATGATTTTAAAAAGATTCAAGAGTATATGCTTTTAGCAAAAAAAGAAAATGCCGTTGAAACATATGCAAAGCTTAAAAAAGAATATCTGACAATAAAAGCATTGTTGCAGGTTTCCGGCGTAAATCTCACAAACATTGACGAGATCAAAGAGTAAATAACAATCACATATCACACAAAACAAAGTGTAAAGTCTATTGAATTATCAAGGGCTTTACACTTTTTTATTTTGGAGGCATCACTTATGAGTAAATCAATATACGAAAATGAAGTTCATTTTTCCCTCCATTCCGAAGCGCTTTGCGTTGAGGACGCGAGCAGAATTTCAAATTCTGCTCTGCGATCAACAGAATTTGTGACGCTTCGGCACAAATTCTTGGTTGAATAAATTGCTCATCAGAGAATTTATTCAACCTTATGACCTTAAATATTTATAAATTCATTAGTATAAACTATATATTTTCTATATTAATTGCAGCCACATTCCCGGCTCAATCTCAATCATGACATAACACCTGTAACTGTTGACTTTATCACATTCCTATTTTAAAATAAACTTTGTGAGAATCCATCAGATTTCCCTTGAAGATAAGGAGGCAGCCATGCAAAAACGGATTTTAGTCGTAGATGACGATACCATGAATTTAAGAAGGGCAGAGAGAATTTTAAAAGCGGAATATGAAGTTATTCTTGCCGGCTCGGGAAAGGAAGCGCTTGATCAGATCAAAGGCAAAAATATCGATCTGATCCTCCTTGATATCGCAATGCCGGAAATGGACGGAATTGAAACGTTTAAACGTATGAAAGAGTCTTCCACTGATGTTCCCGTTATTTTCTTAACGGCGTCCGGGGATGAAGACGATGTACGAAATGCGATAAAGCTGGGGGCTGTCAATTACCTGAAAAAACCCTTTCCTCCCCAGGAACTGTTAAAACGGGTTGCACTGGGATTGGAGAAGGCATGAGAGCAAAAGGACAAACAAGCATACACCTGCTTCTGGCAGGTATTGTTACCATATTCGGCGTCATGCTGATGCTGATTACCATTGCCATGTCCTGGGAACCATGGATGGTTCCCATTATTGTGACCGGCAATTCCCTTGTATGGATTCTCCATATCGGGAGAATCGGTACCGAATCATTTTATGAGGCTTTATGCGCAGGCCTGTTGATGGTCGGCTTTTTTTTCTTTGGCGTACATAATATTATCCTCTACGACATCCCTGCCGTAGCCTGTATGCTGCTTTTGGTATTTTCCATGTTTGACAAAAAGATCCTGCTCTATATGACAGTCGGTCTGTATCTGCTGGAATTACTGTACCATTTTTTTATTTTACGCACCATCACTTATATTATGAGCCCGCAAAACCTGGCACGGCTGGGGTTCGGCTCTACCGTTGTGGCGGGCGCCATGGCAATAGCCATATACCGGATCAACAAAAGACTGGATGATCAGAAAAAGCAGACGGATATGCTTACGGAACTGGAGACCGCCGGGCGGCAGAACGCCGAATTTTTATCCAACGTATCCCACGAACTCAGAACCCCCATCAATATGGTGCTGGGGATCAGCGAAGTCATACTGGAAAAAGACATCTCCCCGGAAGTTCGGGAAGATATGCACTCCATACAACTGGCGGGCAAGCGTCTCTCAAACCAGATTAATAATATGCTGGACTATACGGAGATCGTGGAAGGTACGCTGACTCCCGCATGGGAACCGTATATGATCACTTCCCTCCTGAATGACGTGATTACCATGACCGCCATGCAGAGCAACCGCCATCAGTTGGAAATGGTGTTTGATATTGATCCCCGGATACCGGCTGTCCTGATCGGAGACGCCGAAAAAATCTCCCATGTTCTGAAAATTCTGATGGAAAATTCCATCAAATTTACGGAGGAGGGAGGCATCAACATCTGCGTCGGTTTCAGAAAGGAAAGCTACGGTGTCAATCTTACCATTGATATGTATGATACCGGAATCGGTATGACCGGCTCTCAGCTTACCAAAATATGCGATGATTTCTATCAGGCCGATTCGGGAAGCAGCCGCTTTGCAGGCGGACTGGGGCTGGGGCTTCCCATTGCCCGGGGACTGCTTCATGCCATGGGCGGTTTTATCCATTTTGACAGCAAGGGACAGGAAGGCCTCCAGGTCCATATTGTCATCCCCCAGGGTGTGGAGGATGATACGCCTTCCATGGTTGTTTCCCATGCGGAACAGCTTTGTGTCGCATGCTATTTCCGCCCGGAAAGATACGGCAGCGATGAAGTGCGCAGATACTATGACGATATGCTGCGGCATATGATGGAGGGACTTGGTATTCAGGGGCACCAGGCACACAACCTGGAAGGGCTGCAGAAGCTGATGCGCAGCTACGCGCTGACTCATATATTTATTGCCCAGTCCGAATATGAAGAGAACCGCTCTTATTATGAAGAACTTGACGCCTCCATCCGGATCATAGTGATCGCGGAAAGAGATTTTATACCGGATAAAGACAGTAAGATGCTGCTGATCCGCAAACCGTTCTTTGCCCTTTCCGTGGTGAACCTTTTAAATGGGGAAGCGACGAAAAATGACTTTGATGAAGCACAGGCCGCAGGCCGCAAGCCTTTTTCCTGTACGGGAGTCCGTGTTCTTGCGGTGGATGACGAAGAGATGAACCTGGTCGTTGCAAAAGGAGTTTTAGGCAGCTACGGAATACAGGTGGACACCTGCTTAAGCGGCAGAGAAGCCGTAGAGCGATGTGCCGATACTACCTACGACATTGTTTTCCTTGACCATATGATGCCCGGTTTTGACGGTGTACAGACTTTAAGGAAAATCCGTGAGATGGAAAACGGCATCTATCAGGATCTGCCGATTATCGCTCTGACGGCAAACACGGTCAGCGGCGCAAGAGAAATGTTCCGGCATGAAGGATTCACGGAATTTATACCCAAGCCCATTGAACGCTCCGTTTTAGAGCGGGTATTGCGCAAAGTACTGCCAAAGAACCATATTCAGTATAAAACCTCATCCGAATCCCCGGTTTCTTCCCGGGAATGGGAACCTTCGGACGCTCCGGCGGAATCTTCCGCTTTGGATACTCCGGCGAAACCGGCTCCCTCAGATGCTCCGGCAGCCCCCTCCGATTCGGATACTTTGGCGAAACCGGCTCCTTCGGATACCTCCGGCAGCGATGCCCCGCCGTCCCTCTCCTTTGACTCTCTGGCACAAATCGGCATCAACATCGAGATGGGGCTGGATTACTGCGGCGGAGAAGAGGATTTTTATCTGGAAATGCTGGAAATGTTTTGTTCACAGGCCGAGGAGAAAAAGGCCGAAATTATCTCCCTGTATGACGCTGCCGTCTGGGCGGATTATGCGATCAAGGTCCATGCCTTAAAAAGCACATCGCTGACCATCGGCGCGGAAAAGCTGTCGGAACAGGCGAAAGCACTGGAACTGGCAGGTAAAAAAGCGGATGAGGCATATATCCGGCAAAATCACCCGCTGCTGCTCTCTCTCTATGATGAAGTATGCGAACACATTGCCGGACTGCAGGAAACATCCTGAAAAATGGATAACTTATCCTTATCATAAAAAACAGGAGGAAACACCAGGTGTTTAAAAAATGGATCGAAACGATCTCTGATCACAGAATCAGCCTGAAAGAGCGTATGTTCCGCATCGTTACGGGCATTTGTATGGTCTCGCTGATTATTATCCTTCCCATGGGCAGGAATTTTATCAATCTTCTGATCCTGGCGGCAAGCCTTGTATGTATAGCATCCATTGTAAAATTCAGCATCCGGAAGAACTGCATTCACGGAGGAGCCACGGCGATCTCCGTGCTTCTTCTCCTGCTTTTCCCTTTCAGCTTTTTTACGGCGGGCGGATTTTACAGTGGTATGCCCGAGTGGTTTGTGCTCTGTTTTATTTATATCAGCATTACTCTTGAAGGCAGGCGAAAAGGCATCTTTTTCCTGCTCTGCAGTGCGGAGACGCTGCTTTGTTATTACATCGCTTTCCGCTTCCCGGAACTTGTCGCCACCAATACACAGCGCCATTCCTTTTTTGACTCCGCCACTTCCGTTATTTTAGTCGGGCTGCTGACCAGTATCATGCTTCTGTTTCTGCAGAAGCTCTATGAAGAGGAAAACGAATTATCGGTACGGCAGAAAAAAGAGATTGAAGAACTGAACAAGGCGGAAAATCACTTTTTCTCCAGCATGAGCCATGAAATCCGCACCCCCATCAACACGATTATCGGGTTAAACGAGATTATCCTGCGGGGAGATATTTCCGATGATGTGGCTGAAAATGCAAGAAATATTCAGGGTGCCAGTAAAATGCTGCTCACCCTCATTAACGACATTCTGGATATCTCCAAGATCAAGTCGGGGAAAATGGAGATTATTAACGTTTCCTACGAAACAGGGGCTCTGTTTTCCGAAATTGTCAATATGATATGGATTAAGGCAAAAGAAAAAGGGCTGGACTTTCGGCTGCATGTGGACTCCTCGATCCCCAGTATGCTCTGCGGCGATGAAGTGCGCATCAAGCAGGTTCTGATCAATCTGCTCAATAACGCCGTAAAATATACCAGCCAGGGCTCCATCACACTTTCCGTCCGCTGTGAGCGCCTGACGCTGAACAGAGTGCGCGTCTGGTATTCCGTGGAGGACACCGGGCTTGGTGTTAAAAAGGAAAATATCCCCTATATCTTTAATGCATTTAAGAGGGTGGATGAAGAAAAAAACCGCCATATCGAAGGCACCGGTTTAGGACTCAGCATTGTCCACCAGCTTGTGGAACTTATGGGCGGAGAGATCAGCGTCAACAGTGTCTATACCAAAGGCTCCACCTTCCTGGTTATGCTGGAGCAGGATATTGTGGATGATCAGGAACTGGGAACATTCACACTGGCATCCCGTGCCAAAATACATGACGGGGAACACTACAGACAGAGTTTCGAGGCACCGGAAGCACATATCCTGGTAGTAGACGATAATGACATGAACCTGAAAGTGGTGCGAAAGCTCCTGACAGAGACAAAAGTTCAGATCGACACGGCTTCCTCCGGTGCCGAATGCCTGAAGCTGACACAGAATCTGCATTATGATGCTATCCTGATGGATCATCTGATGCCGGAAATGGACGGTATCGAATGCCTTCACGCTCTGCGCAGCCAGCCCGGCGGATTGTGCCAGAATGTACCCGTGATCGCACTCACAGCCAATGCCGGCAGCAACAACCAGCTTCTGTATCGGAAGGAAGGTTTCAGCGGCTATCTGGCAAAACCGGTCAGCGGCGCTCTGTTGGAGGCTGCCGTTCTGAGCATCCTGCCAAAAGAACTGGTAACGCTCAATGAGGAAAGTATTCAGGCGGAGATCGCAAAGGACGTGCTGATCTTTGAACAGGCGCAGCGGCACTCTCTTATTGTTACAACCGACAGTGTATGCGACCTGTCGGAATCCCTGATAAAAGAGTTCGGCATTTCCGTATGCCCTTACTATATCCGCACCGAGGAAGGCCGGTTCCTGGACGGCATCGAATTAAAAGCCGACGAGCTGCTCTCTCTTGTGGCTTCCGGAAGAGAATGTATCTCCCAGGCGCCGGAAGTGGAGGATTATGAAAGATTTTTTGCCCAGAAGCTGACCGAAGCCCAAAACGTCATTCATATTACAATGGCAAAGCATGCCGGTCAGGGATATCACAATGCTCTTGAAGCGGCAAAATCCTTTGAGAACGTCACCGTACTGGATTCCGGGCATCTTTCCGGCGGTATGGGGCTCTGCGTTTTATACGCCGCTTCCATGGCGGAAAAGCATGCCCCGAAAGCGGAAATTATCCTTACCGTGAAAGACTTAAGGCGCTATATTTCCTCTACTTCCATCCTTGACAGCACCCATATGATGTGTCAGGCGGGAAAGATTCCCAAACGAATACAGGTTCTCTGTGATGCGCTGCTGCTCCACCCGATCATCCGGCTCCGCCAGAGCAAAATGGTCGTAAGCGGCATGGCAATCGGCAATTTTACACATGTTGCCAGACATTACGTCAGAAAAATGCTGATCAACTCCAGGAATATTGACCGCCGCGTCCTGTTTATCACATATGTCGGCATGAATGAGGAGAAGCTGCGCTATATCCGGTCTCTGGTGCAGCAATATTGTCCTTTTGAACGGGTATACTTGCAGAAAGCCTCTTCCGCCGTAGCCTCCAACTGCGGTCCCGGCTCTTTCGGTTTATTGTTTATGAAAAAGAATGATGCGGTTATTTCCTATTCCGAAGCATCCGATCCGAATGAGACGGCTTAATGCTGAAATATTTTTCTGGTATAAAATAAATAAATTTCCGTGAGGGAAATAAAATGCTCAAGGAGCCCGTTAAAAAGCGCCGGAGCATTTTATTTCCCTCATAGTCGGATAATTCTTAACTGAATAAAATGCTGCGTCTCCTCTCAATGTTTATCCCGATACGCCTGTATGGAATCCCAGAGTCCGTCTAAAGATTCTATCGTCTTACAGTACAACCGGTATTTCTCATCATAAACGGCTGACCGCGCCGGATCAGGAAGCACCGGTTTGGAAATCCGGCACATACGATCCGCCGCCTCTCCTACGTCTTTATAATCTCCGCACGCCGCCGCGCCGATCAAAGCGCAGCCGAAGGCGCCTGTCTCATTCACCTCTACACTCTCCACCGGCAGCTTCATCACATCCGCAAACATCTGCGTCCACATGGGCGAGCGCGCCGCACCTCCCGCAAGCCGGATGGATTTGGGCGGCTCTTTTCTGGTCTTAAGCAGTTTTTCCAGATGATACCTGTGACAGAAAGTCACTCCTTCATACACGCTCCTGAGAAGGTGCTTTCTTGTATGGAAGTTGCTGATACCCACAAAACTCCCGCAGGCGTTAGGGTGTACATTGCTTGCCATCAGAAACGGCAGATAGATTGGCGTAAACTCCTCCGGCGGAATTTCCCCCACCCACTGATTCATCTGTTCATAAATATTGTTTCCGGTTTTTTGGCATTCCTCCCGCAGCTCCGGCAGCAGCGTTTTCATAAACCACTCGTTATTCCCCGCCGAAGTGGGGCTGCACTCCTCCACAAGATAATACCCCGGCAGACAGAAAAAGGAATTCATCATCACGCTTCCATCCGTCACCGGTTCTCTTCCGATATATTCATTGATGCTCCAGGTACCCGCTATCATGCAGAGATGTTCTTCATCCGTAACGCCCACCGCCACCGCACAGGCATCGATATCGAAAGCACCGCCCGCCACCGGCGTCCCTTCCTTTAATCCTGTCTTTTCCGCGGCCTCCTTCGTCACATAGCCGCAGATATCCGTAGAATAGCGAAGGGGCGGAAGTTTTTCCATACACCCGGACAGCCCGAAGAGCCCAAGGAGTTCCGGATCGTACTCCCCGGTGCGGAGATTGACCAGATTGCAGCCGGAGTAATCCGTCCGTTCCGCAAACGCTTCCCTCGTCAGCCGAAACCGCACATAATCCTTGCAGGCAAAGATCCACTGCGTCTTTTCGATCACTCCCGGTTCATTATCTTTCAGCCACGCCAGCAGCGATACCGGCTGACTGCTTAAAATATGCTGGCAGGAACGGGCAAAAACTTTCTCCTCCGTCCCGTCCTTTTTCCACTTCACAGGATAATTCCAGGCACGGTTGTCCGTGGAGATAATACCGTTTCGCACAGGGCGTCCGTCCTTTCCCCATAAATAGAGCCCCTTACCGTGGCCGCAGACAGCCACGCAGGCGATCTGATCTCCGCTCACTTTCGCCTTCTCCAGCGCGTTCCTGATCACCTGGCAATTTGCCTCCCACATCTCATCCATATCCCGCTCGGTAAACCCTGCCCTCGGCACAAGCATCGCCGTGTCCATGCCGGCTGTCGCCAGCTCCGTTCCGTTTTCGTCAAAGACCGCCGCCTTTGTCGCCGTTCCCCCGTTGTCCAGTCCAAGATAATATTTCATGCAGCCCCTCCTGTTTGTATGTTCCTTCTCAATATTTCCGCTTCTATTCCATCTCAATTCCGCAACTTCTATTTTTTATCCGGTATAAGATTATGGTTTTTATTGTAACATGAATCGGAAGAAGTGAACAGCATATTCTTATCCGCTTTTTTCTCGTTATACCGCATACCGGCTGCCAAAGCCACCGCCAGTACAAATGTCATAGCGATACAGATATGGTATCTGTTGACAACAACGCTGCTCCCGGTAATCCGGCAGGCCGCCGTCGATATAAGCGGCGTCAGAAAGGTCCCCAGATTGCCTCCCGCCATCATCATTGCCGTTCCCATTGCCGCCTGCCCGGGATTTACGTCTTTTGTGGCCTGCATCATGCACTGAGGCATAACAAATGTAATGGCGGAACCCGCCATAAAGCAGCCTGCCAGCAGTAATGCCGGCGTATGCCCCCATGAGATCACAGCAATTCCCGCACACAAACATATGTAACCCAGAGGAATCGTATAAATACGCAGAAGTCTGTTTACCTTTCCGAAAAATACACCTGCAAAAGTGCCCCCGAGAAGACACATAGCGGAGGCAACACCTGCTTCTTTCGCATTTCCCATGCCATTTTCCTCAAGATACATGGATAAATTGGTCGGCACCGCATTAAAGTAAAAAAGAAACAACATACCAATTGCAGCGTATGTAATCATTGTTCCGTTAATCCTTATCTTCTGCCCTTCTCCCACGCACTGCTTTTCCCCTGCCTCCGTTTTCTCCCGAAAGTCTAACCTGCGTTTCTTCTCTCCCGGTACAAACAGGATGCAGCACAGAAATCCCGGCAGTACCAACAGCAGGACAAGGTAATTCAGGTACCATGCCGACGATGCCAGCACACCCCCTGCAAGACTCATCATCATCGCCCCGAGATTATTGGCTCCGGACTGTATGCCCATAAGCTGTGCCTTTTCCGATCCTGCAAAATAATCCGTCAGCAATGAGATCGCCAGCCCACACAGCAGCCCCATGCCAATTCCCAAAAGAGCCGACCAGATCCGCAAAACTGCCATACTTTCATGAAACGCTACCGGCAAAATGCCCGCCAGCATCATACTGATACAGCCGATGCAAATCAGCAGTTTCTTGGAAAACCGCTGTGTCAGTACCGCTGAAACCAGAGATAATACCAGCACAAAAATCCCCGACATCGTTATCAGAAACTGAACACTCTCCGCAGATGCCTCCGGAAAGGTTTCGCTTACACCTGCCATCATCGGGGATAAACCGGTGGGCGCCATCTGCACAAGCGACAGCAACAGTACCGTCACCGCTATCATTCGTTTATGAATACTTTTTTTCACTTTATATCCTCACATCGCCAAATGCCATCCTGCCACACTATGCCCGCACTTTCACAACGATCTTTCTGACCGTACTCTTTTTATCCGTCATGCAGTTCGGTCTGTGGGCATCCGTAGTGGGAACAACAACAAAATCCCCATCCCGTAGCACTGCACCGCCATGCTTTGCCGGCGTCTGATAATACTGGATATCATCCTTTTCACTGTACCCTCCGTCCAATGTAAGCCCCTTTGCCGGCACAATCCCCACAAATTCTTCTCCCTTTACCACAAACTGGATATCAAAGTAATCGCGATGGGTTTCAAATCTTCTGCTTTCCTCCGGATCGGTAGTATACTCCTGCACCTTCGCGATAATACCGTCCGCCACCGGTATCTCCTCCCCCGGCGTCAGTCCCATCAGATCCGTTTCTGCCAGAAACTGAAAAGCCTTTTGAAAACGTTCCTGAATACCCTCTTCATTGCACCATTTATATTTTTTGATATCTTCCACATTACCCGTGAACATCCTGCTCATCCTCTCCTTCCATTTTTCAGATTTTCCGCACCATCATGATACCGGCGCGGACCATAACAGTATCTTTATGATTCCCTTTCTTCCCGAAGCACCACCGGCAGCGCCCCAGGCAGCCTGTCCGGTGCATACTGCCAGTGTTCCGTACTTGCTTCACTGGGAAGATTCTCTCCATGGGAACAAGGCGGCAGGGGTTCCGGTGATTCAAATAAGGATTCCAGCCACATACCGTCCGTCACAAACCGCTCCGCGGCATACCGCACCCAGTCTCTGTCATAGGGGCACCGGAAATACTCGCTCACATGGAGACTGTATATCCTCCACTCACCCTCCTCCATTCTGAATTCCACCTCATATTTCTGCAGCAGAATCTCCGCCCGGTACCGTTTCCCATCCTTTCCGGTACTTGAAAGTAATACTCTCCTGGTATCTGCCTCTAAGGGCTTTACAACACCCAAATCCCCCGCATCCGTTTCCGTGGAAAACGCCATCCATACACCCGTGGCGCTTTTTAAGTCCTGTGATACCCTAAGATATGGTGTGGAAAATGACACTGTTGTCATCACTCCGGGAATCGCTTTTTTCAGATAAAAAGCCCTTACCTTCCAAAGCTCCCGATATACTCCGGATGCCCCATATTCCAGACTGGCTTCCTCACTCTTTGTCCACAGTTCCGTTATGATCCGTTCTCCTTCGCCGGCGCCGCAGTAAAACGCATACCGCCCCATAAGATTGGCGATCGCCCTCTCCGCTTCTAATTTCTTTGTCTTATTCTCCAGTTCCAGAACCCGTTCTTCTATCTTCCGCCTCCATTCTTCCGGCGAAAAATCTCCCTTGCCTTCCTTCATCTCAACTCCCATCTGCCCGTTTTAACAGGCATTGCCATTATGGCAGCACCCTTTCTTCGCCCTGCCTTATTCCATCTTTATCCGCCCGCTGATGGCCACGGCCGCCGGCGACGGTATGGAAAGCTTTTTTCCCCGCTGTGTAAGGCTTCCTTTTTCATAATCAATCTCATGCACGCTGATCTCATCGGAATGCTGCAGTGCTGCCACAACAATCCTTCCGTCCCCCGAAATATGAAAATCTCTCGGGCCTCTTCCCGGCAGTCTGGTTATATGCTTTCTCTCCAGCCTCCCGTCCTGCCGCCTCTCAAACACCGTTATGGAATCGGAAGGCCTGTTTGCCGCAAGCAGTAACCTCCCATCAGGCGTAGCCCGCAGCGTACTGGTTGCCGCCATGCCCTGATATGTCTGATCCATCACGGAAATTTTCTGCACAAGACGTATACTGCCATCCCTGTTCAGCCGTTCCTCAAAAACATATATATCATCCG
This sequence comes from Lachnospiraceae bacterium, assembly GCA_022799355.1. Taxonomy (GTDB): domain Bacteria; phylum Bacillota; class Clostridia; order Lachnospirales; family Lachnospiraceae; genus 1XD8-76. The sequence goes on along the minus strand of JAAWOG010000020.1, from coordinate 24,625 downwards.
GCATCTGCATCATGGCGTAAATATGGCTTCCCGCCGTCTCAAAATAACGTGGAAAGGGATTTCCCGGAAATGTGTAGGATGTGATCCTCTCTCCGTCTTTAGCCCTGTAGATAACAAGAGCACACTCCGCCAAAGAAATCACACCGATATACCCATCCCCGATGGGCGCCACGCAGTGAAGCGCTTTCCAGCCCGTTTCAGCAGGTGGTTTTATCACATATTTCGCCGGGTAAAGTCCCCCCTTATCCGCCACCGGAAATGCCGAGAAGGTACCTTTATAAAAATTACAGGCATATACGTTTTCTCCCTTTTCATCCACCGCCACGCAGCAGGTCCTTTGTCCGTAAGTCCTCTGTCCGCCCAGCTTTTTCAATGTCCCGTCCATCCCGATTTCGTATGCGGACACGCCTCCGTCCGCATAGCCCTCAAAAGTCATGCCCTCACTGGCCGCATAAAGAAACTTTCCTTTTTGATCCAATGCCACACTGCCGCTGTTATAAGCCTGCTCCGCAGCAATAAGTTCCGGTTCAAAAGTCTCCGCATCAATCCGAACACAGTATATGCCCCTGCTTCCCCGCACGGAATTTGTGCCGATATATGCCTGATAATATGAGTTACCCATACCTGTTTCCTCCTCTGCGTGAAACGACAAATCTTTTTATACCTGTCCGTCCTTTCTTCGCAAATGTTCCTGATGCAGTACCGTACCGTAGCGGTTGCGCACAATATATTCCGTCCTCATCTCCGCAATCCACAGAAAGCCGCCAAGCAACGTCAGCAAAAGCCACATCACAATCACTGCCGCTTCCTTTCCCAGACCGCCCGGCAGAGCATCCCGCATCAGGAACTTTCCGTGCCACAAAAAGTTAAGACATCCCAGCACTGTCGTCAAAAAACCTCCGAACCTGATCATCATGGAATATTCCACAAACTCCGCTCTTGTCATCGTCTGTTTTTTCCGGATGCCGCAGATACAGCCGCAGCATAAGACAAACAGAGGTATCACAACAATCACCCCGAAAGCCGGCAGTATTCCCACAATATTGCTTCTGGTATCCTGCAGATTTGCTGCCAGGAAAAGAACGATACAACAGATGGACAATACCGCAAATACCGCCTTCTTCCTGCGCCATCTTTTTTCCGGCATAGCTGCGCTGTAAGTGTTTCCGATATAAATCAGCTCCCTCTTAATGTTTCCGTCTTTTCCGAAGTTCTCCTGCATCTCATAATCCTGAAAATATCTTTTTGACAGTGCTTTCACCAGGTATCTCCTTCCGGCTTAACAGCCTCACTCTTTTTCAACCAGCGGACGTACATTATAGATATTCGGCCAGCAATGAGCATCATATACAACACCTGTCAGGTTGGAAGCCCATGCATCCGGTATCACAACATCACAGACGGTGGAGCAGGCATAATGATCTGCCAGGAAATCCTGTACCTTCGCATAAGCATCATATCTCTCCTCATCGGAAGCCGCCCATGCCGCGTCAATCAGATCATGAAGTTCCTCTTCGCCTTCGCCGACATATGCATTCCAGGAAGTCTCTATCCTGCTGTCTGCAAATTCCAGCATACGTCCCACATCCCAGGTATCATTCTCTCCAAACCCGATGGCAATCTCTCCGTTCCAGGAATGCTGCAACATAACAACCAGATCCACCGTCTCGATATTTAATGTGACACCAATGGCTGCCAATTGTGCTTTCATTACCTCATAATGTGCGGATGATGCTCCGTTTACCGCATAGGTGGTAAAGGTAAGCTCCTCCGCGCCGTAGCCGGAATCTGCGATAAGCTGTTTTGCCTCTTCCACATTCTGTTCATAATCTTCACATTCATAGTAGTAGGGAGATGCCGGTCCCGTCACGGAAGAATAGGAGGGCTCCGCAAAGCCTGCGTAGGCTGCCTGTGCCAGCAGTTCCTTATCCAGCGAAAGCAGTATCGCCTTTCTTACGTTTTCATCTTCCAGTACCGGATATGCCTTCGGTGTAAACCAGATCGGCAAAGTAACGTTCTGTTCATATACATTGACCGTAATATTATCTTTCTCCCGCAATTCTTCTACCTGGTTCGTGGACAGGTTAAATGCAATCTGTACATCGCCGGACTGCAGCGCCGTCGCACGTGCCACAGGATCCTGGATAAAGGAAAATTCGATATATTTGTAGTAGGGAAGATTTTCCCTGTCCCAATAATTCTCATTGCGCACCAGTGTCATCTTTTCACCGGTCTGCCAGGAATCCAGCACGTAAGGACCTGAACCTACAGGATTCATCGCAAATACCGTCTCATCTTTTCCCGCTTCCTCAAACGCTTTCTCCGAAAAGATGGCGTAGTAAGTACAGCCTAGAATCTCCGGCAGGTTCCCGTAGGGCCTTGACAGCGCAACAATAATATGGGTATCGTCCACCACTTCCGTATGTTCCATATCAAACATCAGGCTGTAGTGATTGAGCGTATAATCAAAGGAAGCCTGGAGGGACGCCTTTACATCATTCGCTGTCATCAGTTCTCCATTGCTGAAATACACATCGTCGCGGAGCGTAAATTCCACATGGGTATCATCGATAAACTCCCATTTCGTGGCCAGAGACGGATAGGCTTTCTTTTCTTCATCATTCCAGCGCACAAGCGTATCAAACAGACAGCTGTCTACGCGGTTGGATGTCTTATTGGTTACATAATTGGGAAAAATAGACGTAGGTTCCCCATCACACGCCACCTTCAGTGTCTCATCGGAAATACCTTCTGCAGGTACCATCCCTTCCGGCACGGCCGTTGCCACATTCTCTTCCTGCACCGCTTCTTCGCCTCCCGCCGTTTCTTCCTTCTCAGTTGCCTGCATATCGGCAGTGCTGTTTCCGCAGCCCGTCAGCATGGAGAAACACATTGCTCCCGTCAGCCAGAGTGCCATTAATTTTTTTGCTTTCATTGTTTTTCCTCCTGGTATCAAAATGATATGGCCGCAAATGCCATATGGTTATCTTCTTTCCGGCGCCTGCTCTAAAGCCGCGCTTTTCCCTTCCGCTTCCTCAACCCCCGGCTTTGTTCAGCACATCCTGCATCTCCTCAACTCTGTGACAGGCTGCAAAATGATTCGGCGATACTTCTTTTAATGGCGGAGCCGGACTGTTTTTGCACTGCTCCATACAATAAGCGCACCTGCCTGCAAAACGACAGCAATCCTTCGGATTGATCGGAGAGGATAATTCCCCCTGAATCAGAATCTTCTCTTTCCGCCCATGCAGGGAGGGCACCGGAATCGCGGAAAGCAGTGCATTGGTATAGGGATGGAACTGCCTTTGAAACAATTCTTTTGCCGGGCTTTTCTCCACGATCTGTCCAAGATACATGACAATAATGTCATCTGATATATGCTTCACAACAGACATGTCATGGGTAATAAACATGTATGTCAGTTTCAGCTCCTTTTGCAGATCCTGCAAAAGATTGAGAACCTGAGCCTGAATCGACACATCCAGCGCAGATACCGGTTCATCGCAGACCACAAACCTAGGATGCAGTGCAAGTGCTCTGGCAATTCCGATTCTCTGCCTTCTCCCGCCATCTAACTCATGGGGATAGCTGTTTGCAAAACGCTCCGCCAACTGCACCATGTCCATCAGTCCCTTTACCCTTTTATAAATTTCCTCCTTTGTTCCTTTTTTGTAGATCCTCATCGGCTCAGCAATCAGCTCTGTCACCGTAAGGCGCGGATCCAGTGACGCGAACGGATCCTGAAAGATCATCTGCATATCAGGGCGGACTTTGTGAAATTCTTTCACGGAATACCCTGCCACATCCTTTCCATCAAAAATCACTTTTCCTGACGTGGGATCTGTCAGACGTATAATGGTTTTCCCCAGAGTAGACTTGCCGCATCCTGATTCTCCTACCACTCCCAGTGTCTTTCCTTCTTCCAGTGTAAAAGACACATCATCCACGGCATGGAGGATTCCGCTGCTTACCTGAAAGTACTTTTTCAAATGTTTCACCTCAAGCAATGCCATTTACTTATCCTCCTTCCGTGCATAGATGCATTTGACATAATGTCCCTTTGTCACCTCCGTAAGTGCCGGATCCTGCTCTTTGCACTCCTTTGTACACCTGGAACAGCGATCATAAAAACTGCAATATGGTGGCAGGTCATTCGGATCAATGGTCTGTCCCTGTACGGGCATCAGCCGCTCCACATCCTTTGTCAGGCTTGGTATGGAACCAAACAGCCCAATCGTATAGGGGTGCCCCGGCCTGTCAAAAATATCCTCCACACTCCCGCATTCCACGATCTCCCCCGCATATACCACCGCGCACTTGTTGCAGATGTCCGCCACAATGCCAAAATCATGGGTGATCAGCATCATTGCGGTTCCCAAACGGTTTCGCAAATCTTTCATCATATCCAGTACCTGTGCCTGAATTGTGACATCCAGTGCCGTTGTCGGCTCATCAGCGATCAGCAGCTCAGGACTGCACGCCAGTGCAATCGCAATAACCACCCTCTGTTTCATACCGCCGGACATCTGATGAGGATAATCCTTATAACGTTCCGGCCGGATGCCGACCATTTCCAGCATATCCAGGGCTTTTCTCTCCGCCTCCTCTTTAGAGCAGTGTTCATGCAATCCGATCACCTCACTGATCTGGTCTCCGATCGGGATTACCGGATTCAATGCCGTCATGGGATCCTGAAATATCATACTGATCTTTTTCCCCCGATATTTCCGCATTTTCCTTTCCAGCTCCGCCTTTTGTGCCCCAGATGCCTTGTCAGGCAATACAAGTTCCTCACCATCCAGTTTGATGCTGCCCCGTATGATGTGCCCCGGCGGTACCGGCAAAAGCTGCATCAGCGCCAGGGCTATTGTTGTCTTTCCTGCTCCCGTCTCTCCCACAAGCCCCAGCACATCTCTCTTATCTATTCGGAAGGAAACGCCGTTCACCGCTTCCACAACTCCCTCATAGGTCTCATAATGGACCACCAGATCGTCAACCTCCACCACAGGCGTATTTTTTTCCATATCCTTAGCCATCTGTCATCCTCCTTATTTCAGTCTCGGATCCAGCGCATCCCGCAGTCCGTCTCCTAACAGGTTAAAGCCCAATACCGACAAAACGATAAAGATGCCCGGAAAAGTACACAGGTAGGATGCCGAGTTCAGAAACTCCTTGCTTGCTCCAAGTAAAGATCCCCATTCCGGCGTCGGAGGCTGCACCCCTACTCCCAGAAAGCTTAAGGTTGACACACAAAGCACTTCGACTCCCAGTAATCCCACAATTGCCAGAATCACTGGTCCCACCGCGTTGGGCAGAAGATGTCGAAACATAATGCTGAAATTGCCGGCTCCTATGGAACGGGAAGCTTCCACATAATCGCTGTCCACCACCGTAAAGATTGCCCCGCGGAAAGTTCTCGCCATGTTCGGCACCGCCCCCACCGAAAGCCCGATCACCAGTACATGCATATTGTTTCCAAGGGCCGCCACAATCGCAATACTGAGCATCAGTCCGGGAATGGAGCCCCAAATATCCAGCAGCCTCATCACAATCATGTCAAACTGGCCGCCGAAGTAGGCACAAAGTACCCCAAGCGTTCCGCCTGTCAGCACCGCAACCGCAACCGTGAAAATCGCAATCGGCAGCGTGATCCTGGCGCCGTAGATACAGCGCGAAAACATATCCCTTCCCAGATTGTCCGTTCCAAACAGATGGATGGCACTGGGACCTTTCAGCATATTCATCACGTCCATCTCATCGTACATATATGGTGCGATGAACGGTGCAAAAACTGCCATCAGCACAAGTACCGCTATGATCACCATTCCCAAAATGGCAGTACGGTTTCTGCAAAGCCTTCTCCATGCATCCCGCATTGGTGTGGAGTGGTGTTTTTTCTTTCCCCGTTTCATCCGGCGCGCATTCATTTTTTCCATTTCCGGTGTTATGTTTTTTGCCATTATCCTGCCCCCTGTTCCGTAAGCATTCTTTTTATTGCCTTTTTGCTCAGTTTCCTGCCCGTCACCCTGGTTTTCAGCCTTGGATCAATCAATACATAAGAGATATCCACACACAGGTTTACCAGCGTAAACATGATAGCCACAAACAGGATGCCGCCAAGCATCGCCGGTGTATTAATCGCCGTAATGGCTTTCACAATATAATTTCCAAGCCCCGGCAGGGCAAATACGGACTCCAGCGCCATATTACCGCCAAGCTGGTTTCCCAGCCCGGAACCGATGCTGGTCGCCACAGGAATCATGGCGTTACGGAGCATATGCCTTGTCACGATCGTTCCTTCCCTCTGTCCCTTTGCCCGCGCCGTTCTGATATAATCCTGCCGCATCACCTCCAGCATACTGGAACGGGTAATACGAATGTTCTGCGTCATGGACTGCAGTCCGGCACAAATTATCGGAAGAATCCAGCCAGAAGGACGGTCAAGCCCGAAAGACGGCAGCCAGTTCAGATTCACCGCAAAGACTTTCAGCAGCATCATTGCCAGCCAGAAATTCGGCAGGGAAATAAACAGCACCGACAAAACCAGTATCGCAGAATCAATCCAGGTATACTGTTTCAAAGAAGAGATCACCCCCAGCGGGATTCCCAGAACAACCCCCAGCAGTGTCGCCGCCAGCGCCAGTTTTATGGTGACCGGAAAATACACCAGTATCTCTTTGATTACAGGCTGCCTCGTCACATAGGATGTGCCAAAATCAAGTCTTGTAAAAATACCCACAATATAGTCAAACCATCTTTTGATCAGAGGCTGGTCAAGCCCCAGCGTATGGTGCATCGCCTCAATCTCCTCCTGTGTCGCCGTGGAACCCAGCAGCGAAGCTGCCGGATCCCCTGGTGTCAGAGCCGATATAAAAAAAACAATTGTTATAACGCCGAGCAGGATCGGGATGATCCATAAAATTCTTTTTATGATATAACGAGCCATTCCTGTCTCCTTTCCCATAAAAGTTTCCTGCCTTTTATGAAATCCTCTTCAATGCGATGATCTGATGCTCTTCATTTGCGTGTGTCGGGAAAATATAAAGATTTCCCTTACTGTCCGCCGCTATCGTATGCCCCCGCAGGTTGCCGTTAAAGAAGCCCAGCTCGCCGACAATATTGAACTCCGGATCGAAGATCGTGATATAGCCTCCGCGCCCCACTACATAGATATAGGTTCCGTCCGTATCCACACCGGAAGGCTGCGCCATATTGTTGCTGCAGTAAGCCACAACTTCGCCCTTCTTATTAAATACATGGACAGCGTCCTTCTCACGGTCACAAACCCAGATATTATCGTTTTTATCCACACACAGGGAATGTACCACGAGAAACTTTCCGGGCGTATCCGTATAGGGATCAAATACACCTTTGCCGCCCCATGTTTCAACATATTTGCCATTTTTATCGAATTTATGCACCGCCAGATTGCTGTAGCCGTCCGAAAAATAATAATTACCCTCAGAATCAAAATCCACATCCGTGGGATTGTGAAAAGGCTTCCCCAGTTCTTTTAACTCGTGTTTCAGCATCCACTCATAAGAACCGCCGTTATAGCCATGCTGAGGCTCCGTTGCAAAAATACCGTTGCGCATCCTGACTCTTGTAAACACATAAGGATCACTTAAATTGTCGCAGGGTTTTCCCCTCTCCCCGAACGTACGGACAACCTCCTTTGTATCAAGGTCCAGCTCATACGCATAACTCATGCCCGTATCGGGAATTACCACCGTATGATGATCCGTCACTTCAAAGAAATGCAAGCCTCCTATGGTTTCCACGAAATTTCCCTCAGAATCCAGTTTGATCAGACAGCTTGGCGGCTCAGGCGACATAAAGCTGCCTCCCCGAAGGCCGCAGTAAAGACTGTCATCCGGTCCCACGCAGCCGCCTGAAATATTGCCCATATAAGGAACCATCTCCAGATTCTTCGGAAGCCCTTTCGCATAATCCATGAAAAGCTGATATTTGAACTTTCCATCCGCTGTCTCAATAAATACATTTTGTCTTTCCGTTCGTTTTTCATCACAGTGCATCATCTTCATTGTCTTCATCCTCCTGTTTCTCTTTATTGTGCATTGCAATTTGCAATATGTCTGCCCGGTACGCTGCCTGTGCATCGTTCGGGATGCTTCCTCAAATTTCTCCTTTTTCAGATCAGCTGCCTTTATAGTCCGGATTCAGCAGATCTCCTCTGTCAAGTTCCTTTCCTGCAAAGAAATCAGCCACAATATCCACTCCTTTTTTATAGGTATACCAGATGGATTCACTGGTCTGGCTTGACACATGAGGTGTCAGAATAATATTGTCCAGACCGATCAGCCTGGAATCCTTCGGTAGCGGCTCTTTTGCATACACATCCAGCCCGGCGGCGGCAATTTTATGGTTTACAAGTGCATCGTACAGAGCATCCTCATCAATAATATTGCCCCTTGCCGTACAAACCAAAACAGCATTTTTTTTCATTTTATCGAATACGCCGGCATCGATCAGATGGTCCGTCTCGCTGTTATAGGGCAGATGCACGCTGACAGCATCGCAGGTGGTAAAAATTTCTTCCAGGTCCGTAAATCTTACATGATATGCTTTAGCTGCCTCTTCATTCCGATATACATCATACGCAACCACCTCACAGTCAAAACCAGTCAGTAATTTCGCCAGTGTAATGCCGATGTTCCCGAAGCCCAGAATGCCGATTTTTTTTCCGATCAGTTCACTTCCGATGTTTTTTACCCAGACACCGGATTCCACGGTCTTTCTGTTTATCATAACCTGCCGTCCTGCAGCCATCATCATCATCAATGCCATATCTGCTACACCGGTCCTGTTGGCGCCGGTGGTCCTTGTCACACAAATACCATGGGCTGAGGCCGCCGGAAGGTCTACTTTATCAAAACCTACGCCGAACCGCACAAGCAGTTTACAGCGGTCGTTCATCCGCCCAAAAATATTTTCATCATAAGGTTCCACATCGATCATCCCGGCATCCGCGTCATTTAAATTGCTGATCACTTCTTCCACGTTATAGGGCGTCTGAGGCACCCAGACATATTCGATGCCTCTCTCGGCTGCATACAGCCTTGTTTTTTCGTTCAGTTCTTCAAACAATGGAGACCTTTCCCCGAAAAATGAAACAAACTTAATCATCTCTCTACTTCCTCTCTTTCCCTGATTTATATTCTCATCAGTATGGACAACTTGTATCTGGCAGAAAAACTGCAATCGATTTCCATTTCCTATGTCCAATACTATACCAATAGTTGACATCGATTGCAATTGTGTTTTTATACAAAATTTACAGTTTATTTTTATGCAAAAGTTATAAAGTATAAGATTTCAATACATTTTGAATACTTTTTGCAAGATTCTTTTTATTGTTTTGCAAATGTTTCTTGCAATCGATTTCCATTTCTTTTATACTATATAAGAAATCGATTTCCATTTGCCGGCGGTTCGTGTATAATAAAATTGTTACAGAATGCCGAAAATACCGGACACATACATGGTGTCATAAAATTGAGACTGCCCGACGCCGGTATTTAAAAAGCAGGTAAAACAGGAGGGATGAAGCCATGACTATCTACGATATCGCCCAGGAAGCCGGCGTTTCCGCCAGCACCGTTTCCCGCGTGATCAACAAGAAAAAAGGAGTCAACAAACAGAACCGCATATTAGTGGAATCACTTCTTAAAAAATATAATTTTGAGCCCAATGCTTCCGCCCGGGGACTGGTACAGCAGTCCACCAAGATCATCGGCATCCTTATGTCGGATATCCGTACATCCCATCACGCGGAAGGGGCGTATTTTATGGAGCAGGAACTGAAACATTACGGTTATAACTGTATTATTATCAATTCCGGCTTTTCCGACGAGGCGCGGGAGGAAAGCATCCGCACCCTGTTTTCCCGCAGAGTGGAGGCGATTGTTCTGGTCGGTTCCACATTCCAGTCGGAAAACATCAAAAAAGCAATCCTCGAATACCTCGAAGGACTGCCTGTAATCATTGAAAACGGTTATATCAATCTGCCGAATGTCTATGGCGTTTTGGCAGATGAGCAAAACGGCATTTCGGATTGTGTCAGGCTCCTGCACACCAAAGGCAGGCGCCGTCCGGCTTTTATCAACCGGGGGGATACCCCCAGTAATAACCTGAAAATTCTCGGATTCAGAAACGCGCTGCGGGAACTTTCAGGCTACGAAACTCCTCCCGTCATCTGGCTCGATACAAAGGAGGAAGAATGGCAGGGCAGCTATGACGCCACCCTCCGCCTGATCCGGGATTATCCCGATACGGACAGCATTATCTATGCCACGGACTTTCTTGCCAACGCAGGCGTCCTGGCTCTGAAAGATGCGGGCATCCGCATACCCGAACAGGTGGCGGTCATAGGCGTGGATAATTCCACCTACGCAAAAATTTCCTCCCCCAAGCTCACCACCCTGGACAACAAGCTTGAACAGCTCAGCATTACCTGCGCCGATATTCTGGTTAAAGTCCTGCGGGGGGAAAAGGTTGCCAATAAAATGATGATCTTCTCGGATATCGTGGAGCGGGAAACTACCTGATCTGAACAGAACCGCGCTGTGCTTTAATTTATAACTCACAGCGCGGTAAAGCTGTTTATATCCGCTCCGCGCCCTACTCAAACAATATCTCCTCCACCGTCACAAACCGAAACCCTCTCTCCTCCAGTATATCGATGGAAGATAACGCCGCATCCACGCTGCTCTGATAGCAGTCATGCAGCAGGATAATGCTGTTTTCTTTCGCTTTATCCACAATACTTTTTGTCACCCGGTTCGTATTTCCGGTACACCAGTCGTTAGGATCTACATTCCAGAGCACCGGAAACATATTCAGCTCTTCCTCCAGTTTCTTGTCCCAGGTCCCGTAGGGCGGGCGGACATACTGCACTTCCTGCTCCGTGATCCCGCTGATCACCTGATTGGTCCGTATCAGCTCATCTCTGAATTTCTCCCTGTTTGTGCTCCTCAACTGGATATGCGTATAGGTGTGATTGCCGATAATATGTCCCTCTTCCTGCATTCTCTCTATAATTTCCGGATGTTCCTTCGCCTTCTCCCCAAGCACAAAAAAGGTTGCTTTGATATCCCTGTCCTTCAAACCGTCCAGCAGCTTTTCGGTGTAGACAGGGTGAGGACCGTCGTCAAAGGTGATGGCAATCTTTTTCTCCTGCAGCATCTCCTCCTCTTCCTCTTTTTCTTCCCCTTTCTTTTTACCCGCCTTTATGCCTTTTTCCTTTTCATCGGCGCCGCTCTCCACATGCCCGCTCCATGTATCGACCTTTTGTGCCGCAGTATTTTTATACCCAAAGATCAGAAGCAATGCCAGCGCTGCTTCCAGTCCGAGAACCATCCACTCCTGCTTTTTAAATTTCCTCATAAAAATCCCCCATCTGTCCGATGACAATGGTCCCCTCTGATTTTTTCCCTTTTCACATTCTATGTCCGAAATATTTCAAAATGCAAGTACGCCCTCCGCCGTAAAAAATTCCAATGCGGCAGTCAATGTCACTTCGTTAAGACGGTATGTCATAACGATCAAAAAAGCCGCCGCCCCCTTCAAAGGTTTTCCCGGCGCTGCCAACAAAAAAATGCCATGCGCCCCAATCTTTCTCCGCATGGCATTTTTACTTTGGTATTTATCCGGCACAAATCCCGTTTTTACACAAACTGATTCTTTTCCGCATCGTAATGATAATTCACTGCCTCCAGTTTCGCCCGGACCTCTTCTTCGGAAATATCCAGATCTTCGCACATTGCGCCGAAACTTTCGTAATAATCCCGCAGCTTTAGATTGACAAAACTGAGTAACATAATAGGATCTGATGGTATCATGGATTCTTCTCCTTCTATTTTCGCTTTTTTCTCCGGTCTGTGACGGCAGCTTCCTTTACGCTCATAAACCGGCAGAACTTCCGGCTTCTCTTCTCGCTGTCAGGCCGCCGTCCTTCAGTTCAATGTGGATCACGTCCTTTTCATGCACCTCCCCCGAAAGGATCAGCTTTGCCGACAATGTCTCCACATGTTTCTGAATATACCGTCTCAGCGGCCTTGCCCCGTAAACCGGATCATACGCCTGCTCGATAATATGGTCCTTCGCCTCCTCCGAAAGAGCGATGCGCAGTTCCCTATCGGCAAGCCGTCTGTTCAGGTCATTGATAATCAACGTAATGATACCGCCGATATTTTCCTTTGTCAACGGTTTAAACAGAATCTGCTCATCCAGCCGGTTCAAAAATTCCGGTCTGAAATGGGCTCTCAACTCTTCCATCACGGCCCGCTCGCTCTCCTCACTGATGGAGCCGTCCGCCTGAATCCCCTCCAGCAGATAGGATGCGCCGATATTGGAAGTCATGATCAGGATCGTATTTTTAAAGTCCACCGTCCGTCCCTGGGAATCCGTGATCCGCCCATCGTCCAGCACCTGCAATAATACGTTGAATACATCCGGATGCGCCTTTTCTATCTCGTCAAAGAGCACTACCGAATAGGGCTTTCTCCTGACCGCTTCGGTCAGTTGTCCGCCCTCCTCATATCCCACATAGCCGGGAGGCGCTCCGATCAGCCTTGACACAGAGTATTTTTCCATATATTCACTCATATCGATCCGCACCATATTGCTCTCATCGTCAAACAGACAGGCGGCAAGAGACTTCGCCAGTTCCGTCTTTCCTACGCCGGTAGGACCGAGAAACAGGAAAGAGCCAATCGGTTTCGACGGATCTTTGATACCTGCTTTGGAGCGGATAATCGCCTCCGTCACCCTTGTCACGCCCTCGTCCTGTCCGATAACGCGCCTGTGCAGTTCCTTATCGAGATGAAGGGTTTTGTTTCTCTCGCTCTCGGTCAGCTTTGCCACAGGGATTCCGGTCCAGCGCGAAATGATCCGGGCGATCTCCTCCTCCGTCACCTTCTCATGTACCAGTGACAGATCCTTATTTTTTACGGCTTCCTCCTCGATCTCCAACTGCCGTTTCAAAGAGGGAAGTCTGGAATACTGCAGTTCACCCGCCTTCTCATAGTCGCCCTCCCTCTGGGCTATCTCGATCTGCCCGCTGACAGCCTCGATCTCCTCCCGCAGTTTCGACAGTTTCTCCACGGAGTGTTTCTCGTTATCCCACTGCGCTTTCCGCTTATCCAGCTCCGCTTTTTCCTCCGCCAGCTCTCTCTGCAGGTTTGCAAGCCGCTCCTTGCTTAAATTATCGTCCTCCTTTTTCAGCGCCGCCTCCTCGATCTCCATCTGCATCACATGACGGTTCAGCTCATCCAACTCCGCCGGCATGGAATCCAGTTCCGTCTTGATCAGCGCGCACGCCTCATCCACCAGATCGATCGCCTTGTCAGGCAGAAATCTGTCCGAAATATACCGATTGGACAAGGTTGCCGCCGTCACCAGCGCCGTATCTAAAATTTTCACTCCATGATAGACCTCATACCGCTCTTTGAGTCCCCTGAGAATGGAAATCGTATCTTCCACCGTAGGCTCCTCCACCAGCACCGGCTGGAAACGCCGCTCCAGCGCCGCATCCTTCTCCACATACTGTCTGTATTCATTTAAGGTGGTTGCCCCGATACAGTGCAACTCGCCCCTTGCCAGCATGGGCTTTAACATATTTCCGGCGTCCAGCGCCCCGTCGGTCTTACCCGCGCCGACAATGGTGTGCAGCTCATCGATAAACAGAATGATCTGCCCGTCGGATTTTTTCACATCCTCCAGCACGGCTTTCAGCCGTTCCTCAAACTCGCCCCGGTACTTGGCACCCGCCACAAGTGCGCCCATATCCAGCGCAAAAATCTTCTTATCTTTCAGCCCCTGGGGCACATCACCCCTGACAATACGCTGTGCCAGTCCTTCCACCACGGCGGTCTTACCGACGCCCGGCTCACCGATCAACACCGGATTGTTTTTACTCTTTCTGGAGAGAATGCGGATCACGTTCCGAATCTCGTTGTCCCTGCCGATCACGGGATCAAGCTTCTGCTGGCGCGCCCGCTCCACCAGTTCCTGCCCGTACTTTTCCAGCGTATCATAGGTAGCCTCCGGGTTATCGCTGGTCACTCGCTGATTTCCCCGGATTGTGGACAATGCTTGCAGAAAACGCTCCCTTGTTATGCCGAATTCCCGGAATATCTCCTTGATCTCTTTGTTCGGCTCCTTGATCATCTCTAAAAACAAATGCTCCACGGAAACGTATTCGTCTCCCATCCGCTTCGCCTCATCCTCCGCAGAGATGAGGACCTTATTCAAATACTGCCCGATGTAAACCTGGCCGCCCTGCACTTTCACCCGCTTTTCAAGCGCCTGTTTTACGCGGTTCACAAAATACTCTTTTTGGATCTCCATCTTCTCGATCAGTTTTAAAATCAGAGAATCCTCTATTGTAAGCAAACTATACAGCAGATGCTCCTGCTCGATTTCCTGATTGCCATACTCATAAGCCAGCTTCTCACACCTCTCCACTGCCTGAATGGAATTTTGCGTAAATTTTGAAATGTTCATAAAAGCACCTCCCTATTCCTGTTATTATGTGCCGTTTTTCCTTTTTTGCTATTGCGATTATAAAATAACACCACTTGTTAGCCAAGTCAATAGATGAGTGCTAAAATTTTCTGAAAATTTTGTGAATTAAATTTATCAAGCCCTGACAAACAATCACACCATTAAGTGAACATTAAAAATAAGGCACAAAAGACTTTACATCTGATATGCCTTATCAAACTTATACTATATCCCATTTATGATCTGGTAATAACGGACTAAAATATCCTTTAATACAGTTAGGATTAACAACACATAATTGTACATGTGATTTTTCCATAATGCCGGATTCCGGATACACTGGATTACCCTCTATAAAAATACCTCTGACACTATCATAACTTTTATTATGCAATTCTTCATTATACTGATGAATACGCTGAATAACTGCACAGTCTAACTCCCTTAATAAAAGATCACTGTTTCCCTTCACATTTCTGTTAACCGGCAATTCCTTACCATGAAGCGACAACTCGTAAGCCAGTATCTCATATCCATTTTTCAGCACTTCGGAACTTCCATAATCTGTCAGGTTCAAACAGTGACCTAATGCAATTACTGCTCCGATAACCGCAGGTTTCTTCTTTTCCTTATCCGGATATTTTCTATGATTTCGCTCACAATATGCTATCGCCCATTCCTGTGCTCTGGGAAAACTGTTTTCCCAAAAATATATTCCATTTCCAAGCCAATCATAAGAATTAACACTTGGCAATAATGGTTCATGCTCATACAGGACTTTCTTATATGTCTCCTCATCGCAACCATGAAATGCTAATACTAAATTCGGTAAATTACTGTACATACAATATTACCTCTTCTGTACACTCATTCGCATATATTCATAGTGTTCTGTAAATTCCCCATTTTCACCAATTATCTTACTCTTTTTCAAATTCTCCAAAGAAATTTTTTTTGCCTGGCTTTGTTCCATACTTTTTAATTGTTTCAAGTATTCTTTCATTCCATTAATATAGGCTACTTTTTCACACTCAATCAGTTCAACAGACGGCATGATATTCACCTCCTTATCTTTTTTGTAAAAACTATCTACATCTCTGCTGCTCATAAAATTCCCCTTTTGACGGAATTATACAATATAAAACAGCATAATCTGTAGAAACAATGTGTGTATACAAATTTATTTAACAACATTATAAAGCAAATATAATTAAAAAACAACAAATTCTGAAACAATATTATCTTTTTCCACATCACACCAAAACTTCTTCTTCCAAATAAAACGAATACAAAATTCTCTCCTTCACTCTCTTACCCGTCATTCTCTCAAGCGCCTCACCGTAATAGTCAAGCTGCACCCTATATCTGTCCGCCAGTTCCCGGGGAGATTCAATAACATCCGTTTTGTAATCCAGCAGGACGATCTCCCCGTCCTCCTCAAAGAACACATCTATAATTCCCTGTACCAGTACCTGCTCCGTCTCCGGAAACTCTTCCGACAGCCTGTCCGCACTGATCCCCAGCATAAACGGCTGTTCTTTCCACAACAGCCCCGCCTTCGCCGCGTCATGCATTCTCTCAGCGAGAGGACTATTTATAAAATAAAGGATTTTCTTTCGGTTGACAGCAGCCTTATACTCTTCTGATAGAAGTCCCGACGCGCACCATGTATCAATATCATCACAAAGCCGTTTCATATCGTATGCGAAAATTCGCGAAGTATCTTCCTTTTCCGGTACCCACTCCGCCGCTTTCAACTGCGCCTCCGGAGGCTTCTTCTCTTTTTCCTCCATATTTTTATACAATCCCCCAAAATCAATCAACTCCATCACCCGGTGCACGGCGCTTCCCCGGACGGCGCCGGTAATCTTTTCTTCCTCTTCCTGCTTCCGCAAAAATAACGGCAAATAAGGCGCCGGTGTTTCCTCCTCGAAAAGATGGGCTCCGCCCTCTTCTCCGTCAAGCATCTCTTCCGATCCATTTCCTGCCGGATTTCGGATCGCCGCCATCTTTAATTCCGACACCGTAGTCTTGGCATAGAGTCCCTGCAGATTCCGATGCGGGTAACAATATCCAAATCTATTTTGCAAGTATTCCTTCATTTTTGCATCTGTTTTGCTAAAATCCAGTTTTATTTTGAAGGATTTTATGTCATTTCTGATCTGCTGTTCTTCCCCTGTCAAATCCCCATGAATACTGGCATTTTCCATTATTTTACACTGAATTTTGTCCTCTAAAAAAATATTTTGAGCTTCCGCCTCTATCTGTAGCTGCGAAAAAATATTCTCCATCCCCTCTTTTCTCATAACACATGCTATTAATAATTCCAGAAAACTCCCCGCGCCGCTCCTGACCGAGTAGGGAAGTGCCATATTTTTCTGCCTCAGGATTCCCGCTTTTCCGCGCAATTGCTTCGCCGGATCATCAGTAACACCCGTTATTATCAATTTCTCCTTCGCCCTCGTCAGAGCCACATACAGAATCCTAAGCTCCTCCGCCTGGGAGTCCAGTTGTATCTTCCGGGAAAGTACCGCTTTCCGAAGCGTTTTCTGTTTTATGCGCAGCACCGGATCTACCAGATCCACCGCTATCCCCATTTCCATATCGGTAAGCACCGCCCCGGAGGCATCCCTCCGGTTCATCTTTCTGCCCATACCGGCTGCAAAACAGACCGGAAACTCCAGCCCCTTACTCTTATGCACCGTCATGATCCTGACTACATCCGCCAGCTCATCCTGTGTTCCCGCCTCCCCGTAATCTATGCTGTATTTTTCCATCTGATCGATATAACGGATAAAATGGTAAAGTCCCTTAAAGCTGGTTTTCTCAAAAGCCGCCGCCTTCTGCAGCAGCATCTGGGCATTGGCGCGGCGCTGCCTTCCCCCCGGCAGAGCCGTCACATATTCCAGATACCTGCTCTCCTCCATGATCTTTGCAAGCAGCTCACGAACCGAAAGAAAGACCGTGCACCGCCGCAGTTCTTCTATCCTGTTAAGGAACCTGCGGCATTTCCGGGAAAGTTCTTCTGAAAATTCCTCAGAACATAAACCCCCTTTCCCACCTGAACGCTCCGCATACTTCTCCAGCTTTTTATACAGCTTCTGCCGGCATGGAAACGCTGCCGCAATCTGCGCCACCTCCACATCCGTAAAGGAGGCAAAGCAGGATTTCAGCACGCCGAACAGCGGAATATCCTGCAGAGGATTGTCCAGCACCCGCAGAAACTGCAGGATAACCTGCACTTCCGACGTCTGAAAATATCCGGTCCGCGAACTGATAAAGCAAGGAATATCCTGTTTTTCCAGTACTTCCTGAAACGCTTCATCCACCCCGCTGCTGCTGCGCAGTAAAATAACAATATCCCCATACCGCAGAGGCCTCATACGCCCGCTCTCCTGATCCAGTACCTCCATTTCCCGCATCAGCTTCTTGATACGCAGGGCGATGCACTCCGCCTCCTGCTCCGCCGCGGACTTATCCTCATCTTCCGGTTTTTCTATGATCAAAAGCTCCGTCTTATTCGCGCCTTCCGCTTCATCATAATACACCGCTCCGTAATGAAGCCTTGCGTTCTCATCATAATCAATTCCGCCCAGATTCCGGGAAAGAAGCTGGGAAAAGATCAGATTCACACTTTCTATCACTTCCATGCGGCTTCGGAAATTCCTGCGCAGATCGATTCTCTGACAACACTCCCTCCCCCCGGCATAATCATAAAACTTTTCCATAAACAGCTCCGGCCTTGCCAGCCTGAATTTATAGATGCTCTGTTTCACATCCCCCACCATAAAACGATTAAAATGCCCCGTATCTTCCCCTGAAATACAGCTCAGAATACATTCCTGCACCAGATTGCTGTCCTGGTATTCATCTATCATGATCTCCTGAAAATACTCCCGAAGTTCCAGCGCGGCCGCGGTTGGCTCCGTAACAGTGCTTCCTTCTCCTTCCTTATGCCGGCACAAAATGCGAAGCGCCAGATGCTCCATATCCGAAAAATCTATTATGTTCTTCTCCCGCTTTTTCTCCGCAAAGCGCTCCCCAAAGCGCAGCGTAATCGCCGCCAGCTCCCGTACCAGCGGTGAAACCTGCCTGCACTGCGCAAATACGGCTTCCCCATCCAACAGAAAAAACTGCTCCCGAATCTGCTCCAACTGCTTTTTCACACCGTTTCTCGCCTGTTTTACCGCCTCCCGCTTCTCCGGGTTCACAGACGCATCCTTTTTTGAGGACAGCCTGTCAAATGTCACTCCATCCAGCGCTTTTCGACATCCCGAAAAACCCTCCGCCTGTGCCGCCCTCTCCAGCGCCTCAAAACTCTTTTCCAGATTTTCCCCGTACATATACGGACCATCCGGTTCTTCACAGATCCTGATACAGTCCTTTAACTGCTGTGCCAACTCCGGCAGCATATTTCCGGTATACTCCATCAGATATTTCATAAAAGGAGCCCGCTCCATCTCCTCCGCCGTGGAAAATTCATAATCCTCCCCATGTTCTCTGAGCCACTCTTCCGGCCAGGGATAACTCATGGCAAAACGATACAGGGACAAAATGCTCTCTTCCAGTACGGTCTCCTTCTTCCCGGTGCCGTAGGCTTCCACCAGCAGTTGAAACGGAAATGCTTCCTTCTCCTCCTCTTTTGCCCTCTCCAATTCTCCAAATGCCTCTTCCAGCACATCCTCCAGCACATCCTGCATCAGCAGCCCGACTTCCCCCTCATCCGCCACCCGGAACGCCGGATCAAGCCCGATCTCCTGAAAATGATTCCGTATCACAAAAAGGCAAAAACTGTGGATGGTTGTGATCTGGGCATTGTGGATCAGCGCGGACTGCCGCTGCAAATGCTCGTTTTCCGGCTCCGACGCCAGCTTTTCCGAAATGGCGGCAGTGATCCTCTCCCGCATCTCACCTGCCGCCGCTCCGGTAAATGTCACAACCAGAAGACGGTCAATGTCTGCCGGACGATCCCCTTCGCTGATCATCCGAATAATACGTTCCACCAGCACCGCCGTCTTCCCGCTTCCCGCCGCTGCCGACACCAGAATATTCTTATCCCGCAGCTCGATCGCCTGCTGCTGGCTTTCCGTAAACTGTCTCTTCATACCCTCTCCTGTCTCTTCCTGTAAACAGTCCTATCAAAACCGTATCCGTTCCGTTCTTCCGCACCACCCAAAATTATGCGCACCTCCGGTAACGATTCTACATTTCATCCCGCATTTTCTCAAAAATCTCCTCCCGCCCTTCCTCCGGCAGAGTGCGCTTCCTGCATCCCGGCAGCTTTTTATCAAACCCGCAAACTTTGCCATAGGGACAATAAGTGCAGGCTTCCCTGTCTTTACGGCTGTAGGGATGCATTCCGATCTCGCCGCTTAAAATGCTGCCGCCTAACTCCTTCAGTTTTTTCGCTGCAAAATCCGAAATCAATTCTATGTTCTCCCGACTCATCAGCAGGGAACTTTCCGCAAAACTCCCGTCCTTTTTTCTGCTCAGCGGCAGTACCTCCTTTGCCGTCCCCGGCGAGGCATCGATCTTCTCGATAATCTCCGCATCGTCATTTACGATCCCCGTAAGACGCAGCACCTTCCGCAGTTCCGCATTGATCTCCTCCGGCGTCTTTTCCTCCCGGATTTCCAGAACCGGATCGTCGATATGATAATACAAAATACCGGCTGGTACAATCTCCTTCCCGGGATCAGACTTTTTCTCATATTCCATCGCCGCGTTCAGATAAGTCACAAGCTGAAGCTGCAGCCCGTGATACAGCGCAACGATATCAAAACTGTTTTTTCCTGATTTATAGTCTATCACTTTTACATAACACTTGTTATCTTCCTCACAGGTGTCCAGCCTGTCAATCCGCCCTACCAGCCTGAGTTTCTCCTCCTGTGTCAGAGCCACATTGACCGCCTCTAAATCCTGCAGGGAGGAAAAGGACATCTCGAACTTTTTCGGGGTAAACTGTCCCTGCTGCAATTGATACTGCAATGTAAAGACGGCCCGCCTCATAATCCGCCCGATCCGTTTAAGCGCATATCTGCTTCTCGCCGTCTCATAAAGCACCGCATTCCCGTATGCCGCCGTCTTTGCCTCCAGAATCTCCTGCAGAAGCTTCTCACCCTCCTCCTTCGGAAAATCCAGCCAGCTATAACCCCTATCCGGGAGTTTTTCCGAAAATTCCGCTAACACGCTGTGGAAAATATTCCCCATATCCACCGCCGCAAAGCCAAATTCCTTCCGCTCCTCCAGAAGGAGTTCATATTTCAGAAAATGCTCATAGGCACAGGCAGCAAAAGTCTCCAGCCTTGTAATGCTTCCCACCAGATTGCTCCCGCAGAGCGCCAGCGCAAGCTGCTTCGGAAGCCGCTCCTCCTCATATCCGGCAAAAGCGCTCCCCATCAGCCTCCCGGCTTCTTCCGCCGTCTCCTCCCTCTCCTGCATCACCTTCAGCATCTGCACAAGCTTCTCTTCCCGCTCCCCGTACAGAGTCCCCGAAACCGCCTCCCGCAGAGCGTCCGCCACATAATCATAGCTGTCCTGCCAGGTCTCCAGCCGCTCAAATATAGTCTCTTCCTCCGGCGTCTCCACAACCAAATCAGGATACAGTTTTTTCACCGTCTCCACCAGATAAGCCGGACGCAGCGTCTTTCCGTCCTGATCACAGCCCGCCCATGTCATATACAACTTTTCGGAGGGCTTTGTCATATTCATATACAGATATAACCTCTGAGTATACATCTTCTGCCGCGGTGAGGGCGCCAGTTCAAACTCCGACTCCTGTAAAAATTCCCTGTCAATATCGGAGAGAATGCCGCCGCTTCCCACATTGCCCGGAATATTGCCGTCGTTGATGCCAAGAAATAATAACACCCGTATTTCTTTCAGCCTGCTCCGCTGCATGTCTCCTATCGTCACATGGTCCACATTCTGGGGAATCGTACCCACCTGCATCTCCGAAAATCCGGCGTCCAGAAGTTCCGCGAACTCCTGATCCGTCATTTCTTCCCCCCCGGATAATTCCACGATCTCCGAAAGCAGATCGATAATAAAGGGATAGATCTGATGGTACTCCCTCGCCCGCACCATCTCCCCTTTTTCCTCAAATTCTTTTTCAAAGGCGGCAAGTTTCTCCTGAATCCGGCTCTCCTCAATAAAATCGTAGAGCGCCCGTACTTTTTCGGAAGCGGTTTTTCCCATCTCTTTTAAAAATGCGGCACTGCGCACAATCTCCTGCCTCGCTTCATTTATACGGGCAAGAAAATCCGCCCCCTCCCCTTCTTCCTCCGTGGCGCTCTTTTGATCTACTCCGACAGGCAGCCTTGTAAAAAGCCTGTTCCACCTTCCGTAACCGTGAATGCCCATCTCCCTGATATAGTTGTCCAACTCATCCGCCGCCTCCAAAGAAAGCCCCGTCAGCCCGGTCCTGATATAGTGATTCACCGCATCCACGGAAAAATCCTGGCTGTAGAGCCGCAGCGCGCTTCGTATGAACTCCACAAACGGATTTAACAAAATCCCCCTGTTCTGGTCGATAAAAAAAGGAATTCCCAGCTTGGAAAACTCGCTGCTGATCACAGATTCATAATTTTCCAGATTGCCGCAGACTACTCCGATATCCCTGAAATAATACCCTTCCTCCCGAATCAGCCGCCGGACCATCCTCGCCGCGTAGCGCGCCTCCTCCCGCATCCCCGGCAAAAAGGCGAGATGAATCCCCGTTGGCTCTCCCGAAAAGCCCTTCTGCGGATACCGGAACAGATTTTGTTCCAGATGCGCCAGTGCCGGTACGTTGTTAAGGCGCTTTACCGGCACCTCCTTTAAATACAGATCCTCTCCCCTGTCCGTTCCCGCTTCCTCCGCACACTTCTCCAGCGCCCTGAAAGTCTTTGCCGAAAGGGCAAACAGATTCTGTTCTCCGATTTCCTGACGGGGTTCCTGATTTCCGTCAAAAAGCAGCGTAAAGCAGACCTCCTCCGCCACACTCATCAACTCCCTGATCACCTGAAGCTGAATGGGCGTAAAACCGGTAAAGCCGTCAAAGGCAAGAACACTCCCCCGCAGCAGGGAGGAGGAGGCTATTCTGTAAGATAACACCTGTAATGATTCCTCTTTTGTCAGATAGTGGTCCCTGATATACTCCTCAAATCCCCGATACAACAACAGAAGGTCTTTCAGCTTTCCCGCCAGCGCTCCCCGCTTTTCGGAAAAGGCTATGATCTTCTCCAGTTCCGCAAGCCCGATCCCGTACTGCATGAATTCCGAGATAGCGGACTTGATCTCATGGATATATCCCTGCTTTTTCAGATAGCCGCCCAGCACCTTAAGCTCCGGTTTCAACCGGTCCGCCACAATCCGCAGGATCAGATTTTTCCCCGTATCGTCTAAAACCGGCTGAGATACTCCGCCGGTTTCTTCAAAGACTCTGTATGACAGCCTGCCAAAGCTTAAAACATCTATGTTCATAATGCCGTGGCAGGGATGTTTTTCCACTAAAGACCTCTGTGTTTCCATTGTGAACTGATCGGGCACGAGAAACAGATACCTCTTCTCAGGATGTTTCAGGGACTCCTGAATGATCCGCTCCTGCAGTATGCTGCTCTTTCCCGCGCCCGAACCGCCAAAAATAAATGACAACATGCATTTCCCCTTTATGATAACAGGCGTTATATTTTATGCTTCATCCTCATCATCAATAAAAGTTTCCACCTTGGGCTCCTTTGCTTCAGCAGCCTCTTTTACCTCTTCCTTCACCTTCTCCGTAGCATCCTCGAAAAAATCTTCCGTTTTCTCCGCAGTCTCTTCCACTGCTTCTTCCGCTACCTCCACGGTATCCTGTACGGCTTCCGCTGCTTCCTCCGCCGCTGCCCTTGCGCTCTCTTTTCTTGCCGCGATAGTCTCTTTCGCCCCCTGGATCACGCCATGGGCAAATTCCTTCGCCTCTCCCGCCGCGAACTGGGCGAAATCCTTTGCTTCTTCCGCCGCCTTCTTCACAGTCTCCGATACCTTCTCCGGTGTCAGCGTCACATAGCCTCTCTCTTCCATCTCCTCATCCAGGTCTTCGCTGAAATCATCAAAATCATCATCCTCATCCAGCACCTGTTTTACAGTCTTTCCTTTTTCCTGCAGATAATAATAAGCACCTGCCGCCACTGCTCCCATCGCTGCCGTAACCATTAAAAATTTTCCGAATTTTTTAGCCATTTCTCTCTCCTTTATTCATATGGTTTTCTTGTTGCCTCTTACTAGTATCTTAATACGAATCCCCGAAAATGAAAAGAGGAAGATTCATTTATTTCACAGGGTGAAATTTCACAGGGTTAAGCTGCTGCAATATTTCTTGATTGCAGTAAAAAAATGTGCTATAGTAAAAGAACTGACCGCTAAAGTCAACAACAGAAAATATACTTCCTATTTTTTCCTGTTGTCCGCAATTTTACACCCGAAGGAATGGAAATACCAATGAATGAAAAATTTTTTGACCTGAAAAAAGAAAAACAGGACCGCATGATCAACGCCGCGCTGAAAGTATTCGGTATGCGCGGCTATCCCTTTGCCAGCACCGACGATATCGTAAAGGAAGCCGGCATCAGCAAGGGACTGCTCTTTCACTACTTTGGTTCCAAGCTAGGGCTCTACGGCTTTATATATGATTACAGTGTCCGTTTTATGTCCATGGAATTAAAAGCTGCCGTACACGCGGATGAAACGAATTATTTTACGCTGCAAAAACAGATCGAAGCCGGAAAGCTGCAGGTATTGAAAAACTACCCCTGTATGCAGCTCTTTCTGGAAAAATGCAGTGTGGAAACTTCGCCGGACGCTTCCGCTGCCATTAAAGAAAAAAAGCTGGAGCTCACCGCTCTCTATGAATCTTTTGACGCCCAGACGGAACCCTCTTTACTCCCTGCCGATGCGGATATCGATAAGCTGCGCCGTATTTTGCGCTACACGCTGAAAAATCTGATGGAAGAGCGCTTCCTTTCCGGTGACTTTGACGCCGCAACCAGCCCGGCGGCATGTTCAAGTTCAACAAATTCTACAAGCAGATTGCCGCTTCCTACGGCCTGGGCATACGCATGGACTTCACCTACTTCCTGCT
>JAAWOG010000105.1 GCA_022799355.1 Lachnospiraceae bacterium | reverse complement strand
AAAATATGGCAAGAAAACTGACATTTTCCTTCGCACTGGCTCTCCTGAGGGCAGACACGCCCGCAGACCGCAGGAAGCGTCGAGGAGCGGCTGATCACCTGATAAGCCGCCTCGATATCACCGCCCTTTACCTTCTCAATAAAACCGGGGATATCGATTGCCACCGGACATCCCTTGACACACTGGGCATTTTTACAGTTGATACACCTGGAAGCCTCTTCCATCGCCTCTTCCATATTATAGCCCAGACATACTTCTTCAAAGTTTCTTGCTCTTTCCTTTGCATCCTGTTCCCGCACAGGTACTTTCTTCAATACGTCCATCTATTATAAACCTTACCTTTCTATGAAAAACATTTGTGCTTCGGTTCGGATCTATCACCGCACGGCAGAATCCGTAGCCGCGTTTTTGATATCGCGCCTCCCGGCTCAGCCGCAGTTTCCACAGCCGCCGTGATGGGTATCTCCCTCCTCAAGCCGCAGCATCGCTCTTCCCTCTTCGGTCTTATATTGCTGCTGACGCTTCATTGCATTATCAAAGTCCACCAGATGGCCGTCAAACTCCGGCCCGTCCACGCAGGCAAACTTCACTTCACCGCCTACCAGTACACGACAGGCGCCGCACATACCCGTTCCGTCCACCATGATCGGATTTAAGGAAACCACCGTCGGCAGGTTTAACTCTTTTGTCAGCTTGCACACGAACTTCATCATAATCATCGGACCGATGGCAATGCAGACATCATATTGTTTTCCCTCTTCCACCAAATCCTGAATGACTTTTGTCACCATGCCGGACCTGCCATAGGAGCCATCATCTGTGGTAATATAGAGCGTTCCGGCAACCGCCTTCATCTCTTCCTCCATAATCAGGATATCCTTCGTTTTGGCGCCCACAATCACATCCGCCGCAACGCCCTGCTCCTGTAACCATTTTACCTGGGGATATACCGGAGCGGTACCGACGCCGCCTGCCACAAACAGGATCTTCTTTTGTTTTAATGACTCGATATCCTCCTCGCAGAGTTCGGAAGGACGTCCCAGAGGGCCTACAAAATCCCGGAAATGATCGCCCCTGTTAAGCGCCGCCATTCTTTTTGTCTCCGCACCGACTATCTGGAAAACGATGGTCACCGTGCCCTTCTCCCTGTCATAATCACAGATCGTCAGCGGAATCCTCTCCCCTTCATCATCCATGCGGACGATCACAAACTGCCCGGGCAGACAATTTTTTGCAACCCGCTTTGCACCCACGACCATCTTAAAGATCGTGTCATTCAGCTGCTCCTTTTCAAAAATTTCAAACATAATATCCCTCATTTCCGCGCATTTACTGCACTTTTCTTTTCGTTCTTTATGATGAAAGCGAACATTGCGCTTTTTATCCTGTCATACCGCGGCTTTCCGCATGTTGTCATGTTGTTTCAGGCGGCGATGCAATACCGCACCGCTGTCTTAAGCTTTTATATACCTCATATCCCCTGCCGCAAAAGTTCCGTACTCAGCGCAAAATTGCTGGTGCGCATATCAAAATGGGTGCCGTATAAGGGCAGGTTGTAAATACCGACCGCATAGTAACTGCCCGTCTTCTCACGGGTTCCGTCGGGGTTTTGTATGTATTCGGAAAAGATATAAAAATCCCCTTCCTCCTCGATATTTACGCAGCAGGCAAACACATAAGTCATCCTTCTCGGATCTTCCGGCGAAATCGTGCCGTACAGATCGATGATACGCCCTGCTTCCAGCATATAGTGCAGGACAACGCTCTGGGCATCTTCCTTCGTGTAATCCGAGATCAGTTCCAGATGGTAATTGCGCACCGTGATCTCACTGGATACACTGTTCTCATCTATTGCCACAAACTTAAAGGAACTGTCCCCAAGGGGCATGGGCAGAAAGCCGTTATACATATCGCTCAAGCCGTCCGGTTCGCTGCCGTCCGTAGTATAATAGATCTGGCACCCCTCCTGGGCCTCCACGTGAAGCATCTGAGGCGTATAAAAATCCCCGCTGTAGGCATCCACCTCCGGCGCAAAGGGCGCCGAGACATCCACCTGATAGACCGCTTTGGCATAAGGGCTCTTGATGCCGTACTCATTGATAAACACCGCCGTTATCTCATACTCGCCGGATTCCAGAAAGATCGGTGAAATATATTCCTGAGAATACCGGTCCGGATTGCTCCCGTCCATCGTATAATAAATATGACCGTTTGTATTGCCGAGGATCTTCAGCGGGATCACTTCATTGTAGGCGCCGCCCACATAATTAAATTCCGGCATATTCGCCATATACTTTGCATACTTTTCCTGAATGGAGATTTCCGGGCAGTTCTGCAGGAGCGTATTGATCTGTTCATACTGCTCTTTTTCTTCGTAGTGAGCGATGATCAGGCCATATCCCTGCTCCATCGTCTCCCTGGATACCTGCTCATAACCCACAAGCTCATAGAGACTTTCCATATATGCCTGCTCATCCCCCAACTCCCGGTAACAGGCCGCTATTTCCATTTTGATATTTTCAAAATCCCCGCCGCCCTCTAAAGCGTTCTCCAGACTAAGAAGGGCCGCCTCATAATCCCCCTCTTCTATCTCGGATATTGCCGTTTTGATCTGGTAATCGGAAGACCTGAAATATGCCGTGATCGAAAAATAAGCTACAAGAATGATCAGTGCCAACACAAAAAGACAGCCCAGGCTCAGCACAAACAGGTTTTTCTGTTTTTCATGGCCGCCTTCCGCCTCTTCGGTATTTGTCTCTGTGAGTGTTTCCGCTACGCCGGAGAGAGATTCCGTTATGCTGTTTTCCACCTCAGGTTCAAAATCCGGTACGATCTGTACTTCCTGACCGCAGAAGTCACAATAAAGGTGACCTTCCGGAATTTCCCTGCCACACTCCGGGCATATCATGAAACTCTCTCCCCTTTCGTTGTTTTGTGTATGTTTTTCTTTAGCGGCTATTATATCACAAACTTTCGGATAAGTCTACTGATGCGATACAGTTGCTCATCAGCATTGCGATGGTCATGGGGCCTACGCCGCCGGGAACAGGAGTGATCGCGCCGCACTTTGGAGCCACGTTCTCGAAATCCACATCGCCGCAGAGCTTTCCGTCCTCGTTTCTGTGAATGCCCACATCAATGACCACCGCTCCTTCTTTGATATAGTCCGCGGTGATAAACTTCGGCTTTCCGACTGCCGCCACAACGATATCCGCCCGGCTTGTCACCTCTTTCAGATTTTTCGTCTTAGAATGGCACACGGTCACCGTCCCGTTTTCCGCAAGAAGCAGAAGCGCCGCCGGTTTGCCCACGATATTGCTCCTGCCGATCACAACGCATTCCTTCCCGGCAATCTCAATATTGCTGCGCTTCAGCAGTTCGATGATACCTGCGGGCGTACAGGAGACAAAACCCCTCTGCCCGGTACAGAGCGCCCCTGCGCTCATGGGATGGAAACCGTCCACGTCCTTTTTCATATCGATCGTCCGGATCACCTTATCTTCATCAATATGCGCCGGCAGGGGCAGCTGTACCAGAATACCGTTTACTGTCTTATCTTTGTTTAATTTCTCTATCAGGGAAAGCAATTCTGCCTCGCCGGTCTCCTCCGGAAGTTCAAAAGATAAAGATTTTATACCACACTCTTCACAGGCACGCTTTTTATTCCTGACATAGACGCCGGATGCCGGATCGTTCCCTACCTGCACCACCGCCAGCGTGATCTCGATCCCCTGCTCCCTGTAACGCTCCGCCTTAATACGGCACTCCTCCTTGATCTGACCGGAAATTGCCTTGCCGTCGATCCTTTGATAACCCATATTTCTCCTCTTTCCCGCGCTGCTTTTTCCGCATAACGAGTTTGTGTCAGGCAGCGCGCAGACACAAATCCGCGGTTTCAATTTTTATAAGCGGCATCTCCTCAGAACAATCCTGTGATCACACCGTCCTTATTTACATCGATACGAAATGCCGCAGGGCTTTTGGGCAATCCCGGCATGGTCATCACCGCCCCTGTGAGCACCACTGCAAAACCGGCGCCCGCAGACACATATACCTCTCTGACATTTACCGTAAAATGCTCCGGCCGGCCTAAAAGAGAGGCGTCGTCCGAAAGGGAATACTGTGTCTTTGCCATGCAGACCGGCAGATTTCCAAAGCCCAGCTTCTCAAGCTGAGCAATCTGTTTTGACGCTGCCGCCGCATAAGAAACGCCGTCTGCTCCATATATTTCCTTCGCCACCGCCTCTATCTTTTCTTTCAGAGACAGGCTGTCCTCATACAACACACGGAAACTGCTCTCTTTCTCCAGTGCGGCAAGCACCTTCTCCGCCAGCGCGATACCGCCCTCGCCGCCTTTTTCCCAGACTTCGGAAAAAGCAAACTCACAACCCCTTTCCTCGCAGAAAGCCTTCACATAGGATAATTCCGCCTCCGTATCCGTCAGGAAAGTATTCAAAGTCACCACCACCGGCACACCGTACTTTTTCAGATTTTCCATATGCTTTTCCAGATTGACGATGCCTGCTCTGAGCGCTTCAAGATTCTCCGCGCCCAACTCTTCTTTCTTTACGCCTCCGTTATATTTCAGTGCCCGCACCGTTGCCACCAGCACCACCGCATCCGGCTTAAGATCCGCCGCCCGGCATTTGATATCAAAAAACTTCTCCGCCCCCAGATCGGCGCCGAAACCTGCCTCCGTAATACAGTAATCCGCCATTTTCAGAGCGGTCCTTGTGGCACGCACGGAATTACAGCCATGGGCGATATTGGCAAAAGGCCCGCCGTGTACAAGCGCAGGCGTGTGTTCCAGCGTCTGGATCAGATTCGGTTTCAGCGCATCTTTCAAAAGCGCCGCCATGGAGCCAACCGCCTCTAAATCCGAAGCCGTCACCGGCTTACCGTCCAAATCATAGGCGACAACGATCCTTCCAAGCCGTTCCTTCAAATCCTCCATATCCTCCGCTAAACAAAGCACCGCCATAATCTCGGACGCAACCGTGATCACAAAATGGTCTTCCCGCACAAAACCGTCCGCCTTGCTGCCGAGCCCCACTACCACATTTCTGAGCACCCGGTCATTCATATCAAGGCATCGCTTCCAGACAATATTTCTTGTATCGATCCGCAGGGCGTTTCCCTGCTGGATATGGTTATCGAGCAAAGCCGAAAGCAGATTATTGGCAGAAGTAATGGCATGAAAATCACCGGTAAAATGCAGGTTCAGATCCTCCATCGGCACAACCTGGGCATAACCGCCTCCCGCCGCACCGCCCTTGATGCCGAAACAGGGCCCAAGGGAAGGCTCCCTTAACGCGATAACCGCATTTTTTCCCAGTCTGCCGAAGGCTTCTCCCAAGCCGACCGTGGTGGTGGTTTTCCCCTCCCCCGCCGGTGTGGGATTGATCGCCGTGACAAGGATCAGTTTCCCATCCTTCTTATCCTTCAGGGAGGAAATATATTCTTCCGACAGCTTCGCCTTATACTTTCCGTATAATTCCAGCTCGTCGGCGGGAATCCCGCTTTTTTCCGCCACCTTCACGATGGGTTCCAACATCGCCTCCTGTGCAATCTCAATATCTGTTTTCATCCTGATCTCCTTTCCCTGATTAAACCGACTCCTCCACAAAACACTCAAACTGTTCCGGGCTCATCAGCACCTTCCTCGGCTTTGTGCCTTCCTCCTCGCCGACTACGCCGGCTTCGCAGAGCTGATCCATGATACGCGCCGCCCGGTTAAAGCCGATCTTAAACACTCTCTGCAGCATACCGATGGAAGCTTTGTCTTTATCAATGACAAATTTACCCGCCTCCACAAAATATTCGTCAAAGGCAGAGGATGTATCCGCCCCCTGGGCACCCCCGGGCGCCGCCGACACCGCCTTCATCTGCTGTTCGATATCGGGGCTGTACTGTGTAATGATATTCTGATCCTTTAAAAAGTTTACCACGTCTTCCACTTCGTCATCGGAAATAAAGGCGCCCTGTACCCTTGCCGGCTTCGGATACCCCTGGGGATAGAACAGCATATCGCCTTTGCCCAGAAGCTTTTCCGCTCCCACCATATCCAGGATCGTTCTGGAATCCACGCCGCTGGAAACCGCGAAAGCAATTCTGCTGGGCATATTTGCCTTGATCAGTCCCGTGATAACATCCACGGAAGGACGCTGTGTCGCGATCACAAGATGGATTCCCGCCGCCCTTGCAAGCTGTGCCAGACGGCAGATGGATTCCTCCACCTCCCCCGGCGCCACCATCATCAGGTCCGCCAACTCGTCCACGATGATCACGATCTGCGGCATCTTGGCAGGCGCATCAGCAGCCCCCTTCTTCAGCATCTGTTCCACTCTCTGATTATATCCTTTTAAGTCACGCACGCCCTGTTCCGCAAACTTGTTGTACCTGTCCGTCATCTCCGCAACACCCCAGTGCAGCGCGGCCGCCGCCTTCTTCGGATCTGTCACAACGGGCAGCAGAAGATGCGGGATACCGTTATAGACGCTGAGCTCCACCACCTTCGGATCAATCATGATCAGTTTCACATCCTCCGGATGGGCCTTATATAAAATGCTCATAATGATCGTATTGATACAGACCGACTTACCGGAACCCGTGGCGCCTGCGATCAGCACATGAGGCATTTTCGCGATGTCCGTCACAACCACCTTACCGCCGATATCCTTTCCCACCGCAAAAGCCAGCCGGGATTGGAAGGTCTGATACTCATCTGATTCGATCAGATCCCTGAACGCCACCGTGGAGTTTTCTTTGTTCGGCACTTCGATCCCCACCGCCGCCTTCCCCGGTATCGGCGCCTCGATACGGATGTCCGTAGCCGCCAGATTCAGCTTAATATCATCCGCAAGTCCAACGATCTTGCTGACCTTCACGCCCTGTTCCGGCTGCATCTCAAACCTTGTCACGGTCGGTCCCTGGCTGATCTCTGTCACGGTCACTTTGACACCGAAAGTCTGCAGCGTCTGCTGCAGATGCAGCGCCGTATCCTTCAACTCCTTGTTATTATCCCCCTTACCCGTATTCTTCCCCTTATGCAGCAGGGTAACAGGCGGAAATACATATTTTTTTGCAGGCGCAGCAGGTTTTTTCGGCAATCCCTTCTCGCTCAGCCTGATATTCACATTCCCGGCGGCATTTTTATTCAGTGCCTCCTCCTCCGCCCCGGATTTTGCCTGCTCCGGCGTCAGAGGCGACCTGCCCGGAGAAGACTCCGTGATCGGCTCCGGCATTGTGCTTAACCGTTTCTCCTCAAAGTAATTGGACGGTTCTGCCGGCTTTGGTGCTGAAGTATCGGCACCCTCCTCATACGCCGCATTATTTACGGAAACACTGCCGTCGTCCACGTCATTTTGATACCCATGATCTTCGTTGTCATAATCATCATATTTATCATTGATCCGTATTCCGTTACCGGATAAATCACCCTCATAACCGTGATCCGCATGGGTATCGCTGTCATACGCATCAGCCATGTCGGTATTCTTTTCATATTGATCACTATGGTATGTATTATCATATACCGTATCCGCGGCTGCGCCACTGACACTTATGCTATCCGGCAGGGTATTATCGTTATACTGGCCATCCATATCGGCACGGATACCGTGCATACCCGGATAGCTGTCGGTACTTTCCTCATACCCATCCACCGCCGAATCCGCAAAATCCTCATAAGAGATCTCCTGCACCTCATCATTTTCCGCCTCCCGCCGATAGATCATCGGGCGGTACTTCGGAGGCTCTACAAAGACAGGCTCCTCCACCGCCACATCCTGAATCCTGATTTCATGCATGTCGTTCCGGAACTCTACCGGTTCTTCTTTTGCCGTAAGTGTCGTATCGATCATTACACCGCGGCTCTTCTTATTCATGCGCAGGATCTTTTCATCTTCCTTTTCCTCCTGCAAAAGCCGCTTCTCCCGCTCTCTTTCTTCCTGCTGGCTCTGTTTTTTTCTGGCGCGCTCCTCCTGTTCCTCCCGTTTTCTCCGGCTTCTCTCTTCCTGTTCCCTGCGTCTTCTCTCGTATCTCTCTTCCTGTTCCCTGCGCCTTCTCTCGTCTCTCTCCTCCTGCTCCTCCCGCTTTTTCAGGCTCCGCTCTTCGAGCTCAAGCCGGCGCTGTTCCATACGCTGCCTTTTTTCTTCCCGGAGCCGCTCACGCCTCTCTCTCTCCGCCTCCGCTTCTTCCGCGTCCTCCTCGTATCTCTCCTCATAGCGCGCTTCTTTTGTGCGCACCCTTTCCGCCAGATATTTACTGCTCTTTTTGGCTCCGCCGATCACGGAACGCTCGGTCAGCAATACAATACAGATCAGCGCCAGCACAATAATCAGCAATACCGTCCCGAGCATTGCCAGATAATGAAAGGACAGATAGGCAAGGGAGCCCGAGAGCACACCGCCCCCATTGTGATGCTCCGCCGCGTCTTTATATAATGTAATAAGACTGTAACCCTCCATCTCGGAAAGCCGTCCCGCAAACAGTTCACAGAGCATGGACAAAAGAATATACAGCAAAGTACCTGCGACCAGTTTCCGTATCGCCGCAGGAGAGCCCTGATTGCCCATGTAAAAGACCACCGCAACAAAAATAAGGATCGGCGCAATATAGGCGGGCAGTCCCAAAAGCCCGAACTGCACATTTTTCAGGATATCGCCGAAACTCCCCATAATGCCGAAATTACACAAAAACAAAAAAACGCAGAGCGCAAAAACTCCGATCAGCGACACTTCCTGTAACAGTTTGCCGCCAAACATATCCTCCTGCGCGCTTCTTTTTTTATTTGTTGTCTGTCTGCTTCTGCTGTTTCTATTATTAGAAGAACCGGAACGGCTCCCCTGTTTTTTTCTTGTGTTGCCGGATGCTGCCATATACTGCCTCACTTTTGAAATTCTCAGGATCTTACTGCCAGACGTCTCTTTACCGCCTGCAATCCTGCCGCAAAATTTTTCTTTGCATCAAAAATTCTGCAGACAGATCGCGCCTGCCTGCGAGTTTTAGTCTACCATAAAAAACAGTATTTGTCATCCTTATTCTGGGAAACCGGCGTTTTGAAAAAGAGGGGAAGGCGGCTGGCCAAAGTCTGAACAATAACAGGGGAAGTGTAGAAAATTCCAGCGTTTTATGTTATGATTCCATAGTCACATGATATGTTGAGAATACTCTTTCTGAAAATTTAATGAAAATGGGAATTTCATAGTAACAGTTCAGCCCAGGACTTTGCATTTACTGCAAAGTCCGTGAAAA
Source organism: Lachnospiraceae bacterium (assembly GCA_022799355.1). Lineage (GTDB taxonomy): Bacteria > Bacillota > Clostridia > Lachnospirales > Lachnospiraceae > 1XD8-76. Next base: position 48 of record JAAWOG010000105.1, on the reverse strand, counting down.
CATGTAAATTGAGCCAAAAGAATCTGCCCCTCGCCGAAGGCGACTTGA
>JAAWOG010000104.1 GCA_022799355.1 Lachnospiraceae bacterium | reverse complement strand
TACTTTCGGTTTACGAACGATAGCACGTCCCATAGCCACACGCTGTCTCTGACCACCGGAAAGAGCTTTCGGCTTACGGTCAAGAAGTGCGGACAGATCCAGGATTTCTGCTGCTTCACGAACCTTTTTATCAATTTCATCTTTCGGTACTTTTCTCAGTTTCAGACCGAAAGCCATGTTATCATATACTGTCATATGAGGATACAGAGCGTAGTTCTGGAATACCATCGCAATATCTCTGTCCTTCGGCTCCACATCGTTTACCAGCTTGCCGTCGATATACAGTTCTCCGGAAGAGATGTCTTCCAGACCGGCTACCATACGCAGTGTGGTAGATTTACCACAGCCGGAAGGGCCTACGAAGATGATAAACTCTTTATCTTCGATCTCCAGGTTGAAGTCTTTTACCGCTTCAAAGCCATTGGGATATTTTTTGCAGATATTCTTTAATGATAAGCTTGACATTTTTTCTTTTCCTCCTGATATTTGACTGAATTGCTAACAGCATTTCTCTGTTCTGCTATGTAGTATACCGAAACCGCCCTCTTTTTACCATGCCACTATTTCATAAACTTTTTCGTTTATCTTAGTCAACTTGTTCATGAATCTCGCTCAAAAACATCCCGTCCGGCAGGTTGCATAAATAATCTTTCATTTTCTGTGCACATTTCACAAAACAGATTTTTCCTGTTTTCAGTAAAGTCTCTTCTCCATCGGCGTATAGATAATCCCGTCCTTGGAAAGCTGCGGCGCCACATCCTCAAATCCGATCTGACGATAAAAACCAACCGCATAAGGTGCGGCATTAACCGTAATCTTCTTCTCCAGATATTCCTTCCGGATATATTTTTCCATATTTGCAATAAGCTCTCTCCCGATTCCCTGATGATGGTGCCCTTCCTCTACAAACAGCAGAGATATATGCCTTTTGTTCCGCAGAGATATCATCCCCGCCTGCTTCTCGCCGTCAAGGGCAATAAACATCGGGTATTCACCCATCAAAAACATACGGCGCAGCATGGAATCCGTCAGAAAATCCCGAAAGCTGTCCACCCCTTCCTGCCCGTAATCTTTCGCCTCAAACTTCAGAAATGTCTTCCAGGCAAGCGTTATCGCCTCATCCCAGTCATAAATATTCGCCTGCCGAATCCGTATATTGCCTTCCTGCACCATCTAAGTCCTTCCCCTGTCCGTCCTTTATTTGTATATACCGACAGCAGACCGGTTTCATCCGAACTGCCGCCGGCATTTATCAACAGATCTCCGCACCCGCAGGCATTGCCTTCTCCGGCGTCATCAGTGCCAGATTTCCGTCCGCATCCTCTGCGCACAGGAGCATTCCTTCCGATTCAAGCCCCGCCATCTTTCTCGGCGCCAGGTTCACAAGCACCATAACCTTCTTTCCGACCATCTCCTCCGGCGAATAGTATTGTTTGATGCCCGAAAGGATCTGCCGCACCTGAGAGCCGATCTTTACCTGAGAACAAAGCAGTTTTTTAGACTTCGGAACCTCCTTGCAGTCGATGATCTCGCCCACCTGGAACTGACACTTCGCAAAATCATCATAACTGATTTCCGGTTTTGCTTCGATATCCATGCAGTCGGAACCGGATTGCCCCTGATCCTGTCCTTCCTCCTTCTTACCTGCATCCTCCGCAGGCTTTTCCCCGGATTCCTGCCCGGGAGCTTCTGCTTCTCCTGCCTCAGCCCTGCGTTCCGCAAGCATCTCCTCCACCTTCTCCATCACTTCCTCCGGCTTCAGCCTTGCGAACAAAATTTCCGGTTTCTCCACTACCTGGTTTCCGGAAGGATAGAGCACACCGATCTGATCCGCATCCCCCTGTTCCAGCCTATCAAACCCAACGAGCGGCGCATTGATCTGCTCCGCTATCTTTCCGGCGGTTTCCGGCATAAACGGCTCAAGCAGACTTGCGCCCACCAGAATACCGTTTAACAGATTATAGAGCACCGTACTTAAGCGATCCTTCTGCGCCTCGTCCTTTGCCAGCGCCCAGGGCATAGTTTCATCAATATATTTATTACATCTTTTAAATAAGATGAAAATCTCGCTGATCGCATCCGCCACCCGCAGATCATCCATCTTCGCCGCCACCTTCCGGTAAGCCTGCGCCGCGGTCTCTTTTAAATCGGCGTCGATATCCGCCTGATCCCCCGTCACATTCTTATTAACCGCCACACCTCCAAAATATTTATTACTCATGGAAACGGTACGGTTCACAAGATTCCCCATGGTGTTGGCGAGGTCCGAGTTAAACCGTTCGATCATCAGCTCCCAGGTGATCACGCCATCGTTCTCAAAAGGCATCTCATGCAAAACAAAATAACGCACCGCATCCACGCCGAAGAAAGATACCAGATCCTCCGCATAGATTACATTGCCTTTGGACTTGCTCATCTTGCCGTCCCCCTGCAAAAGCCAGGGATGACCAAACACCTGCTTCGGCAGTTCCTCCTCTAACGCCATCAGGAAGATAGGCCAGTAGATCGTATGGAAACGGATAATGTCCTTCCCGATCAGATGAAGGTCCGCCGGCCACAGCTTTTTATACTGCTCCGTAGAATCCCCCTCCGCATCGTAGCCAATGCCCGTGATATAGTTTGTCAGCGCATCCAGCCACACATAAACCACATGCTTCTCATCGAAATCAACAGGTATCCCCCATTTAAAGGAAGTCCTCGACACGCACAGGTCCTGCAGCCCGGGCAGCAGGAAATTATTCATCATCTCATTCTTTCTTGACACCGGCTGAATAAACTCGGGATGGTCATTGATATGTTTGATCAGCCTGTCCGCATATTTGCTCATCTTAAAGAAATATGCCTCTTCCTTCGCCGGCTTTACTTCCCTGCCGCAGTCCGGGCACTTCCCGTCCGCAAGCTGGGATTCCGTCCAGAAGGATTCACAGGGCGTACAGTACATCCCTTCATAAGCCCCCTTATAGATATCACCTTTTTCATAAAGGCGTTTAAATATCTTCTGAACCTGTTTTTCATGGTAATCATCCGTGGTCCTGATAAACTTATCATAAGAAGTATTCAAAGAATCACAGATTTCCCGGATCGTCTCCGCAACGCCGTCCACGTAAGCTTTCGGCGTAACACCCGCCTCTCCGGCCTTCATTTCGATCTTCTGGCCATGCTCATCCGTTCCCGTCTGGAAAAACACGTCATATCCGTCTTTTCTTTTAAACCTGGCAATGCTGTCCGCCAGCACGATCTCATAGCTGTTCCCGATGTGGGGCTTGCCGGATGTGTAGGCGATCGCTGTTGTAATATAATATTTTCCCTTGTTCATTTCCGTCGTCCTCCCTGCTTCCGTTTATCTATGTCCTTTTCCGTCAAGATAAACCATTCCACTTTAAGCATTTACTGCCTCCCATTTTTCTTATAATGCATTATACATAGTCCCTTTTTTTTAGTCAACAGCAACTGTGCTTTTTGTCTGAATCCCACGTTCTTCATTCTTTAAGGAACTTCCACCAAATTTGAATATTTCATAATCATCTGGCGGCAACATAAATTTTTCCAAAAAAGGAATATCATTTCTACCTTTTCTCATGCCTTTCTCTCCTCCCTCTTAAAACTCTTTTCTGTATGGATATATAGCTTATAAGAAGATACGAAGCAGGTTCTCATAAGTTATATTATACACTTTTTTCTAATATAAAAAGCAGAAATTTAAAAGTGCATGGATTGTAAACCATACATTCCATGCACTCTTTGTTATTATTCGGTTATTGTTTAAAATTACCGGGCACACATAAAACCAGCCCGAATCAGGCAGTACATATTCCATCCACTCCTAATACTGCTTCATTCCCAACCGCAATACACTACCATCTTAAGCCATTCTCTCTTGCCGTTTCCAATGGAGACATATCTTCAACAGGATTACCTTCCCACATAATATACTGCAAATCCGGCAGTTCTAACACAACGCTAAAGTCACTGATAGCATTATAATTTACACTAAATCCCAACGCCTCCAGTTTTTCCTCTGTATACGGATCATTGATGGCATTAGCTGTTACATTAAGAACCTCCAGATTCTTCAATCCTGACAGATCACTGATATCATGAATATTATTTCCTGCCAAACTAAGGTGTGTCAGGTTCTTTAGTTCCGACAGTGCACTGATATCACTGATAGAATTGATATCCAAGTACAATTTTGTCAGATTTGGCAGTTCCGACAGCGCGCTGATATCACTGACAGAATTTCTTGTCAAATTCAGTTCTGTCAGATTCTTTAATTCCGACAGCGCGCTGATATTACTCATTGTCCATTCTGGGCCATCAGGACCACCCGACAAGCTAAGACTCGTCAACTCCCACACATCGCTCAACATAATCTCCTCTTTGCCCGTAATGTTCTGCATCTTTCGTTCCAGATCCTCATCTTTCCAGTCCATCACATGGTCTTCCAGCCCTGCCTCTTCCCATGAGACAAACTGCACGCCGACCTCTTCCTCTGCGGCTTCCTCCGGCAACACCTCCTCTGTTACTGCTGCCTCTTCCTCATCCTGAATACCCGCAGGTATCATTTCAGATTCCTCCACAGGTTTCTCTGCCTCATCCTGAAGTTCCGTAGCTGTCATTTCAGATTCCCCCACAGGTTTCTCTGCCGTCTCCTCCTGTCCTTTTCCGCACCCTGCAAGCTGTACCGCCATAACCGCCATCATTGCTGTCACAAGAATTTTCTTTCTCATTTTCACAGTCTCCTTCCGTTTACAATTTCAAAATCATTCTACCCCCCCAATTGTGTTTGTCAATGTTTACTTTTTTCGTAAAACATAAACGTTTTTAGTATTCTGAATTTCTTCTCTGCCTACAAAAAGAGCCCGGCATCCTCCGCCAGGCCCTTCAATATATCTGCTCCGTTTATGATAACCGCTGCTTTCCGAACCGTACTTCACAATCTTTCCGATAAAAGGCAATTCCGCAGCAGTCAATTTTCCGATACCCTTCCGTCCGCAGTTCATCCATGTACTTATTGTCATAAATCTGTTTCACCGCTTTCTCCGCATCCCTCTCCAGATCGTCGATAGCGCTTGAAACCTTTACTTCCAAAATAAACGCCCTGCCGCGCAGCGAGGGACTTTTCACCATAATGTCAGAGCGCCCGTTTCCCGATTCCCTGTTGGATTTCACCAGATAATTCTCACTCTGACTCATAATTCCCGTCAGAAAACCGTGGTAGAAATTCTCTGCACTGTCGTAAAAACTGATGGTGGAAAAAAGCTGTTCGTTCAGTATCTCCCCCATTCTCTCCGCATCTCCCTCTTCCATAGCATGATATAAATCGTGAAAATCCTGTTTCTCGATCCTCCTTCGTAGCCACCTCATAATCGTACTTTCATAAATGGTCTTAACCTCCACGTTGGGAATGGATACCCGCAGGAAAATGGAAGGCTCTATGAAATACGCCTCTCTCTTCGTCAGATATCCTGTGAAGTACAGAAAATTCCACAGGCTCTCTCCCTTTTCATACATGTCCTCATATGTGATCTCCTCATGCACCCGTATGTCCAGCGTGTCGCCCTTTAAAAGCGTCTCGATCTGCCCCTTTGTCTCTCTGTCCGCATGGACAATCATGTTCTTTATAATATCGTTGGAACTGGTGTTGATCCAGTAGGGGCGCGGAAATGCGTCGATATCTGTCTGTAGATCATACAGGAATTTAATCACACTCCATGGATTATAAACCTGTGTATCTCCAAACCTGTACCCGTCATACCATTCTTTCATCGTGGCAAAACGGCTTTCTACGCCATAATAAGTCATCAGCCTGAGCACTTCTTCTTCCGTAAATCCAAAGTGCTCACTGTACTTTTTGTCGAGAATGGAAATAATATTTAAATGGTTCAGCCCCGTAAAAATACTCTCTTTTGAGATGCGAAGGCACCCTGCACAGCAAATTCCTTTGCTTTCCCATCTGATCGATCCGTCTTTTTATTCCTCCTCCATACTCTCCAGATACCCTCTGTCCCAGAGCAGGATTTTCAATTTCTTTGCCGCCTCCACCGCAGGTCCCGTAAAGTACTGATTCGTCAGCACCGCCCCGACCATGCAGTCATAGTAATCCCTTCCGGCATAAGCCTCCTGTACTGCCTTTATTCCCACGGAATCCCCGTAGCACTTGCACTGGATCGCATAAGTGACACCATCCCGCTCTGCCAGAATGTCAATGCCATAGTCGCCGCTGCCCTTCGTCACTTCCACCTCCTGAAAGCCCCGTTTTCTAAGCAGGTCAGCACAGTAATATTCAAACTCATGGCCATCCATCAGATCAAAATCTCTTCCGTATGTACGCCTTCTTCTAACAAACGATATAACGATCCACATCAGCAGAGCAAAGCCCAGAAGGGCAGCTCCCGTTATCATATATATTTTTGTATCCATAAAGCGATTATCCTCTGTCTATTCCTTTTTTCAGGGCATTTTCAACAGCCTTTTTTATGACGATGCTTGAATTTGTTGCGCCCGATATTGTGTCTACGTCAATTTTCTGTTCCTCAACAATTTTGTTAATTATAGCTTCCGCAGTTTCTCCCCGCTCATGCCTGTGTTCCAAAATATTAATATTTGAAACTTCCCCATTTTTCACGGTGGCTTCCACTTTGGCATATATGAAATCCACATCATATTCACCAATATAAACTCCATCGGGAATATCCGATATATTTATTTTCTCAAAAGTGGTTTCTTTTACGGCCTGCTTATAATCTGCAACATTTTTAAGGTAAGTGATTCCCCAAACTAAGCCGACATTCAAAAAGAGCAGGATAACAAATAAAACTATTTTCCTTTTGGATATTCTCATTTGATGCATCTCACTCCCCCTTGTCTGCAATAGAACAATACAGCATATGAAAGCCATACTCTAAAAACTGAATTTTGGATAATCCCATTGTTTTTTTAATATATTCTTCTTTATTTGCTGCAAACTGAATAAGTCCGGACAACATACCCCAAAAATTAAAAATAGCAGGCATGATTTTCAGATTGCCGCGTAAATCGCCTTTATCTATACCGGAGATTAAAAACTCCTTTATCTTTTCGTTTATCTCTTCCCCTATTTGATATGTTTCTTTCTCTTCAGGAAGATAATCGTGACTTTCAAAATCAATATTGATTTTATCCAGTACCATTTTAAAGTAAAATGGAAATTCTTCCTGATACCGAACCAACCCACGGCATATAAATATGTACTGTTCTTTGGTAGTTTCCTGTTGCTCCAGTGCGGAAGCAATATAATGATAAAGTTTTTTCATGCTCTCCAGCACCAGGATACCAACAATTTCCTCCTTGTTCTCAAAATACACATATAAAGTTGCTTTGCTGTATCCGGCTGCTTTTGCTATATCATCCATAGATGTCGCTGCAATGCCTTTATTCATAAACAATGCAGACGCAGCGGAAGCAATCTTTTCCCGGTGCACGATTTTCGGCTCTTTTTTTCTTCGTGCCATTATCTTCTCCTCATAATTAAACTCATGGTTTAATTATAGCAATTTTAAGGAGCACTGTCAATTTTATATTAGAAAAATATTTTGTCCATATGTGGCATCATTTGACATCAATTAACTTTTCTGCTGAAATAATATTACAAGTTTCCAGAGTATCCTTTTACTCAGCTTTCTTCTCAACCGCTTCCTCCCTACTCTCTATACCACCTCACCGAACGCTCCCAATCCTTACTTGCACACAGTTCGCTCTCCTGATCCGGATCTTTGACAAAAACTACGCATCTTCTTATAAACATCGTATATTTATCCCAATTTGTATCATAATTTTTCAGATATTCCTCCACATCTTCCTCATCCAGCTCTTCGCTTAAAAAGCATTCTTTAGCCACTTTTTCTTTTGTAATTCCCCAATCTGCAAGGTACGCTTTCTCACCATTTCTGCTGATATTAATATTGCAGGATTGCCATTTCACAGTCTCTTCATCTACATATACATCAAATGAAATGCTTATAAACTCACCCGATATATAATTTATTTTATAATCTGCTGTCACTACGATATTTTTGTCAGTTTTTTTATAAGTGTTATCCTCGATCTTTTTTATCGCTTCCCGGATCACCGCATTTGCGTTCTCTGTCATTTCAGGCTCACCTGGTATCTCAAGAGTGGGATATTTTATCCATACAACTGTTTTTTCAATATTTTCCGAACCCTGATATCCTCCCGGCATATGTGCATATGGTTCCTGCACTGCTTCCAGTTTATCATTTTTCGTTCCTTCTTTATGCCGTATCCGGTCTGTCCAGATATATTCCAGATGTTCGCTGTTATCCTTCAGCGACTGATCAAATCCGGCTGATAACATCCTAATCTTATCGCCATCATGGATCACTTGCAGCGTCTCTATTCCCAGTTTGGATAAATAAAGGCTGCTGTAAAACTCTTCATGAAGCATTCCTTCATCATGGCAGGCATCTCTCAGGACTGTTTCTTTAATATAAGATATCTCGTCATTCAGGCTGATTCCTGCCAGTGTATAAGGATAACCTTCTTTTTTTATCAATTCTTCTGCTTTCTCTTCACACAGTATTCCATCCACTTCCAATCCGACTATTTTTCCGCCATCAGTATACACCCATATTACATCATCATCTGTAGCCCAGATAGTTTGTTCCTCTTTATCCTGAAATAGATGGATACCCGTTTCTTTCATAAACTCCTCTATATCCAGTTCCGCATAATCCATCAATTCAATCTCTTCCTTTTCTGCTCCTTCCTCTTTTTCCGTTTCTTCAATTTGTACTTCATCATTTACACTCTCACTATAACTTTTCTCTTTTTCAAATTCCTTATCCGGACTCTCACTCTTTTCGCCCTGTTCATCTCCTCTTACCGATTCCTCTGTTTCCATGGTCTGAAGCTCGGATATCCCCTCTTCATTCTGATCAGATCTTCTTGAATAAAACAAAATTACTGCTGAAACGATCAAAAAGAGCAGTACAAAACCAGCTATAAAACATTTCTTATTCAATGATCTTTCCCCCTCTTTCTTAAGTAAAAATCCGGATTCCGGCTATTTTTTATTAGTCACAGTATAGAAAAACAACAATATCTTTTTCCGCCAGCATCGGTATTATTTCAAATATAATATAGTTATCACCTTTTATATAAATTACCTGCTTCCACTGCATTTCAATTTTTGCTCCATCCGGTAAAGTAATCATTTTTTTCTCCCTTCATACCAATATCATAATTAGGCGTTTGCGAAACGCCAGAACCCGCATGAATACGGGATTCTCTTTGTTATAAAATAAAACAACTCCTCACTGGTCTGTGGTATAATTGAAATGTCCAATAACAATTATCCATATCCACCAGTAAAGGAGTCGTATCTATATGATAACAC
>JAAWOG010000103.1 GCA_022799355.1 Lachnospiraceae bacterium | reverse complement strand
AGGTGGATAGGCGGGAGGTGTAAGTGCAGTGATGCATGTGCTGACCCGTACTAATAGGCCGGAGGCTTGACCAGGAGAAGAGGTTCAGGGAAAGAAGTAGAGGATGGAGCAGAGTTTCAGTGTTCGGTTTTGAGGGCGCAGGCCCCCAATAACAAAAGAGTTGTGTTTAGATACATAGGATAAGATAAATAAAATACAAAAGATAAAAAAAAGAAGCAAATTGCTTCTTTTTTATTTTTTATGGTATGCAATTTTAAAATGCTGTGATATAATTAGAACAGCGCTTGTGGAATAATACAATATATCTTCCGATAAGTCATATTTAATGAGAGGTGGAGTATGGATACAAAGATTTTATTAGAGAATGGAACGAATGAGCTTGAGGTTTTGGAATTTATTTTGGATGGAAATTCTTATGGAATTAATGTGGCTAAAGTAAAGGAAATTATCCCGTATCAGCCGGTGACGCCTGTACCTAATGCACATCCCAGTATAGAAGGTATTTTTATGCCGCGTGAAACAATGATTACAGCGATTGATTTAAAGAACTGTCTTCAGAGAGGGGAATGTACTCCATCAGGATTATTTATTATAACTAATTTTAATAAACTGGATATTGCTTTCCATGTGGATAATGTAGTCGGGATACATAGGATTTCCTGGAGAGATATTATTAAGCCCAATGCTACGGTCAGCACAACGGAAGAAGGTGTTTCTACAGGTATTATCAAATATGATAATAAGTTGATTATTATACTGGACTTTGAGAAGATTGTTTCCGATATCAATCCGGAAACCGGATTAAAGATTACGGATATTGACGAACTCGGAGAAAGAGAGAGAAGGGATGTTCCGGTTCTGATTGCGGAGGATTCCGTATTATTGAATAAACTGATTGTGGATTCTTTGAAAAAAGCAGGTTATCATAACCTGATCCATACGAAGAATGGGCAGGAAGCATATGATGTGATCCAGGATTGTAAGAGGGACGGCACTTTGAAAGAGCATGTGCAATGCCTTATTACGGATATTGAAATGCCTCTTATGGACGGACATCGTTTAACAAAGCTTGTAAAGGAAGATCCTGAGACAGCCGATATTCCAATCGTTATTTTCTCATCTCTGGTAAATGATGAAATGAAGAGAAAGGGCGAGGCGCTCGGTGCAAATGCTCAGTTGTCAAAGCCGGAAATCGGTAATCTGGTAAGAATCATAGACGAGTTGACCAGATAGATGCTATAGAGATCCATGAAGAGCGTACCGAGTTTGGGTATGCTCTTTTTCTTGCATATCAAATGATGGATTTGTTTAGAGAAGGAGAGCCGGTATGCTGACTCAGGATATCAGGGAAGCGGAACTTGTACTAGTGGGAATTGGCAATGAAATGCAGGTAAGGCTTCATGCGCTGAAAGAGATACAAAACTTCGCGGAGAAACTTTCAATACTGGAGCAAAGACAGGATAAGGAGTGGCTGATTCCATTTTTAATCCGATATTATTTAAAGAAGGAATTTCATCCGGAAATTACGGAAGCGTATCATAAATTAAAGCTGTTACTGGAAGGCAAAAATTACTTTATTGTTTCCATGAGTACTGATGACCTGATAAGGGATGCGGGTTTCGGGGAAAATAGAGTGACTTTGCCCTGCGGTACATATGAGCTTATGCAATGCATGGAGAATTGCAATGGAAAATTGTTCTCCGTGGACGATGCTTTTTGGGAAAAGATTTGTGGATGGATTGAAAACAAAGTTTCACTGGAGGAGTTAGAGGAACCCATATGTCCGGATTGCGGTGCCGGGCTTGTGATGAACCAGTATGGACAGCAGAAGTATCAGGAAGGCGGTTATCTGGAAAGTTGGGAGAGATATACAAAGTGGCTGCAGGGAACCGTAAACAGGAAATTGTGTATTCTGGAGCTGGGCGTTGGAATGGAAATTCCTTCGGTTGTCAGATGGCCTTTTGAAAAAATTTGTTTTTACAATCAGAAATCGGTTTTTTGGAGAGTACACAGCAGTTTGTATCAATTACCGGAAGAGATAAGGATGCGCGGAAATGCAATAAAAGAAGATCCGCTGACATTTTTAAAGAAGCAGTAAATATTTAGCTGATTTTGGAGGAATGGAAAGAAATGAGTTCTGATGAAGAGCGTTTGGAGGAAATGTTAAGGGCTGTTATGGAGCCGGAACATGCAGGGAAATCTCCCCGGAGTGAGCAGGATGCAATGAGCCAGGCGGAGGATATGTCAGTTCCCGAGATTTCTGAGAATGCGGAAGATGAATTGATGTCTGAGATATCAGAGAGTGCGGAAGATATATTGATGCCTGAGATACCGGAGGATGCGGAAGATATATTGATGCCAGAAATTTCCGGGAATGCGGAAGATATATCAGCATCTGAAATTCCAGAAGATATGGAAGGGTTATCGATGCCTGAGATATCGGACAACGCGGAAGATATATTGATGTCCGAAACGGCTGAGGATATAGAAAACGTACTGATTCCTGGGATATCTGGGAACGCGGAAGATGAATTGATGCTTGAGATATCGGAGAATGCGGAAGATGAATTGATGCCTGAGATATCGGAGAATGCGGAAGATGAATTGATGCCTGAGATATCGGAGAATGCGGAAGATGAATTGATACCTGAGATATCTGAGAATACGGAAGATATATTGATGCCAGAAATATCTGAGAACGCGGAAGATGAATTGATGCCAGAAATTTCCGGGAATGTGGAAGATGAATTGATGCCCGAGATATCTGAGAACGCGGAAGATGAATTGATACCTGAGATATCTGAGAATACGGAAGATGAATTGATGCCTGAGATATCTGAGAATATGGAAGATGAATTGATGCCAGAAATTTCCGGGAATGCGGAAGATGAATTGATACCTGAGATATCTGAGAATACGGAAGATATATTGATGTCTGAAATTTCTGAGAATATGGAAGAGTTATCGATGCCTGAAATCTCGCTGCCAGAAGAAGAGCTGCCCGGTGCTGAGGTACCAAATGAGGCGGAGGATTTGTCGGAAGCTGAGATACCGGAAAAAACAGAGGATTTGTCGGAAGCTGAAATACCGGAGAGAACAGAGGAGTTACCGGAAGCTGAAATACCGGAAAAAACAGAGGAGTTACCGGAAACTGAGATACCGGAGAAAATAGAGGAGTTGTCAAATACTGATATGCCGAAGGAGATAGAAGAGTTATCCAATATTGAGATACCCGAGGTGGCCGAGGATTTATCGGGGCGGGGACTGGCTGAGATCGCAGAGGATTTTTCAATTCCTGAGATCCCGGAGATGACAGATGATTTGCTGATGCCGGAAGGGGCTGAAGATATCTCTCTTCCTGAAATCCCGGGTATGGAAGAAGATTTTACACTTTCTGATATACCTGATATGACGGATGGATTGTCTGAAGCTCATGGGGATGAGATGCTGGTAGATCCGTTAACGTTGCTTGATATGTCGGAAGATGAGATAGATAAAGTACTTGAGAAGGAGTCCGGGATTCCCGGATCGGTTTCCGGGGAACAGGAATCTGTGGATCTGGACGGCAGTGGATTATTTGATATCCCGGAGGAGCAGGGACCTTTTGGCGGAGATGGTATTTCGGAGGATGCGGCATTTGGAAATGTGGACCTGGATTCTGAAAGTGTACAGGAGCTGCTGGGGCTGCCATCGGAGATCAGTGAGGAGGCTTTGGCGGAGCCGGAGAAGCTGCCGGAAAAAGAGCCTGAAAAGGTAATAGAAAAGGATAAGGGCAAGAAGGAAAAGAAGGGTAAAAAGGAAAAGAAGGCAAAAAAAGCTTCTTCCGAAGGCAAAGAAAAGAAAGAAGGCTTTGGGAAAAAACTTGCCGCATTTTTCTTTGGTTCTGATGACGACCTGGATGAGGATGAAGCGGCTGAAGGGGGCGCTGACGGCGGTGAGGCGGCGGATGCCTTAGAAGGAGGCGCTGCAAAGAAGGGCGGAAAAGCAAAGCCTGAGAAAAAGAAAAAAGAGAAGAAAAAGCCGGATAAGAAAAAGGAAGATGATCCCCAGAAAGCGGCAAAAGAAAAACTGAAAAAGGAAAAAAATGCCGAGAAGGCCAAGAAAAAAGCGGAAAAGCGCGAGCGGGCCGAAAAGGAAAGAAGAGCGGCGAAGAAACTGCCCAAGAAGAAAGTTTTTGTGTGGATATTGCTGTGCGGTTCCATCGCGGCGGGTATTTTGCTGGTAAACAGTGTGGGGATGAATACGATACAGTTGACGGAAGCCAGAAACGCTTTTGAGGAGAAAGATTTTGAGACGGCTTATAAGCTGCTGAACGGCAGGGAACTTGTGGAGGAGGATCAGCTTCTCTTTCAGCAGTCTTCCGCGGTGCTGCATCTGAAACATGCAAAAGAGGCATACGAGAATCATCTGACACTGAAAAAGCCGGTTATGGCACTGGAGGATCTTTTAAAAGGGGTAGGTAAGTATCAGCGGCTTTTGAATCAGGAGAGTCTGATCACGCCGGATTTGACGGCGCAGTATGAAGAAATTTTGGGGATTTTACAGGAAAATTACGGTTTGTCCGAGGCGGGAGCGTTGGAAATTAATGCGATCGAGGATGATTATGAGTACAGCCTGCAGCTTGAGGCGCTGGTGAACGGAGAGATTTATCAGAGCCAGGAGGAGATTGCACAGCAGGAAGAGGAGGCGGCATCTAATCTTCCTGATCTGGAAGATATGCTTCCGGAGGAAGAGGAATATTTGAATGGTAGCAGTGATTGACTATGATGCGGGAAATATAAAGAGTGTGCAAAAAGCTCTGGAATTTCTGGGAGAACGGGTGCTTGTAACAAGAGATAGCGGCGAAATCCTGAGAGCGGAGAGAGTGATTCTGCCGGGAGTAGGAAATTTTGGGGATGCCATGGCAAAGTTGGAAGGTTTCGGGCTTGTTCCTGTGATGAAAGAAGTGGCGGAGAGAAAGACGCCGTTTCTGGGCATATGCCTTGGGCTGCAGCTTCTGTTTGAGGAGAGTGAGGAGAGTCCCGGTGTCAGGGGGCTGGGCCTGCTGAAAGGGAAAATTCTGCGGATTCCAAAGGCGGAGGGGCTTAAGATTCCGCAGATTGGTTGGAACTGTCTGGAGTATCCGTCAGAGGGCAGACTTTTTCAGGGGGTGCCGGAAGGCTCTTATGTGTATTTTGTACATTCCTATTACCTGCAGGCGGAGAAAAAGGAGATCGTAAAAGCTACGGCGCAGTATGGTGTTACGGTGGAAGCTTCCGTGGAACAGGATAATGTGTTTGCCTGTCAGTTTCATCCGGAGAAAAGTTCGGATGCGGGACTGCGGATTCTGAAAAACTTTCTTACTGTTTCAGGTTGATGTTGATAAAAGCTGAGAAAGGATGTGCCATGGCCCGTAAGGCAGGTGGGACAGGAAAAGGGGACAGATGCATACAAAGAGAATCATTCCGTGTCTGGATGTACATAACGGCAGGGTGGTAAAGGGAGTCAATTTCGTCAATCTGCGGGATGCCGGAGATCCGGTGGAGATCGCGGCGGCATATGATAAGGCGGGCGCGGACGAGGTGGTTTTTCTGGATATTACGGCTTCTTCCGATGCCCGCAGAACTGTTGTGGAGATGGTGCGCCGGGTGGCGGAGCGGGTATTTATTCCGTTTACGGTGGGCGGCGGCATTCGCAGCGTGGAGGATTTCCGGGAACTGCTCCGGGAGGGTGCCGATAAGGTTTCCGTTAATTCCGCAGCGATTGACAGGCCGGAACTGATCAGTGAGGCGGCAGATAAATTCGGCAGTCAGTGTGTTGTGCTGGCGGTGGATGCGAAAAGGCGTAAGGATGGCAGCGGGTGGAATATTTATAAACACGGCGGCCGTATCGATATGGGGATTGACGTCATAGACTGGGTAATAAGGGCGGAAAAGCTGGGCGCCGGTGAGATCCTTCTGACCAGTATGGACTGTGACGGAACCAAAGCCGGATATGATATGGAACTCACAAGGCAGGTTGCAGAAGCCGTGTCCGTTCCGGTTATCGCTTCCGGCGGTGCGGGAGAGACGGAGCATTTTTATGAGGCGCTGACGCGGGGCGGCGCTGAGGCGGCGCTGGCGGCATCGCTGTTTCATTATAAGGAGTTGGAGATCTGTCAGGTGAAAAAGTATCTGGCGGAAAGAGGCGTAGCGGTGCGCCTGTAGGGGATGGCGTATTAAAATACCCGGCGTTTTCCGAAAGGGGAAGCCGGGATCGGAGTGATGAGTCAGGATGGGCTGTATTTATCATATACTATAGATGTGAAATAAAGGAGGGACAAAAGATGGCAGCAATCGACAATGACTGGTTGGAACCTTTGAAACCGGAGTTTCAGAAACCGTATTATAAGAAGCTGTTCGAGAAAGTGAGCGAGGAATATAATACGAGAAAGATATTCCCGGCATCCGAGGATGTTTTTAACGCTTTTCACCTGACGCCTCTTGCGGATGTGAAGGTAGTTATTTTGGGACAGGATCCCTATCACAATGACGGACAGGCACATGGACTTTGTTTCTCGGTGAAGCCTGAAGTGGATATCCCGCCGTCTCTTGTGAATATTTATCAGGAACTGCACGATGATCTCGGCTGTGATATCCCGAATAACGGTTATCTGGTGAAATGGGCGAAACAGGGGGTATTGATGCTGAATACGGTGCTCACGGTGCGCGCCCATGCCGCAAATTCCCACAGGGGTATGGGGTGGGAGGAGTTTACGGATGCCTGCATACGGATCTGCAGCGAGCAGGACCGCCCTATGGTATTTATTTTATGGGGCAGGCCGGCACAGATGAAAAAATCCATGCTGCACAATCCAAAGCACCTGATCCTGGAGGCACCGCATCCGAGTCCGCTTTCTGCTTATAGAGGATTCTTCGGCAGCAAGCCTTTCAGTAAAACGAATGAATACCTGACGGCCAACGGGCTTGCGCCCATCGACTGGCAGATTGAGAATATATAGCGTGAAATAAAAAATTTCACGATCCTGATTTGAGTGCCCGCCGAAGCGGGCGAACGGGAGTTAGTGTGAGAAGAACTTCTAACGCTCACAGCAAGGGCTGTTTCGCGAAGAAGTTCTAAGTCTCACACAGGAGAATGCCTGAAACGCGGCATTCTCCGCACGAATTTGAGTGCCCGCCGAAGCGGGCGAATAGGAGTTAGTGTGTGAAGAACTTCTAACCATTCGGAAATGTTTCATTTAGTTTGATCAGCAGAGCTTCAAACTGTTCCGGTGTCTCGCTCTCATGCCAGAGGTCACGGTTTGTCTCATGTACCGCCCACTGCCTTGTGCAAACAAGTGTCAGCGGGCGTTTTGTTTCGTCTGTCTCATCCGTCAGTTTAAAATTGACGATACCCGCATTTTCGATTAGGGAGAACATAATACAGGCATTTTTTTGCAGCAGGGCAATTTCCTTTTGACGGTCGGAAGCTTTACCGGCGTAGCATTCCTTGTCCTCTTCGGAGAGGGAGAAAGTTATGGTCACTTCATAGGGCCCTTTGTCCGTCTGCAGAGCAAACTGTCGGTAGGTCATGTCTTCCGGGAAATTCAGATTGTAAATTATATTTCCCACGGCAGAGTTGTTCCCGATATAGTTTGTGCGCTGGGAGTACAGGGTGTCCGCAGAGAGGGTTTCTTCTTCCAGGGCGGAGAGTTTGAAGATCCAGCGGATCTGCGGATTTTCTGCTTCGTTATAGCCGTAGGAGAGGTAGATATCTCCGCTTTTCTGCAGCATAATATAGTAAAAGATGTCGTATTCCTGTTCAGGACGGTCTACGCGCCATGCTTTTTTGTTTTCTTTTGCGAGCGTGTGGATGGAAATATTTTGCACAACATCTTCCGTGCCGGCGGCAATAGCATGTTCCAGCGTTTTTTTGTCAGGCCGGATTTCCTTTGCTTCTCCGCAGAGCGCCCAGAAGCCGTCTCCCTGATCAAAGGCGATGGGCGTGTCTGTGGACTCCAGAAGCTGATACCCGGAGGTGAGAGCGTAAAGAGGGGTATTATCCGGCGTAAAGGAGAAATCGTACCAGGGTGCGGCATAGAGGATCTCCTCCACCTGATAAGGGCTGCCGAAGGGCTCCTGCGCCGCAGCGGTCCCTTCCTTCGGATCGGTCAGCAGGCAGAGGGCGGCGATAAGGCAGAGTGCCAGAGCGGGCAGGGTAAGCCAAAGTGCCGGTTTTTTCCAGGTTTTGACGCGCAGGATACGCTCTTTCATATCCACTTCGCCGAAGGATAAGGGACAGGTAAGGAGCTGCACTTTTTTACCGAATTTTTCTTTTCCGTCATATCCGATCAGGGAGAGCAGATAGCTTTTCCGTTCCTCTTCCTGATAGTTGCGGATTACTTTTTCATCACAGGCCAGTTCCATGTCCCGGCACAGCAGGAAATAAGCCGCCCAAAGCAGTGGATGGAACCAGTAGACGGAAAGCAGGCAGAAGGCAAAAGCTTTTGTCAGATGGTCTTTTCTGTCAAGGTGGGCGTTTTCATGGGCGAGCACATGGGTAAGAACGTCCTTACTCAGATGAAAGGGGATGTAAATCCGGGGCTTTATCAGGCCAAGGATAAAGGGGGAATCCACAAACTCGCTCTGCCAGATATTATTTTGTAACCGGCGGCAGGGAAGGCTTTCGGCTGGAAGGCGCACTGCGCAGCGCAGTCTCTTCTTAAGACGAAGGTAACTGCATAACAGATAGCACAACATCAGGCACATCCCGGCAAGCCAGATGAAAACGGCGTATTTTGTGAGGATATCCAGCGTCTCTGCGCCGGATCGCCCTGTGGAAAGGCGGGAGAAGGAGGCTTTGGCGGCGGGATTGGCTACCCGGTCGAAAGCGGTGATGCCGCTGTGTATCTCCGGCAGTTCTCCGGGAGATAGGGTTTCGGGGATGGTCTCGGCGCTGGGGATCAGGCTGAAAATGCTCTCAACGGAGAAAGGCAGGATAAGCCGCAGTCCCACCAGGGACCAGAGCATACAGGTAAAATGCTTTGGCATTTTTTTTAGTATCATCCGCAGTCCCATTACGGCAAGGGCTATCCAGCCGGCGGTGATGCTCATATTCAGTAATTTCAGAAATACGGCGGTCATGGGAATTACACCTCGCTTTCTATCAGTTTTCTGAGTTCTTCCATTTTTTCATCGGATAACTTTTTATGCCTTCCAAAAGCGGCGACAAATGCCGGAAGGGAACCTTCAAATTTTTTTTCAATCAGTTCTTCCATCTCTGCCTCCTGAATTTTGTCTTTGGAGATGAGGGATGTGACGATAGTATGCTCATTTTTCAGAATGCCGCGTTCTGAAAGGCGCTTTATTACGGTGTATGTGGTGGTGGATTTCCAGCCGAGCTGCTCCTGACAGAGGGCGACGAGTTCCTTGCTCTTTATGGGTTCATGTTCCCAGAGGATCAGACAGAAGCGGTATTCGCTCTCAAAGATTTTAGGTGTTTCCAAAAAAAATACCTCCTTTACTCTAATGCATTAGAGAATATGATAAGTCTAACACATTAGAGTAAAGGAGTCAATATGCTGACGCGACAAAAGAATGCTTTATGTAACAGTTCAGCCCAGGACTTTGCATTTACTGCAAAGTCCGTGAAAACATGTAAATTGAGCCAAAAGAATCTGCCCCTCGCCGAAGGCGACTTGAA
>JAAWOG010000102.1 GCA_022799355.1 Lachnospiraceae bacterium | reverse complement strand
CTCAGTGATTATACCTCTATATTTTGTCTGGTGCATTAAGGAAACCTCAGACATGGTAAATAATGCAGCATTATAACATCTGATGGAGGGGGAACTCCTCCTTCCGTTATATCTATATTGATTTATTAGATTGGACTTTGTAACTATTAACCAGTAGTCATTCTTGACTACACCATTATTATACTAGGAGAAAAGTTATGGCAATGATGACAGGTGAGCAGTATGTTGAGAGCATGCGTGCAATGAAACTGAATGTATATATGTTTGGCAAAAAAATCGAGAATCCTGTGGATGATCCGATCCTCAGGCCCTCTCTGAATTCCGTAAAGGCGACTTATGATCTGGCACAGAATCCGGAGTATGAGGATTTGATGACCGCAGCCTCCATTTTTACGGGGGAGAAGATCAACCGCTTTCTACATATTCATCAGAGTACGGAGGATTTGATGAATAAGGTGAAGATGCAGCGCCTTTGCGGCCAGCAGACAGCGGCATGTTTCCAGAGGTGTGTGGGAATGGATGCGTTTAATGCCGTTTACAGTACGGCGTATGAGATCGATCAGAAGTATGGTACCTCCTATTTTGAGAACTTTAAAAAATTTGCGGTATATTGTCAGGAAAAAGATTTTACCGTAGATGGAGCGATGACAGATCCCAAGGGGGACAGGGGACTTGCGCCTCATGCCCAGGCTGATCCCGACATGTATCTTCATGTGGTGGAGAAGAGGGAGGACGGTATTGTTGTCAGGGGGGCGAAGGCGCACCAGACCGGTATTATCAACTCGCAGGAGGTTCTTGTCATGCCGACCGTTTCCATGGGGGCGGAGGATAAGGATTACGCGGTGGCTTTTGCGGTTCCTACGGATGCGGAAGGGATCACCATGATCATCGGCAGGCAGTCCTGCGATACGAGAAAGTTAGAAGGCTCCGAACTGGATGTGGGAAACAGCGAGTTCGGCGGCGTAGAGGCACTGGTTATTTTTGACGATGTGTTTGTGCCGAATGAAAGGATCTTTTTAAATGGTGAGTATGAATTTGCCGGGATGCTGGTGGAGCGTTTTGCGGGATACCACAGGCAGAGCTACGGCGGCTGTAAAGTCGGCGTAGGGGACGTGCTGATTGGGGCGGCCGCTCTGGCAGCGGAATATAATGGTGTGGCAAAGGCTTCTCATATTAAGGACAAGCTGATTGAGATGATTCATCTGAATGAGACCTTATATTGCTGCGGTATTGCCTGTTCTGCGGAGGGTGCAAGGACGGAATCCGGAAACTATATCATCGACCTGCTGCTGGCCAATGTCTGTAAACAGAATGTCACAAGGTTCCCTTATGAGATTGCGCGGCTGGCGGAGGATATTGCGGGCGGTATTATGGTGACGGCGCCCTCTGAGGCTGATCTGAGAGGAGAAGAGACGGGAAAATGGGTGGAAAAATACCTTGCCGGAGCGGTGGGAGTTTCCGTTGAAAACAGAATCCGCATTCTGCGCCTGATTGAGAATCTCTGTCTCGGGACGGCGGCGGTAGGCTATCGCACGGAGTCAATGCACGGGGCAGGGAGTCCTCAGGCACAGAGGATCATGATCTCCCGCCAGAGTAATCTGCCGATGAAGAAAGAGATGGCTAAAAGGATTGCGAGGATCAGAGAGTGAAGAGAGTAAGCGGCGTTGACTAAATGGCGTGGGAGGCCGGATTGGTATGGAATGGAAGAAAATTTATGATGATCGGAAAATGAGCGCGGAAGATGCGGTGAAACTGATCCATGACGGAGAGAGGGTGGTGATCGGACATGCGGCGGGGGTTCCGCTGGCGCTTACCGATGTTTTGGTGGATCACAGGGAAGATTACAGGGATGTGGAGATTGTACAGATGGTCTCCATGGGGAACGCAAAGTTCTCGGAGCCGGGGATGGAAGGGCATTTTCGTTTGAACTCCTTTTTTCTGGGAGCTCATTCGAGGGCGGCGGTCAGGGAAGGACGGGGAGATTTTACGCCTTGTGGTTTTTCGGAAGTGCCGCAACTGTTCAGAGAGTATCTTCCGGTGGATGCCGCAGTCATTATTGTCACCCCTCCTGACAAAAACGGTTATTGCAGCTGCGGGATTTCCGTGGATTATACGCTGCCTGCGGCAAGATGTGCAAAGCGTGTTATCGCACAGGTGAATCCCAGGATGCCCAGAACGCATGGAGATACATATCTCCATGTGTCCGAAATCGATGCGTTTGTGGAAATCGAAGAGCCTGTTCTGGAACTTTCGATTCCGAAGATAGGAGAGGTGGAGAGGGCGATCGGAGAAAACTGCGCGAAGCTGATCCGTGACGGGGATACGCTGCAGCTTGGGATAGGCGCGATCCCGGATGCCGTACTTCTGTTTTTGAAAGATAAAAAAGATCTTGGCATTCATTCCGAAATGATGTCGGACGGTGTGGTGGAACTGATAGAAGCCGGCGTGGTTACAAACAAAAGAAAGACGCTGCACCCGGGGAAAACGGTGGTCACCTTCCTGATGGGAACAAAAAGACTGTATGATTACGCGGATGATAATCCGTCTATCTATATGTGCCCGGTGGATTATGTAAACGATCCTTTTGTTATTGCAAAAAATGATGCACTGGTTTCCGTTAATTCCTGTATTCAGGTGGATCTGCAGGGACAGGTCGCGTCAGAGAGCGCCGGGCTCTCCCAGATTTCAGGGATAGGTGGACAGGCGGATTTTGTGCGCGGCGCAAGGCGCAGCAGAGGCGGCAGGTCCATTATGGCGATCACATCCACTGCAAAAGGGGGGAGTGTTTCCCGGATCGTTCCTTTTTTAGATGAAGGTGCGGCCGTAACAACATCCAGAACGGATGTGGATTATATCGTGACGGAGTATGGCATTGCGGCATTGAGAGGAAAAACGTTAAAACAGCGTGCGGAAGCATTGATTGAAATTGCTCATCCTGCTTTTCGGCAGGGGTTGATTGCGGAGTATGAAAACAGGTTTTAAACGGCAGGGAGGAATTTCGGTGGGAGAGAAGAGAAAACAGGTTGAAGAAATTCTGGAGCGGTATGTGACACCCCGGCTGGCCAGGCATGGCGGAAGCGCTTCTTTGGAGGAGATCAGAAATGATACCGCATATATAAGGTTTACCGGGCATTGCAGCGCCTGTCCCTCAGCAAAATATACGCTGGAAAGCATAGTAAAGGAGGAGATTTTGAAGTATACGGATGCGGTGAGGGATGTGAAACTGGCGGAGGGCGTGAGTGATGAGCTGTATGATTTTGCGAAGAAGATGCTGAGGCATGAAATATAAGATTAGGTGCAGGAGAAATCAGGTAAAGAAAACCAGGGAAACTTTCATTATTTTGGGAGTTTCCCTGCTCTTTTTTTATTGAAAACATTTGTTAATTCTTAATTTAAGGACAATATTTTTGAATTTAGGGACAACATTCCCTATGCGGAAAATATTGTGGTATAATATCGGCAGATATGATACCAGCGCCGAGCGAAGCGAGTGTGCATCGCGAAGTGAAAGATCAGTTATTTCAAGGTGGAAAAATTTTAGCGGGGGAGGAAGAGATGATGCAATTAAAAATGGAAGAAGAGTCTATCATAGCTATGGTATATACCCTGGAGGTTATAAACTGCAGAGGATTGACAATCAGAGGAGTCGTACGGAAAAATCTTACCTGGCTTAAAAGCTGGTATGAACAACAAAAAGATGAAGAATATCTTGAACAGGCACTTCTTCAGATATGTGCGTTATTTCGGATGGAATTGGCAAATGAGGGGGATATGGAGTTATATGAGGAAATCTGCGCATTGGCGGGGATCAGCCTGGAAAGCCTTATGGAACATTGCACAAGAATGGGGAAGCGAATAAAAGTAACCCGTCAGGGAATAAGCGGTTTGATTGGGAAATGGATGCCAAGCAGGAAAAATCCCATGACAAAACCGGAAGTGGTTGAAGACATCATGGAAAAACTGAATAACCACAGAGTAGGGCAGTATTATTATTGCTATGAGAGAGCCGGCACCAGGAAGAACAGTAAAGAATCTGAAAAAAAGGATATATATAAGCTGGTGATCAATCAGGAAGAGTGCTTCTTTTTAGATATGAGGCAATTTCGTATTTATGTGCTAGAGCTTTGCGAGTGATGGAAGATACAATGGAATAAGATGAAAACTCTCCATCCCGAAGAATATACCGACAAAAGGGATAAACGGGGGCGAAAAGATGTTAAACATTGCAATTCTGGATGACGAAGACATATATATGAAACGTATCTGCAAAATTACGGAAGTGTGTATGCGCCAGATGGATATAGATTGCAGAACTCGTGTATATACAACGGGAGAAGACCTGTTAGCAGATTTCAGGAAAGAAGAATATTTTGATCTTTATCTTCTTGACGTCGAGCTGCCCGGCGTAAACGGACTGGAGGTGGCTAAGCATATCCGTCGGAGATATACGGAGCCTGTTATAATCTATATCTCAAATCATATGAATTATGCAATCAGGGCATTTGAGGTTAACACATATCGTTATATTATCAAAAATGAACTGGAAAAGGAGCTTCCGAGAGCGTATCATTCCATGGGACCGCTTCTGAGGGAGAAAAAGGAAGAAGAGGGATTTTATACGATCGAATATTACAGGGAGCAGGAGAAAATATATTTTCGGGATATTTTTTATTTAATGAAAGACGGAAAATATGTGGTATTCGTCCATGTAAACGGGAAAAGCCAGATCAGAGCCGCTATGGGAGAAATTTATAAACAACTGCCGTCGGAAAGATTTTTGATGATTGACCGCAGTTATGTGGTAAACATAGAGTATATGGAAACGTTAAAAAATCACAAAATCTGCCTTCGGAACGGAATTGAACTTCCGGTCAGCCAGCCGAAATGGCCGGCGGTCAGAGACTTTTTTATAAATAAGAGGTAAAAATGTTGCAGGTATGCTATGCGTTGATTTTAGTCGTAGAAATGTTGCTGGGTATATACATTTTGCATTGTCTATACCCCAACTGCAGGGGAGAAAGCAAATGGTTCCGGAAAACATGGATTATCGCCGGTTATATAGTGTCAGGGTTTTTATTTGTAATTGATGGGGTGGATTCTTTTATTTCCAATCTATCCATACTATTTTTTGCATTGCTGTTTTCGGCATTATACAGTTGTTTCTTTGAAGTAAAATTTTTGAAAGCCTTTTTAATTGAAGTATTGTTTTTGATTAGTATTTCGTTTTTGAAAATACCTGTATTGGTCTTGGAGGGTATTATATATGTTAGTACTTTAGCAGAAATAAACCGAGGCAGCCGTACTTTATTAGAATGTGTCTGGCTTACGGTTTTGATGATAATAATTATATTTTTGATAAAGAAAAAGAGAATATCCGGATATTATAAAAATGCCATACGGATGTTAGTATCTAAAGAGACAGGACTGGTGCTGATGGTAACGGGTGCTCAGTGGTTTCTGCTAAGTTATGGTATGCGGCTTGGAAGAATGGGATATCAGACAGTAGATTTTATTTTTAGTGTCGTCCTAATTTTCTGTATATTTTTTTGCCTGCATTATTTAGTTATGCGGGTAGCATACAAAGAAGTACAATTGGAGAATGGGCTCTTAGATATTTCGCGGAGGTTGCTGCAGAAACAAAATGATGAGAATCATAAAGTATATAAGAAAAGCAGTTCGCGTTTGCATGAATATAATCATACTTTAAGGTATTTATACTTTTGTATTACTGAAAAAAGGTATGATGAGGCAAGGAAGTTTCTCAGTAAGTATATTGATGTGTTCGACCAAGAAAAGTGGGAGATTTGGACAGGACTTCCGTTTTTGGATTTTATTTTGAACTATAAAAAACAGGCGATGGATAAACAGGGAATCGCATTTAAGTTGGAGTTGGATATATATGAATATCCCTTTGCGGATGCGGAACTTGGAATCTTGCTGGGGAATCTTTTAGATAATGCAATTGAGGCATGCGAAAAATGTGTACCCGGGAAACGGGAAATTTATCTGCGGATATGGAACATTAAATATACTTTTATGTTGCATTTGATAAACAGCAGTTCTAAATGTCCTGAACTGAAAGAAACGCGGTTTGTGACAGACAAAGCAGATAAGAATACACATGGATTGGGGGTGGAACAGGTAAAGCGCATCGTTGAAAAATATGGTGGAGATATCAGTTTTGAGTATAGTGGGGAACATTTTGAAACCAAAATAATTGTGCCGGTTATGAAGGAGGAAAAGGAATGAACGCGGAGTTAAAAGCTGAGGACAGTTTATTACTGGAACTTAAGGAAGCAGAAAAAGTTAATATGTCAGAAAATGGTATTACTTATTCATCTGTGACATACGACTATGGCGGGCTTCTCAGCATAATCTGTTGCTAAGATGAAAAGAACCGCTTAATTAATTCTATCTACCCCGTTGAGACAGACTGAAAGGTAAAAAGTCTGTTTCAACGGGGTATGCTATTTATTATATTATGCTTTTAGAAATAGTATTATATGTTTCCGAGGGCTGATCAATTTGCAGAGGAAAACCAATGGACTATAGAGAGGAAATTCAGAAAAACAGAGAATATTGGGAAACTGTATTGGGTGGAGAAATATGCGAAAAACTTATGACGGAAAAAATTTATGAGAAAGAAACGGAAATTTTTCAGAAAGAGGCTAATGAACTGGAAAGCCTTTTTGAAAATCTGTGTCAGGAAAAGAAGGGGTGGGATGCATATCCGGCGGAAGGAACCTTCGGAAATTTTTATCGTTTTTTTGGCAGACTCGCAGTGGTTTATGCAGGAAAATACGAAATGATCCATGAGGATAAACTTAAAAATACGGTACTTTTCAATTTTTATTCGTCGGCGGCCTGGATTCCCATACGAGTGTTGATAGAAGACATACATTCCTGCAAAGAAAATGGGATGCTGCGAGGCAAGGATTCCGGGGAAGAGTATCAGGACTATCAGGAGAGGTTTTTAAATGATCAGGGTTATATCCGGAAATTGTGCGGGAAGTACCCTGAGATGAAGCGTTTACTGTTTCTTCGGATCATAACCATAACAAGACAGATTCATCAGATTATATCGGGCGTAGAAGAAGACATCGGAATTTTACAGGAGCAGTTTTTTCCTGAAAATCCTTTTAAAAAGATAGAAAGGATAGAGTGTGGCATTTCAGATACGCATCGCGGCGGACAGACGGTGGCACGGGTATACCTGGATAACGGGAAGAGCCTGATTTATAAACCCCGTAACCTGGAAAAAGACAGATATTTTATGGAACTGTATGGACTATTCTGCCAAAGTGCGTATATTTCTTTTGAAAATATCCGGATTTTGGCACGGGAGGATTTTGGCTGGGAATCTTATGTGGAGGAGAGACCATGCCGGAGTGAGGGAGAAGTAAAAAGATATTACAGACGGATTGGGATACTGCTCTTTTTGTGCCGGCTTATGGATGTAAGCGACATTCATGGAGAAAATATCATCGCATACGGAGAATATCCCATGCCGATCGATCTGGAAACGCTGCCGGGAAGCTATGAACGTGGAGAATATGAAAATGCGGATCAGATGATCCGTGAGGAACTGAAACATTCGGTGCTGAGTGTGGGTATTTTGCCTGTTATGATATGGGGAGAGAACGGAGAGGGGATCATCCTGAACGCCCTTAACAGAGGGGGAGCGGCAAAAACACCGTTCCGTGTTCCTGTTATCAGGGAACAGGAAAGTTCTGCGATCCATATAGCGTATCAGCAGGGAAGGGCAGAACTGCTGGGAAGCATGCCGGTATATCAGGGGAGAAGGACAGAGCCAGCAGCTTACGCAGGGGAGATACAGGAGGGGTTTCAAAATGCATACAGGTTCTTTCTGAAGGAGGGGAGGCAGCTTACGATAAGATTTGAAGCATTATTTTCAGGCAAAAGCCGGTATCTGATACGCCATACACAACAGTACCAGATGTATTTGCAGACTTCTTTTTATCCGGAATTTTTAGCATGTAGAGGAAGGAGGAAGTTGTTTTTACATATCCTTGACAAGAACCAGAGAGATGAAAGGCTGGCGGCGCAGGAGAGGGAGGCTGTGTACCAGATGGATATTCCTGTTTTTTATCAGGAAGGATCGCGTGAGCGGTGGAGAGAGAAGCTGAGGTGTTTGGGGGAGGACGATCTAAAAAGGCAGCTTTCCCTCATTGGGCTTTCTCTGGGGCTTTTAGAGGAGAGGAAATATGTTCGTAAAAAAGCAGGCTGCCCGGGTGACAGCAAAGATACGGGTATATGGAAGGAACGGGTGGGAATACAGGTCAGAAGGATAGCGGATAGTATCTGCGCTATGGCGTTAACAATGGGTGATGATATCGGGTTTTATGGTCCCCGCATAGAAGAAGATGGGAATTTTAAGATCGGTCCTGTTGATATCTATTTGTATGAAGGTATCTGCGGCATAGCGGTTTTCCTGGCGGCAGTGATACGGGAATATCCGACGGAAAAATACTGCCATATTTTTGACTTGACTATAAGGAAGCTGCAGTGTTACACGGAAGGATCAAAAGGAAAAATTCCGGATAAAGAAATGGGATATACAGGCGCGTTTCTTGGGGAGGGCTCGGTTGTTTTTACCTATCTTTTGCTTTATGAGATTACGGGCGAAAAAGAATTTCTGGCATGGGCAAAGCGGCATGCGGAGATTGTGGAGGGCATCTGGGAGATGGAACAGTCCATGGATTATCTTACCGGGCTTTCCGGAGCGGTTATAGTATTTTTAAAACTGTTCAGGCTGTCGGGAAAGAAACGATATCTGGAGACAGCAGTCCGGATGGGGGAGCGGATATGGGAGAGTTGTGTAACGGCAGGTTCCGGAGCCGGATGGTGTGTGATCAGGGGGAACGGGCCGCTTGTAGGTATGGCGCATGGAAACAGCGGGCTGATACTGGCTTTCAGTCATCTTTTGGAGTTGACGTGGGACGGACGGTACGAGGAAAGAATAAGAAAGCTGTTGGAATACGAAGACAGTTTGTATGAAAATGGAAACTGGAAGGACCTGCGCCATCCTGGGGGACTGCGGCTCTGCAATAATGCGTGGTGCCATGGTGCGGCAGGCATCCTGCTCTCGCGGATAAAGGGGGCAAAATATGGATCACAGAATATTGCAGAACAAATGGGACATGACCTGGAATGCTGTAAAAAAGTATTTTTAGAGGAGGAAGAACCGGAGGAACTCTGCCTTTGTCATGGCATGGCAGGGAATTATCTGGCGCTTGGACAGTATCTGCGTTCAGAAAAAGACAGAGCGCTGGAGAAGGAGCGAAGGGCTCTTTCCGAGCGGATTCTGGCAAGGCTGGAGCGGGAAGATATTTCATTTAAAGAAAAATATAACCCGGCATTGATGACGGGAATTTCAGGCATTGGACTGGCGTTGTGCGGGGATAGTTTCGATGTAGATTTATTGTGATAAAAAAATAGGTTATAAATATAAAACAAAAGTTATGAAAGCATCCTGATTAAAAAAATATTGGGATGCTTTTTTATGCTAAAAAACAGGAAATATTTTAATAAATATTAAAAATAAATCGTAATTTAAGAATTAAAGGACAACATTTTTGAGATTAGGGACAACATGTTGAAAATTTTTTTCAGTCTGCTAACGTATATGACAAAGCATAAGAAAAGATAATTGTCTTATGGGAAGGGGG
>JAAWOG010000001.1 GCA_022799355.1 Lachnospiraceae bacterium | reverse complement strand
ATAAGTCGATGTACAGATGCATGTCAGCTGTAAATCGACTTCGGGAAAATGTGGTGTAGGAAATCCTGCGGAACTGGAATAAAAACGTGGATATGAACCGGAGTTATCTGGGATATTAAAAAACAGTGGAAGATATTTTAAATGAAAGAACAGGAGAATGGTATATGAGGACTTATCTGGTAACGGGGGGAGCAGGGTTTATTGGTTCCAATTATATTCACTATATGATGAAAAAGTATGGTGGCGAGATCCGCATAATCAATGTGGATGCCCTGACGTATGCGGGAAATCTGGAAAATCTGCGGGAAGTGGAGAAACGTGACAACTATACGTTTGTGAAGGCGGATATCTGTGATAAGGAAGCCATCGGGAAGATTTTTGCGGAATATGATATTGACAGAGTAGTGCATTTTGCGGCGGAGAGCCATGTGGACAGAAGCATCAGGGAACCTGAGGTTTTTGTAAAGACCAATGTGCTGGGAACTGCGGTGATGTTAAACTGCGCGAAGGCGGCATGGGAGAATCCGGACGGTACTTATAAGGAGGAGAAGAAGTTCCTGCATGTCTCTACGGATGAGGTGTACGGTTCTTTAGAAAACGACGGGGAATATTTTTATGAGACCACGCCCTATGCGCCCCACAGCCCTTATTCCGCCAGCAAGGCGAGTTCGGATATGCTGGTGAAGGCTTATATGGATACCTACAAGTTTCCGGCGAATA
Organism: Lachnospiraceae bacterium; assembly: GCA_022799355.1. Classification (GTDB taxonomy): domain Bacteria; phylum Bacillota; class Clostridia; order Lachnospirales; family Lachnospiraceae; genus 1XD8-76. The sequence continues at coordinate 114,918 of JAAWOG010000001.1, read as the reverse complement.
TTACCAATTGTTCCAACAACTACGGACCGTTCCAGTTCCCTGAAAAGCTGATCCCGCTGATCATTAACAACGCGCTGCAGGGGAAAAAACTGCCGGTGTACGGGGACGGAAAGAATGTCAGGGACTGGCTCTATGTAGAGGATCATGCGAAAGCCATCGATATGGTGCAGGAGAAAGGCAGGCTGTTTGAGACTTATAATATCGGCGGGCACAATGAAAAGCAGAATATAGAGATCGTTCATATTATTATAGAAACGCTGCAGGAGATGCTGCCTGAGGGAGATCCCAGGAAAGCTCTTGTCAGCAAGGATCTGATCACCTATGTGGAGGATCGGAAGGGGCATGACAGGCGTTATGCGATTGCGCCGGATAAGATCAGGGCGGAGATCGGCTGGGAGCCGGAGACCATGTTTAAGGAAGGAATCCGCAGGACCATCGAGTGGTTTTTCGAGCATGAGGACTGGATGAAGAACGTGACAAGCGGCGATTATCAGAAATATTATGAAGAGATGTATCATGTGAAATGAGGTAGAAGATGAAGGGAATTATACTTGCGGGCGGTTCGGGGACAAGACTGTATCCGCTGACAAAAGCGATTTCAAAACAGATTATGCCGGTCTATGATAAGCCGATGATCTATTATCCGCTCTCCACGCTGATGCTGGCGGGAATCCGGGAGATACTGATTATATCAACGCCCCGGGATCTGCCGGTGTTTCAGGAACTGTTCGGAACGGGAGAGCAACTCGGGCTCACATTTTCCTATGCGGTGCAGGAGGTGCCGAGGGGACTGGCGGATGCGTTCCTGATCGGAGAGGAATTTATCGGTGAGGACCGTGTGGCGCTTGTGCTGGGGGATAATATTTTCTATGGACAGAGTTTTTCTAAGCTTTTGCAGCAGGTGGCGGCAAGGGAAAAGGGTGCTACGATCTTCGGTTATTATGTGAGAGATCCGCGGGAGTACGGCGTGGTGGAGTTTGATGAGAGCGGCAGGGCGCTTTCCATTGAGGAAAAGCCTGAGAAGCCAAAGAGCAACTATGCGGTGCCGGGACTTTATTTTTACGATAACGACGTGGTGGAGATTGCGAAGAATGTAAAGCCTTCCGCCAGAGGAGAGATTGAGATCACCAGTATCAACAATGAGTATCTGCACAGGGGCGATCTGCGGGTGGAGACCATGGGCAGGGGCTTTGCCTGGCTGGATACGGGAAATCATGATTCTCTGCTGGATGCGGCGGACTTTGTGGCAGCGTTCCAGAAAAGGCAGGGACTGTATATTTCCTGTATTGAGGAGATTGCCTATAAACGGGGATTTATTACAAAGGAGCAGCTTCTTGCGCTGGCGCAGCCGCTGCTGAAAACGGATTACGGAAAATATCTGACAGAGGTTGCGAATGGACTCTAGGATAAAAAGACGGGCAATTCTGATCAGCATCGGGATGATTCTGCTGGTGGTGCTGGTGACTGCTTTAGGGAATATACCGAGGCTGAAACGGATGCTTCCGGATCAGGAGGAGACAGATACGGAGAATCCGTCCGAGATAGATTCGCTGGTGGAAGAGCCGGCGGAAGATGACGGGATCGAGGATGATGCGGAAAATTTTGCCCGGGAGGGGTTTGCGGGTTCTGATCCTTCTTTGCAGAAGGGAGATGATCTGCGGGCATTTCTGCGGGAGGATACTTTCTTTGACAAGGAACTCACAAGCTATGAGAAAAAGCTGCTGGAGGCGGATGAGAAGAGCCTCTATTTTGTGACCACTTCGGTGGAGCGGGATCTGCGGATACAGGTTCTGGACGGCAGCGGAGCGGTTGTGACGGGGATTCCTTTTGTCATCAATTTGAAGGACCAGGGAAGCTACAAGGATCAGGATAAGGACGGCATTATTTATATCAGCAATCTGAGCGCCGGGGATTATGAAGTGACGTTGCAGGAGGTTGCCGACTATGAGACGCCAAAACCGACGGTTGTGTCAGTAAAAGACAAGGTGGCATATGCGGCAATTCCCGATATTAAACTGCTTATGAAGACGGAAGCGGATATCATTGCGGAGGAAGAGGATACCGAACAGAAAGACGCCCTGGAGGATGCGGACGATACGGAGATTGTGGACATCCGGGATCTGGGCGAAGAAGGGCAGATGGGTATCGATGTTTCAAAGTGGAACGGCGATATTGACTGGGACAGGGTGCGGAATGCGGGCATTACATATGCGATTATCCGCTGCGGCTATCGTGGTTCATCCACCGGTGCCCTGGTCGAAGATCCGTATTTCAGGCAGAATATGCAGGGGGCGCTGAACGCCGGACTGAAAGTGGGTGTATATTTCTTCACCCAGGCAACGAACGAAGTGGAAGCGGTGGAAGAGGCAAGTATGGCGATAGCACTGTGCCGGGATTACAGAATCACCTATCCGGTCTTTATCGATACGGAGGGCGCCGGCGGTAACGGGCGCGCGGACGGTCTGGATCTGGAAACCAGAACAAAGGTATGTAAGGCGTTCTGTCAGACTGTGGAGGACGCGGGGTACACCGGAGGTATTTACGGGAGCCGGAACTGGTTCAGGACAAGGCTGCGGATGGATGAGCTGGAAAATCATATTATCTGGCTGGCCGAATACAGGGAAAAACCTGTGTATGCGGGAAATTATCATTTCTGGCAGTATACTTCTTCGGGAAGTGTGGACGGTATAGAAGGCCGGGTGGATCTGGATATCAGTTACCTGGCGTATTAGATTAGCAGTGCGTAAAAAACTGAATAAAAAGAAGCGTTGCGCTTGCGCATAAGCAGCTTTTTATTCGATTTTTTACATAGGGCGGAGCCCGCGCATTCGGGCAATCTCTGATTGCCCGAATGGTGCACTGCGTAAGTGTAGATAAATTCAGAAATAAAAAGAAGCGTTGCGCTTGCGCATAAGCAGCTTTTTATTCGGTTTTTGCGCACTGCATATAAGCAAATTATGAGATAAGGGGAGCAGAATATGGGTAAAATTATAGTAGAGACCTGTGAGATCGAGGGGCTGAAAATCATTACGCCTGCGGTATTCGGAGACAGCAGGGGCTATTTTATGGAAACCTATCAGTATGAAGATTTTAAAGCGGCGGGGATCGATCAGGTGTTTGTACAGGATAATCAGTCTTCTTCCGGAAAGGGCGTGCTGCGGGGGCTGCATTTTCAGATTCATTTTCCGCAGGACAAGCTGGTGAGGGTGATCCGGGGAGAAGTCTTTGATGTGGCAGTGGATCTGCGGAAAGGCTCCCCGACTTTCGGCAAATGGCATGGGGAAATATTGTCTGAGGATAATAAAAAACAGTTTTTTGTACCGAAGCATTTTGCCCACGGTTTTCTTGTGCTTTCCGAGACTGCGGAATTTTGTTATAAATGTTCGGATTACTATCATGCGAATGATGAGGGCGGAATCCATTACGCAGATCCTGAGATCGGTATCGAGTGGCCTATTCCTGAGGGGATGGAGCTTATCATGTCGGAGAAAGATACGAAATGGACAGGTTTTTCCGCTTATAAACAGAATATGGGCTTGTAGGAGATCGCCGTAAATGAAGCATAAAAAGATTTCAAAGAAGATGGGGATAGCCATTTTCTGTATTCTCGCAGGGATCATGGCGCTTGTTATTGTACTGCATCACAATCCCTTTGCCGATCCGCAGGAGGAACTGATTAAAAAAATCATAGCCTGTGTGCTGATCGCGATTTCCTGCGCTGTTTTTATCATATTGTATGACAAGCTGACAGTGCTGCCGGTGGAGTTGTTTGAAAACCGGAGGCTGATCTGGAAGCTGGCAAAAAATGATTTTAAAAAGCGTTATGCGGGCTCTTACCTGGGGATTATCTGGGCTCTTGTGCAGCCGGTTGTGACGGTTGTCATGTACTGGTTTGTGTTTGAGAATTTTATGGGCTCCAAGGCGCAGTTTTTATCCAGCGGTACCAGTATGCCCTATGTTCTCTTTCTGGCGGCGGGGCTGTGCCCCTGGTTTTATTTTTCCGAGGCGCTGAACAACGGAACGACAGCGCTTCTGGAATATAATTATCTGGTAAAAAAGGTGGTATTTAAGATCAGCATCCTTCCGATCATCAAGATCATTGCGGCGACTTTTATCCATCTGTTTTTTGTACTGGTTCTTCTGATCGTGGCGGCGTGTTACGGATGTTATCCGACGATTTATACGATACAGATCATATATTACAGTTTCTGTACTTATATTCTTGTGCTGGGGCTGTCCTATACGACCTGCGCTATCGTGGTGTTTTTCCGGGATCTGACGCAGATTATTTCGATTGTGCTGCAGGTAGGGATGTGGGCGACGCCGATCCTCTGGAGCATTGCCGTTTTGGAGGACAAGCCGGCGGTCTGGAATACGGTGATCAAGATAAATCCCCTTGTATATATTGTAAATGGATATCGGAGCGCTCTCTGTGAGCAGGAATGGTTTTTTGAAGATTTTTATTCCACCATGTATTTCTGGATTTTTACGGTGGTCGTTTTTGGCATCGGCGCATTGATCTTTAAGAGGTTAAAGGTGCATTTTGCGGATGTATTGTAAATTTTTCACGGAGGTATCAATATGGGTATTTTAGGTCGCTTTAAGAAGCAGGGTGGTGGAAGTGAAGTGAAACCGGATGTTTCCGCCGTTTTGCAGTTAAAGGATTTCCATCCTTTTGATACAGGATTATCTCAGGCCGTTATGGCTCTGGCGGAGGAGTTTGGTAGGAAGGAGTTTCCTGCCCGTACCATTTGTGACAGGGATCAGTTTATGGCGCTGCTTGCAGGTGTAACCGCCCTGCGCAGAACGCCCGGCATTCCCGGTCCCGGGGAGTCCGGGGCGGATTACTTTACTACGCTGCCAAGGTGCGCAACACCGGAGGCGGAGGCTGAGTGCCGCGCCCACCTTGAAAAGATTTTCGGTATCACGGACAGGCAGTCTTTGCTGGACTTTTGTAAGAATGAAATTTGCTGTCATCGTCAGTATCTGGATTTTGTGGGTTTCTGGGAAGGCAATCCTCCCTTTGATATGGCTAAGCTTAACAGCGATGCGCTGAAATATTTTCAGACGGCACGGGATTTTTCCGCGCAGTTTTATTCTGTTGTAGGGCATCATGGTTATCTGGCGTGGGATATATGCGAGTGTATGGGGCATCTGCGGAGCGGTTATGCCTGCGGCATACTGACCGGAGAGGAGCTTAACGGGCTGGCGGAACACTGGATTGCCCAGGCACAGATTTTCAATAACTGGGTTGAGTTTGCAATCAGTGTGGTGTGCGGTGAGCTGTATTGGGATTTCCGGAACGGTTCTAAACTGCCGGAGCTGAACAAGGGACTGGATCTGTGGACGCGGCTTGTCCGTGTGCTGCTGGAGGACAGCGCTGCCTGGGGAAGCGGCATGTGGTATGAACCGGCGGGAGAGTCCAAATAATAGATATACGGAACAGAAAAACGGCAGAAGTACGAACAGCGCACAAGATGGTTTGCAGACGCAGAGCGGCTGAAAATCTGTCTTAGTGTAGAGTGTGCTGTTCGTACTTCTGCGGAACTGGAATAGGAATGGTTATGGAACAGGGAAAACCCGTTGCAATCTCCGTCAGAGGAGTAGAAAAAGTATATAAATTATATGACAAGTCTTCCGACAGAGTGCGGGAGGCGCTGGGGCTGACCAGGAAGGCAAGGCATAAAAGGCACTATGCCTTAAATGGGATCGATATGGATATCCGCCAGGGGGAATGTGTGGGTATTATCGGTACAAACGGCTCCGGTAAGTCTACCATTTTGAAGATCATCACCGGCGTGCTTTCGCCAACTAAGGGGGAAGTGGAGGTGAACGGGCGTATTTCCGCGCTTTTAGAACTGGGTGCCGGTTTTAATATGGAGTACAACGGGATTGAGAATGTCTATCTGAATGGGATGATGATTGGCTTTTCGGAGAAGGAGATCGATGAGAGGCTGCAGGAAATTCTGGATTTTGCGGATATCGGTGAGTATGTGTATCAGCCGGTGAAAACCTATTCCAGCGGTATGTTTGTGAGGCTGGCTTTTGCTGTCGCAATCAATATCGAACCGGAGATTCTGATTGTGGATGAGGCGCTTTCCGTAGGGGATGTGTTTTTTCAGGCGAAGTGCTACCATAAATTCGAGGAATTTAAAGAGATGGGCAAGACCATTGTGTTTGTCAGTCATGACCTGAGCAGCATCAGCAAATACTGCGACAGGGTGGTGCTTTTAAATAAGGGTGTAAAGCTGGGCGAGGGCAGTCCCAAGGAAATGATCGACATTTACAAGCAGGTTTTGGTTGGGCAGTATGAGATTCCGGATGATTCGGAGCATGAAAGCCTTCTGCACGATGAGGATATACGGGAAAAGGCGGCGGAAAAGACACAGAAGAAAACGCCGAAAGAAAAGGCGCCGGAGAAGGCACGAAAGAAAACCCGAAAAGAACGGGCAGCGGAGAGGGCGCAGAGGAAAACGCAGAAGGCGCAGAAGAATATTTCCGAAGAAACGACAGCGGACAGGGGAACAGACAGGAAGGCAAATAAAAAGGGCGATAAGAAAGCCGAGAAAGAGACCAAAGAACAGATGCCAGAACAGGGCGTTAATCCGGAACTGCTGGAGTACGGATCGAAAAAAGCCGGTATTGAGGAATATGGTCTGACGGACGAAAAGGGCACAAAAACGACAGCCATTATCAAAGGGCAGGAGTACACGATCCGCATGAAGGTGGCTTTTGAACAGGACTGCCCGGCGCCGATCTTTGCTTTTACGATCAAAAATATAAAAGGTACCGAGATCACCGGCACAAATACCATGGTGGAGAAAGCGTTTTTGGAACCGGTGAAAGCGGGGACGGTGAAGGAGATTACTTTTACGCAGCATATGAACCTGCAGGGCGGGGAGTATCTGCTCTCCCTTGGCGTAACCGGTTATGAGGGAGATAATTTTACGGTGTATCACCGGCTGTATGATGTGCTGAATATGACGGTGATCTCTGACAAGGATACGGTCGGGTTTTATGATCCCGAATCTGTGGTGACCGTTATATAAGCGGAGGGGAAAGATTTCCCTTACTCGATCGATAGAGAGGAATGAAATGGACACGGAGAAGATAGAGCAGATTGGAAAAGTGAAACTGGATCTGACATATTACGCCGGCGAGGATCTGTATTGTGACGGGGCGGTGGAGGATGAACTTCTGCAGATTGCGAGGGATTATGCGGAGGTGGAATATCCGCGCCTTATCGAGGAACGTAAAAGCTGGGAGATACTGTATCATTTGTCTTACCAGCGGGAGAATATCGTGGAGTGGCTGCCTTTGGATAACAGCATGAAAGTGCTGGAAGTGGGAGCGGGCTGTGGCGCCATAACAGGTGTTCTTTCCGGAAAAGCGGGGCATGTTGACTGTGTGGATCTGTCAAAAAAGCGGAGCATGATCAATGCCTATCGGCATATGGAAAGTGAGAATGTAACGATTTTTGTGGGTAATTTTCAGGATATCGAGCCTTCTCTTCCCTGCGATTATGATTATATATGCCTGATCGGCGCTTTTGAGTATGCACAGGCTTATATCGGCGGTGATAAGCCCTTTGAGACGTTTTTGAATATTGTCAGACGGCATATGAAAAAAAACGGGCGTATTGTGATTGCCATAGAAAATAAATTTGGCTTAAAGTATTGGGCGGGCTGCAGGGAGGACCATCTGGGTACTTATTTTTCCGGTATAGAAGGGTATCCCGAAGGCGGCGTTGTGCGGACATTTACAAGAAAAGGGCTGGAGAAGATTTTTAAGAACTGCGGGATCGAGGAGTATGCTTTTTATTATCCCTATCCGGACTATAAGTTTATGACAACGCTCTATTCGGATGAGAGACTGCCGAAGCCCGGAGAACTTTCCAATAACGCACGTAATTTTGACCGGGACAGAATGGTGCTTTTTGATGAGAAAAAAGCCTTTGATACCATATTGCGGGAGGAAATGTTTCCGGTGTATTCCAATTCCTATCTGGTTGTGATCGGGGAAAAGCCGGATACCTGTTATGTGAAATATTCCAACGACAGACAGCGGGAATATCGGATACGGACGGAGATTTTGCCTGTCTCCCTGACGGGGATGGAGGACAGGGGAGGGATAACCGAGGAGGAGAAAAGCGGCCTGCCCAAACTTCTGGCAGTAAGAAAACACCCGTTATGCGAAGAAGCTGACAGACATGTCAGAAATATTGAGGTGGCTTACAGGAAACTGAAAGAGCGTTACACGGGAGGAGAGCTTCGGATCAACCGCTGCAAGCTGGTGGAGGACGAGGGCATGCCTTATGTGGAACTGGAATATATCCAGGGGGTTACGCTGGCGGAGCTTATGGATGCCTGTCTGGAACAGGATGATATGGAAGGATTTCTGGCGCTTTTCAGAAAATACCTGACGATGCTGGATTATCACAGCAAGGAGCCGGTGGCGGATTTCGATCTGATTTTTTCCAATATCCTGATAGGAACCAAAGATACGGCAAAGCCCTTTGATGCGTTGGAGAACAGTATCTGGACGCTGATCGATTATGAGTGGACTTTCGGGAAACAGGTGGATACCAGGGAACTTGCTTTTCGGGCGGTGTACTGTTATATTCTGGAGGACAGCAAAAGAGACAGGCTGAGGCTGGATATGATACTGGAGGAACTAGGTATTACGGACCAGGATGCGGAGGAATACCGCGCCCAGGAAAAGGCGTTTCAGCATTTTGTGACGGGGCGCCATCGTTCTATGGTGGAACTGCGGGATATGATTGGGAACAGGTGCTTTGAACCGGAAAGTTTCTTAGAGAGGATCATTGCGGAAGAGCATCGCGGCAGTATTCAGATATATGAGGACAGGGGAGCGGGTTTTCAGGAAGAGAGTTCTTTTTTTGCCCATGGTATGGTGGAGGAGGATGATCAGGGACTGCATCTTGTGCTGACGGTGGAACATGGGATAAGACAGCTTCGGATCGATCCGGGTTTTGCGGACTGTATGGTGCGGGTGAAGGAGTTGAAATGGAATGAAAGGGATCTGCCCTTTGCCGGGAAAGATTCCGTACTGGATGCCAACGGAACCAGGCTGGATGATTCAGGCAGTTTTGTATTTCCCACGGATGATCCGAATCTGGTGGTTTCGCTGGAGGGACAGATGTTTGAGGAAGTGAATGTTCTTGAACTTTGTATGGAGCGCTCGTTTATGGGAAGGGAAATGGCACAGGATATAGAGAGTGCGGCTAAGAGGAGGCTTCGGCTGTGAGTAATTATCTGAAAAAAGCTGTACAGAAGCTTCTGATTCAAAAAAGGCACAGATTATATGAGGAACGGATTGCGGAGCAAGCCGTTCCTTATGGCGTTTGGATGGAAAAACTGCTAACGGAGGAAAAGGCGGAGATCCGGAAGTGGAAGGAAGAAGCGAAGGGAGGGCAGCGCCTGTCCACAAATGTCCTTTCCTGGAAAGTGTTTTGTGAGGCTGTTTCGGGCGGGGAGAGAGAGCCGGAAATACGGGAAGATTTGTGGATCGTAACGCCGGAGCCTTCCTCTCTGGCGGAAGAAGCGGAGGCGGAGGCAGAGCGGTATTTTCTGGAACATCCCGCCTGTGAGATCGCCTATGGGGATGAAGCGGGGTACTTTAAGCCGGGGTGGTCACCGGATCTGCTGCAGTCGTTTTTCTATTTTGGGAATGTGTTTGTTGTGAGGAGGAGGCTGATTGAGAAGGTCAGGGAGAGGATAAGGCAGGAGGCGCATTCGGGATGGGAGACGAAAGAGGCAGAAAAGGTCGGTGAGGATGGGCTTTCACTGTTTTTTTTCAGGAAGCGGTTATATGATCTGGTGCTTTATTGCATCGATGAGGCAAAAGAAGCGGGGCATATCGAGAAGATCCTGTTTTTGCCGGAGAGGCGGTTTGAGGATGAAGACTGGGGGATGGAGCCGGAATTTGAGGAGATAAAAAAGGGGCATCTGTACTCCGATGCGGAAATACCGAAGGAAGAGGAGAAACAGAGGAGGGTATCCGTTATCATTCCATCTAAGGATAATCCGGCGGTACTTTCAAACTGCATCCATTCTCTCAGAGAACAGACGGAATACCGGAATTTTGAGATTATTGTTGTGGATAACGGCAGTAATGATAAAAATAAAAAGAAGATTTTGCAGATGCGGCATCAGTTGAAAGAGGAGTATTCATTCCACTATCTTTACAGACCGATGGCGTTTAACTTTTCCGCCATGTGCAATCTGGGGGCAAAGGAGGCGGCGGGAGATTATCTGCTGTTTTTAAATGATGATATGGAAATTGCCCGGGAAGACTGGCTTTCCGTTATGGCCGGCAAGGCGGCGAAGGACTATGTGGGAGCGGTGGGGGCAAAGCTTTTATACCCTGATTCCGATAAGATTCAGCATCTGGGCATCACCAATATCCATCTGGGACCTGCGCATAAATTGCAGTTTTCTTCGGATAAGAAGGTATATTATCATGGGATTAACAGATGCGCGGTCAATGTCAGTGCCGTTACGGGTGCCTGTCTGCTTATTCGGAAGGAAGTGTTTGAGGAAATCGGCGGGTTTGACGAAAGGCTTGAGGTGGCATTTAACGATGTGGAGCTCTGTTTTCATTTGCTGAAGGCAGGCTATAAAAATGTTTGCTGCAATCAGACTTTTCTGTATCATCATGAGTCTTTGAGCCGTGGATTTGATGCCGGTAAGGAGAAGGTGGCAAGGCTGCATCGGGAGAGGGATCTTCTCTATGAGGCTTATCCGGAAATGTGGAATCAGGATTCATATTATTCCCGAAAGCTGGTGACGGATATTCTGGACCGGGGGTTTGAGCCTGCCTGCCGGTTTGAGGAAAAACGGATGTCTGAGAAGGCGGAGGCAGTCAGGCTTGAAGGGGAGCCTGATCCGGTGTGGTATAATGAGTGTCTATATATGGGACTGGAATTTACCGGGGATGAGAGTGCATGGATAACGGGAAGATCCGGCGGCGGGGACTACTATATTCAGGGGTGGTCTTATGCGGTGAATGTAGATAACAGTCGTTACGATAAGAGCCTGCTGTTGAGGGCGGTGCAGGAAGAGGGCGGGCAGGAAAAAAACGGGGAAGGATTGTGGAAAATACCTTACAGGGCATGTTACAGACCGGATTTTCAGGAGAATCTTCCCTATATCGACCACCCGGCGCTTTGCGGGGTGAGTGTCCGGATTGGGCGGGATGTACTGCCGAAAGGAGAGTACCTGATCGGGTACTTATGGGAGGACGCCTGTTCAAGGCAGAAACTCTGCGGGTTCAGTGCGGAGACGCTGCGGGTTGAGTAGAGGAGAGAAGGAGGAGATACTATGGATTACAGGGCGGCAGTCCCGGAGGATTTGGGGCGGCTTAAAGGGATGTATAAAGAGATTGTCAAAAAGATGGACGAGGATGGCATTCAGATATGGGATGAGATTTATCCTTGTGAATTTCTGGAGAGTGATATAGCAGGCAGCAGGTTATATCTGATGACGGAAAAGGATGCTCCCATGGCGGCCTTTGCCCTGTGTGAATCTAATGCGGGAGAGGGCTGTGTGGAGTGGGAGGATCATAACGCGAGGGCGCTGTATCTTGACCGTTTTGGGGTAAATGTGTGTTGTCTGAGACGGGGTGTGGGAAGTCTGATGCTGGAAAGGGCGAAAAAGACGGCGAGAGATTTCGGGGCGGAATATTTGCGGTTGTTTGTTGTGGATAGTAATGTCCCGGCGGCTTTGCTGTATCAGAAAAGTGGTTTCGTGAAGGCGGAAGGGGTTTATTATGAGGTTATTGATGATGAACTGGTATTGCGGGAGATCGGGTATGAGGTCAGACTTTGAGGAGAAGTAAAAATAGGAAGGAAGAAAGAATGGTGTATGGAGCAAGGAGAGTTACGGGGCAGGGTTTTTATGAAGTATAGTTGGGCTGAGTATTATCAAAAAGCATATGAGGCAGAAAAAAAGAAAAATACCGTGCTGGCGGGAAAGGTTGCGGATGCGGAGGGGAAGAAGGAGGAGCTGCAGGCAAAGTATGCGGCGATCTGCGGGAATCCTCTTTATAAAGTGTCGCAGTTTCCTTCTTTGTTTACAAGAGGTTACAGGAAACTGAGGCATGCGGCGTCTCTCCTGCGCCGCGGCGGGAAAAAAGCGGTGTCCTCTGAGGGAAGTGCTGAATTGACATCGGACTATGAGGAAAGGCTGCACTGTCAAAGGGACAGCTACGGTCAGTGGATCAGGGAGGAGGAGCCCGTTTTATGGGAGCGGTATTGTGAGGCTCTGGCGCAGAAGGGGCAGGAGAAGCGTCGTATATGTCGGGTGATCCCTTATGAAGAACTGGCAGGCCTGACCGGGTTATCCGGCATAGTGGAAAATGCGGGGGATGAAAGAGGCGAAAAAGGCGGCCTTGAACCGGATATCCTTTTGTTTGCCGATCATCCCGAAGAACTGGACGAGCGGGCGGTCTCCTGTATAGAAGATTGGTTCAGCGCCTGTCCGGAGACAAAGCTGCTTTACGGCGGGGAGGACCATATAGCCGGCGGGAAGCGGTGTTTTCCCTGGTTTAAGCCCTGTTGGTCGCCGGATACGCTGCTGGGGTTCTTTTATATGGGCAGTTATTTTGCGGTGGATCGGGCGTGGGCGGAGCAGGTATCTCTGTCCGGCTGCGAGGATGTGAAGTGTAATCTGTACGATTTTGTGCTGCGGCTGCTGAAGGCGTATTTTCTAAAGCCCGAAGCGGCAGTATATGATAAACGAAATATTTGGCAGACCGGATTCTATTATGCGGAGAGTGATGGGGAATCGTCGGCGGATATGGGCGCTCCGGAGATAGTATGTCTGGATCTGGTGTTATATCATCAACATTCTACGGCGGATTTTGAGATGCCGGCGGACCGGGAATACTATCTGGAAACCGGAAAGATGAGGAAGGATGCGAATCCCGAATTTTGGGGCTTTGAGAAAGCGTATCTGAAAGTAAAACAAAATTTTTTAAACGGCATGGGTTTTGAAGCATGTTCTTACCAGACGCTGCACCCGAATGTTTGGTCTGTTGTTCCGGCCTGCGCAGCAGCACATTTAATATCGGTTGTTATTTTATCAAAAGATCACCCGGAACTTTTGCGAAACTGTATCGATTCTTTCCTGGAGAGGACATTTTTGCCCGAACTGCGGGAGTTTGTGGAATTTATCGTGGTAGATAACGGAAGCAGCGAGGAAAACCGGCAAACTATTCGTGAGTTTCTGGAATCTATAAAGGCAGAGAGCCATTATATATACAGGCCTATGGCATTTAATTTTTCGGCGATGTGCAATGCGGGAGTCCGGGAGGCAAAGGGAGCGTATATTCTGCTGCTCAACGATGATGTGGAAGTTATCGAAAGGAACTGGCTGCGCATTATGCTGGGACAGGCAAAGATGCCCGGCACGGGAGCGGTGGGGGCGAAGCTGTGGTACCCGGGCGATGAGCGGATACAGCATGCGGGGGTGACCAATATGCATATCGGTCCGTCCCATAAGCTGACAACGTTTCCTGACGACAGGACGTATTACTATGGGCACAATACGGTGGCTTATGACATGACGGCTGTGACGGCGGCGTGTCTGCTTGTCAGAAAATCCGTCTACGAGGAAGTCGGCGGTCTCGATGAGGAGATGGCGGTGGCTTACAACGATGTGGATTTTTGTTTTAAGCTGGCGGAGGCGGGATACAGGAATGTCCTTCGGAATGATGCGGTGCTTTTGCACCATGAGTCGGCAAGCCGCGGGATCGATGATCTGTCCGAGGAAAAATGGCACAGGCTGATACAGGAAAAGACGAATCTTTATGACAAACACCCGCTGTTCCATAAATTTGATCCCTACTACAGTGAACAGCTCACGGATAATGCGCCGGATTATCATATCGGCTATCATTATCCCTATGAGAGACTGTTGGATACGGCCTCTCCGGAAAAGAGAGAGGGAATACAGGAATTGCAGAAGGTCTTTTCCGGTGCGGTAATGCTGACCGTGGAGCGGGCGGGGAAGCAGCATAAGATTTATCTGGAAGAGCCGGATATTGTGGAAGCGGAGGGCTGGTGTTATATGCTCTGGGAGGATAACTGTCTGTTTGAGAGATGGCTTATATTAGAACCGGAGCAGGGAGATTTTTACTACAAAGTGCCGGTAAAGGAGAGACTCAGGCCGGATGTGGAAGAAATTCTTCCCAGGCAGAAAAATATTGCGCTGTCCGGGTTTGTGTGCAGGGTGTTGAAAGAGGACATTGCTTTTGGAAAGTACAGGATCGGCATGTTGTACCGGAATGTGTGCAGTGGGAAGATGTATTATCAGTGCAGTGACGTGAGGGTGGAGGCCGCCGGGGAGATAATGGCGTAACGCAGGAGCAATGACGCGGAAACGGTGAAACAGTTCAGCATATAAAAATGTGTGGATGGGAAACGGTGAAAAAGATGCGCATTGAATATTGCAGAAAGAACGGGTAATGGATAAATTGGAAGAGAATCAGATAAACACGACGGAAATCAGGCCGGAGGAACTGCCGGAAGAGGAGCAGCTTGCTTATTATAGGGAAGCTTATTTCAGAGAGAGGAAGAAAGCCGCAAATCTGGCGGGGCGCCTTTCCGACGCCAATGCGCAGGTAGAGGACCTGTCGGGGAAGCTGGAGCGGATCAAGGGCAGCGGGATCTGGAAACTGGCAAAGCCGCTTCGGAGTTTTTATCATCTGATAAAGCGTACAAAAGAGCGGGTGGGAAATTACGGATCGCCAAAGGGGATTGCCCGGAAGATCAGAAATAAGATGATCGAGAAAAGGGCGAGGACGCAGCACGGCACGGCAAGCTTTCCGACGCCGGAGGAGGCGGCAAGGCAGAGGGAGACAAAGTTTCCGAGAGAAATCCGTTTCAGTATTCTTGTGCCTTTATATAATACGCCGAGAAAGTTTTTGACGGAAATGCTGGACTCTGTGCTGAACCAGACCTATGAGAACTGGCAGCTCTGTCTGGCGGACGGTTCCGATCAGGAACACGGCTATGTGGGAGAGGTCTGCGGGGAGTACGGGGCGAAGGATAAACGGATCTGTTACCGGAAGCTGGAGAAAAATGAGGGCATTTCGGGAAATACCAATGAATGCCTGAAAATGGCAACGGGGGATTACATCGGACTTTTTGACCATGACGATGTACTGCATCCGTCGGCGCTGTTTGAGTATATGAAAAAAATCTGCGGGGAAGGTGCGGATTATCTTTATTGCGACGAGACGACTTTTAAGGGAAACAAGACGATAGACGATATGCTGACGCTGCATTTTAAGCCGGATTTTGCCGTCGACAATCTGCGCGCCAACAATTATATCTGTCATTTCAGTGTATTTGATAAAAAGCTTCTTGAGGGGATGGAACTGTTCCGTTCCCGGTTTGACGGCAGTCAGGACCATGATATGATCCTGCGGCTTACATCCCGGGCAAAACACGTGGCGCATGTGCCGAAGCTTCTCTATTACTGGCGCTCCCACAAGGCAAGCGTGGCAGCGGATATCAACGCGAAGAGTTATGCGATTGAGGCGGCGAGAGGAGCCGTGGCGGATCATCTGAGGGTAAACGGGTTTGAGAATTTTGAGATTGTCAGCACAAAGGCCTTTGAGACGATCTTCCGTGTGAAATATGAAGTGCAGGGGAATCCGAAAATTTCGATTGTTATTCCGAATAAGGATCATGTGGAGGATCTGTCGCGCTGTGTGGATTCCATTTTGAAACAGTCCACCTATGATAATTACGAGATCATTATCGTGGAGAATAATTCGGTGACGGAGGAGATAGAGGAATATTATAAGAGCCTGGATAAATATGCGAATATCCGGGTTGTGCGGTATGAGGGAGCGTTTCATTATTCCAGGATCAATAATTTCGGCGCCTCCTTTGCCACAGGGGAATATCTGGTGTTATTAAACAATGATACGCAGGTGATTTCGATCAACTGGCTCGAAGAACTTTTGATGTACGCCCAGCGGGATGATGTGGGCGCGGTGGGTGCAAAGCTTTACTATGAGGATAAGACGATCCAGCACGCGGGTATCGTGATCGGGCTGGGGGCGCACCGGACGGCGGGGCACACCCATTACCGGGTGGCGCAGACGAATCTGGGATATATGGGCAGGCTCTGCTATGCTCAGAATGTGACGGCGGTGACAGGTGCCTGTCTGATGGTGAAGCGGACGCTCTATGAGGAGTTGGGCGGTCTGGATGATAGTTTTGCGGTCGCGCTGAACGACGTGGATTTCTGTCTGCGTTTGCGGAAAAAGGGATTGCTGAATGTCTGGAATCCGTACTGTGAACTGTATCATTTTGAGTCCATTTCGAGAGGCCTGGATGATGAGGGAGAGAAGGCAGGGCGTTATAATGAGGAGGCCGCCAGGTTCAGGGAGAAATGGAAGGAAGAACTTGAGAAGGGAGATCCTTACTATAATCCAAACTTTTCACTGGATCGAAGTGATTATGCGCTGAAGGTATGAGGCAATGTGATCTCGTTAAACTATTCATTTATGTATAAATAAAGAAGGAAGAAGTATGACAAAGAAACGTTTGGATTACATGGATATGGTAAAGGGAATCGGCATTTTTGGTATTGTCGTTATGCATTCGACAACGGTGCCGCTTAAGGCAATCTGGTGGATTTCTTCGGTTGCGCCGCCTCTTTTTTTCCTTATGTCTGGGATGATGATCGGTTATACGAAAGAACCCGAAAAGAGCATGAAGGAGATATTAATAAGAAAGGGGCGTTCTCTGCTTACGCCCTTTTTATGTTTCAGTTTGTGTTATATTCTGCGGGATATTCTGCGTGTGGTGATGGGTATTTCCGATATGGAGGAAGTATGGCTGGGGCTAAATGATATGCTCACCTTCTGGGGGAGTTCGGTGCTCTGGTTTCTGCCGGCTTTATTTCTGGCGGAAAGTATTTTTATAGGATTGAGGAAGGCGGTGACGGGCAGAAGATATGCCCTGGTATGGACTGTGCTTCTGTGTCTAATGTTGACAGTGCTGTCATTTCTCGTGAATGGAATGCTGAAACCGTTGGAGGGATTTTTTTTGTCGGAAAGACTGCTTTATGCGCTTTTATGTGTGATCAGGACTTTTCTGCGGGCAGTATATGCGCTGCCTTTTGTCGGCGCAGGGTATCTCTTATTTGAGTGCTTCCCGGAGTTTTGGGCAGGGGGAAAGAAACTTCCTCTTTTGGGGCAGCTTGCAGGCGGAGGCCTGCTGTTTCTTTTGGGGATTCCGATCAGTGTGGCAAATGGTTATTTTGATTTTCGCAGCTTAAGTTTCGGGGAGATACCTGTTTTATTTTATCTTTCCGCGATGCTTTCTTTTGGGGGGATTCTCCTGATCTGTAAAAGTCTGCCGCCTGTAAAGCCTCTTTTGTTTTTGGGGAAAAATTCTCTGATCATTATGGCAACGCATATTGATTTTTATTTCCTTTATATCAGCCTGAATCTGGCAAACAGGGTGAACGGGTTTATTCCGATGGGAAACAGAATATTTTTCTTTGTGAATGTGGTTGGGGTTATTCTGATCCTGGAGACGGCCTGTATTATGGTGATCAACAGATTTTTCCCGGCGCTGCTCGGAAGAAGACGGAAAAAGGAAAAGGGATAATGCCGGATACAAAAGTTTCTTGTTTAAGCCAGTGCTTTACGGTATAATTTTTTTATGGCAGTCTTTGGTTATTCCTGTTTTTTGGAAGAGGTCTGTGGCAAAGGTGGTGTGGTAATATGGCTAGAGTAGTCGGCATAGGGCATCAGGATTTTGAAACTTTGATTCAAAAAAACTGCTTTTATGTAGATAAAACGAATTTCATAAAAGAGTGGTGGGAAAACAATGATGTGGTTACTTTGATTACCCGTCCCAGAAGATTCGGAAAAACACTTACGATGAGCATGACGGAGCAGTTTTTCTCCGTAAACTATGCCGGAAGGAGTGATCTGTTTGAGGGGCTTTCTGTCTGGAAGCATGAAAAATTTCAGAAGCTGCAGGGAACTTATCCGGTGATCAGTCTGTCTTTTGCCAATATAAAAGAGCGGGACTATGTTACGGCGCGCAGAAAAATCTGTCAGATATTTACCAATCTATATTCCCGTTATGGTTTTTTGATGGAGGGGGATCTGCTGAATGAGAAAGAAAAGGATTTTTTTAATGCCGTCTCCGTGGATATGGACGATGTGACGGCGACACTGGCTTTGAATCAGTTGTCTCTGTATCTGTCACGCTATTATGGGAAGAATGTTATTATTTTGCTGGATGAATATGATACGCCTATGCAGGAGGCGTATGTGTATGGGTATTGGGAAGAGATGGTGGAGTTTGTCCGAGGGCTCTTTAACGCTGCATTCAAAACAAATCCGCATTTAGATCGGGCGATCATGACAGGGATTACCAGAATAAGTAAAGAGTCGATTTTTTCCGATCTGAACAATCTGACGGTAGTGACCTCAACTTCCGACTTATATGGGGACAGTTTTGGCTTTACGGAGAAAGAAGTATTTGCCGCATTGGATGAGTACGGAATGGAAGATGGGAAAGAGGAAGTTAAGCGCTGGTATGACGGTTTCACCTTTGGAAAGACAGGAGAGATATATAATCCGTGGTCTATTCTGAATTATCTGAAGACAGGAAAATTTTCAGCTTACTGGGCGAATACCAGTTCCAATGCGCTGGTCAGTGTTCTGCTCCGTGGAGGCAGTAAAAATATCAAGCAGGATTTTGAGGAACTGATGCGCGGAAAAGCGCTTCAGATGGAGATAGATGAACAGATCGTATATGATCAGCTTGCTGTAAAAAAGAATGCCGTGTGGAGTCTTCTGCTGGCGGGAGGATATCTGAAAGTTCTTCGGAAGGAGTATGTGGAGAGAACCGGGCGCTGGTACTATACATTGGCTTTTACCAACAGGGAAGTACATCTGATGTTTGAGGATCTGATCAGCGGCTGGTTTGTGGAGCAGGAGGATAATTACGGCGATTTTATCCGGGCGCTTCTGGGAGATGATACGGATGCAATGAATACTTATATGAACAGGATGGCACTTGCGATGTTCAGCAGTTTTGACACGGGAGGGAAGCCTTCCGGTCAGACGGAACCGGAGAGATTCTATCACGGTTTTGTGCTGGGGCTTATGGTGGATCTTGGGGATCGGTATATTATCACTTCCAATCGGGAGAGCGGTTTCGGGAGATACGATATTATGCTGGAGCCAAGAGATGCCGGTAAGAGTGCGGAAGCGATCATTATAGAATTTAAAGTGATGAATCCGAAAAGGGAAGGTTCTTTAGAAGATACGGTACAGGCAGCTCTTACGCAGATTGAGGAAAAGAAGTATGAGGAGGTTCTGAGGACAAGAGGGATACCCGGGCAGCGGATCAGGAAATACGGTTTTGCTTTCTGTGGAAAGAAGGTGCTGATTGGAAAATCCGAGAACGGAAAAGAGCAGCAATGTCAGGTCCGGGACTTCTAAAACATATGGAAAGGGTGGGAAAATCCACCCTTTTTCCTGTTATAGTTGTATTACATCAGGTGATGATAAGATTGAACATTAAAATTTTCAACCCACAAAAAGGAGGATTTTTATGCGTTACATTGTTTCGGATATACATGGTTGTTATAAAGAGTACAAAGAACTTCTTGACAAGATCCGGTTTTCCGAAAAGGATGAACTCTATGTTCTGGGGGATGCGATGGACAGGGGGCCGGAGCCGATCAAAGTGATCCGCGATATGATGATGCGCCCTAATGTGATATATATTGTCGGAAATCATGATTATGTTATGTTGAGTGTACTCAGAAGGCTGGCGGTGGACATCACGGAGGAAAATCTTAAGAATCTGGAATCGGAGGATTTGCTTTTATATTCTGACTGGATACTGGACGGCGGAGGCATAACGGCAAAACAGTTCCGGGCGCTGACGCGGGAAGAACAGCAGGAGGTCCTTGCATACATGAGCGAAGCGCTGACCTATGCGGTGCTGAAAAACGGGAAGGAAGAATATGTGCTGGTGCATGCGGGAATCAGCAGTTTTGAGGAAAGCAGACCGATGGATGATTATGAGTTCTGGGATTTTTTATGCGAGAGGGCAGATTACGGAAGCAGATATTATCAGGATCACAACAGGTTTCTGGTGACAGGGCATACACCGACATCATTGATACGGCGGGATGGAAAAGCGGAGGTATATCAGGAGCACGGACATATCGCTGTTGACTGTGGCTGTGTGTTCGGCGGGAATCTGGCGGCATACTGCATTGAGACAGGGGAAGTTTTTTATGTGGAGGGAAGGAAATATTGCTGACAGGATAAGGGAGGGGAAAATCCGATAGAACAGAGTTAAAGATGATGGAAAAAGACGGAAGGCTTTCAGAGTGAAGGTGAGATGTGATGAGACAGTATAAAAAAACCGAACGGAAGAGCAATTTCGAGAAGTGTTTCAGAATTCTGGAATATCTGCGCCGATATTCCGACAGGGAACATCGGCTGGATCAGGCGGATTTGCGAAAAGTGAGCGGATTGTCCGAATGCATAGGAGATAAAGGGGCATTTAACGATAATGTCAATGCCATGGCGATTCCGTTATCCGCGGTTATCTTTCCTGGTATGGCTGGGAATGGAGTGAGGCGTATTATGAGGCGCTAAAAGGGAAAATAGAGGCATTTTACAATCTGCCACCTGATCAGGAAGAATAAAACGATGATAAGGCGGCAGAAGAAAATCCGGCGGTTCGGCGTAAAGAATACCGGTTTCCGGAAAGGACTTTATAACAACTCCAAAACGGCATCCATAACCCTTTCCACGGTCCCTTCCGCAAAAGGATTGCTCAGCCGGCCAAGAGAGAGAAGTTCCGGGTAGCTTTTGGTGTCCCCGGCGCGGCAGAGGCGGTGGTAATCCTCAAAAGCACCCTGAAAATCATCTGCCATCCGGCCATAGTATTCCAGAGATCCGATCCGTGCCAGCGCATACTCGATATAATAGAAGGGGCATGCAAAAATATGCAGTTTCTGCATCCAGAATCCGCCCTGTTCCAGAAACGGATCGCCGTCGTAATCGCGCCAGGGCAGATATTTCTTTTCCAGCGCGCTCCACACTTTTCTGCGTTCTGCGGCATCCGTCAGTTTTTCCCGGTAGACACGGTGCTGAAATTCATCCACACAGGCGATATAGGGCATAAAAAGCAGCTCATCCCACAGGTGGGATTTGCGGTATTTTTCAGCCTGATCTCCAAAAAATAACTCCATCCGGGGATAGGTGAAAAACTCCATGGCCATGGAATGGATCTCGGCCACTTCCACGGGCGCAAAGACCTGATCGGAGAGTGGCACATTGCGGAGAGATTCAAAAGCCTGAAAAGCATGTCCGGCTTCGTGTGTCAGTACATCCACGTCTTTGTCTGTTCCGTTGAAGTTTGAGAAGATAAAGGGAGCCTTGTATTCGGCGAGCATCGTGCAATAGCCGCCCTGCTGTTTGCCCGGCTTCGTCTCGAGATCAAACAGATCGTAGCGCAGCATAAAATCAAAAAATACGCCTGTGGCATCGGAGAGTTCCCGGTACATTTTTCCCGCGTTCACAAGCATTTCATCTTTTGTTCCGACAGGCACCGCATTTCCTTCGGGAAACAGGAGGGCTTCATCGTAGTAATGAAGTTTTTCGATGCCGAGGCGGCGTTTTTGTTCTTCCGCTAATCTGACGCCGAGCGGTACAATGTGACGAAGAATCTGTTCACGGAACACTGCCACATCGTCAGGGGTATAGGTATAATGTTTATTCTGCAAAAAGATCATTTCCTCATAGCCGGGAAAACCGAGGTTTTCCGCCAGCCTGAGGCGGATGGTGATAAGTTCGCTGTAAATATCGTCCAGCTTTTCGGAGATGGATTCATACAATGCGGACCATGCCGCCATCGCTTCCTTTCGGAGTGCCCTCTCCGGCGCCTGCATTTTCTTTAAAAGGCCGTAGAAGTTTAAGGTTTCTCCGTGAAATTCCGTTTGCGGCGCGGCGGCAGTCCGGTAATATTCCTGTACCAGCATACTTTCTCTGACCTGAAGGTCTATATTGCATTCTGCGGCAAGACGTATGCGGCTTCTCACATGTTCGATATATAATTGCCCCAGCTCTTTCTCAAAATCGGAGAGGAATCTGCCGGCTAAAAATACTTCATGGAATTTTTTCATCTTCACATGGATTCTGGGTTTGATACTGTGGAAATACTCCATTTCTTTTTCATAAAAAGTATCCCGCGTATCAATACTGTTGCGGATGGAAGCCAGTTCTTCCATGGTATGAAAGTGTTCCTGTTTTTGATTTAAGTTCAGGAAAATTTCTCTGGCAGCCGGGTAGTCACCGGCATGCTTCAGTGCGCTTGCCGCGCTGTCTATGGCAGCAAGCAGGGATTCGCCGTCAGGGCGAAGATAGTGGAGTTCTGAAAAACGTTGCATGGCATTTCTCCTTTTTGTCTTGATATGGAATGTGTTTTTGAGACGGAACCGTTTCTTAGACTATCATAGCGTGGTTGATCATTATGGTCAATCCATATCTTGAAAGGGAGAAAAATATGCCTGGTTTGTATGGAGTATGCGTAACAGTTCAGCATATAAAAATGTGTGATGGGAAATCAGACCGAAAAGAAAATATTCCCATTCCCGGAAAAGTCTGTTATAATGAAGCAATAAGAGGAATTTCAGAAATGGAGGGATTACAAATGGACTACAAAGAGCAGTATAATTTCTGGTTATCGGATGCATACTTTGATGAAGCGACAAAGCAGGAGCTTCGCGGTATTGCGGCTGATGAAGGCGAGATTGAAGATCGTTTTTACAAGGAACTGGAATTCGGTACGGGCGGTCTCAGAGGGGTGATCGGCGCGGGCACGAACCGCATGAATATCTATACGGTGAGAAAAGCCACACAGGGGCTTGCAAACTATATTCTGAAACAGGGCGGCCAGGAGAAGGGTGTGGCAATTGCTTATGATTCCAGAAGGATGTCCCCCGAGTTTGCGGATGAGGCGGCTCTGTGCATGGCGGCAAACGGCATCAAGGCATATGTGTTTGACGCGCTGCGTCCCACACCGGAACTTTCCTTTGCGATCAGAGAACTTGGCTGTATTT
Source organism: Lachnospiraceae bacterium (assembly GCA_022799355.1). Taxonomy (GTDB): domain Bacteria; phylum Bacillota; class Clostridia; order Lachnospirales; family Lachnospiraceae; genus 1XD8-76. The sequence goes on along the minus strand of JAAWOG010000001.1, from coordinate 91,771 downwards.
CCGGTATCGTAGTGACGGCAAGCCACAATCCGCCGGAGTATAACGGTTATAAGGCATACTGGGAGGACGGTGCACAGGTGGCTGCGCCCAGAGACGGTGAAATCATCGAAGAAGTCCGCGCGGTGACGGATTACAATGATGTGAAAACCATGGATAAGCAGGAAGCCATGGATAAAGGACTGTATCAGGTGATCGGAAAAGAGATCGACGACAGATACATGGAAGAGCTGAAAAAGCAGATCATCCACCCGGAAGTGATTCAGGAGATGGCTGATGATATCAGGATCGTTTACACGCCTTTCCACGGGACAGGCAACGTGCCGGTAAGAAGGATTCTCTCCGAGCTGGGCTTTAAGCATGTGTATATCGTGCCCGAGCAGGAACTGCCGGATCCTGATTTTACCACCCTGGATTACCCGAACCCGGAAGATCCGAAAGCATTTACGCTGGCGCTGAAGCTGGCGAAGGAGAAGGATGCGGATGTGGTGCTTGCGACAGATCCCGATGCCGACAGACTGGGTATTTATGCGAAGGACAAAGCGACCGGCGAGTATGTTTCCTTTACCGGAAATATGTCCGGCATGCTGATCGCGGAATATATTATGCGGGAGAGGGCGGCTACAGGCAAGATGCCCGAAAATCCGGCAATGGTGACCACCATTGTGACCACCAATATGACGCGCGCCATCGCGGAAGACTACAAGGCAAAATTTGTGGAAGTGCTGACCGGCTTTAAGTACATCGGCGAGCAGATCAAGTTCTTTGAGCGGGATCATTCTTATCATTACGTATTTGGCCTGGAGGAGAGTTACGGGTGTCTCGCGGGAACCCATGCGAGGGATAAGGACGCGGTCGTTGCGGTAATGTGCCTGTGCGAAGTGGCCGCATGGTGCAAGAAGCAGGGTATTACGCTCTGGGATCAGATGATCAATCTGTATGAGAAATACGGCTATTATAAAGAGACACAGTACGCGATCACGATGAAGGGTATTGACGGTTCAAGGCAGATTGCCGCGATCATGGATAAACTGCGCAAGAACCCGCCGAAAAACTTTGGCGATCTGCAGGTAGTGGAGATGAGGGACTATGATCTGGATCAGACGACCAATATGGCAACAGGGGAAATAACGCCTACCGGTCTGCCGAAGTCCAATGTACTGTACTTTGAACTGGCAAATGATTCCTGGTGCTGCGCCCGTCCTTCCGGTACGGAGCCGAAGATCAAATTTTACATGGGCGTGAAGGGAACCGATCTGGATGACGCGCAGGCGAAAGTCGAGGCGCTGACCGAGGCGGTGAAGGCGCTGCTGTAATCCCCGCTGGTTGTGGTGCCGGGATGTAAGCGGTATCCGGCAATGTGTTTTCTGAAAATGGTTTTGGTATGTTTAATGAGAATATCATGAAAACAATCAATTACATGAAGCGTAACGGCATCAAAAAAGCGGTGGGCACGGCATATGAGCGGCTCACCGCCCATTATGATGCGGATTATTTTTATGAGCCGCCGGCAGAGGAAGAGCTGGCGCGGCAGAGGGAAGCCGTTTTCGGGAAAATGCCGCTGATCAGCATTGTGGTGCCGGCCTATGAGACAAAAGAAGAGTTTCTGACGGCGCTGATCGATTCTGTGACGGCGCAGAGTTACGAAAACTGGGAACTGATCATTGCGGATGCCAGCGAGAGTGAGACGGTAAGGGGCTGCGTAGAGAAAAAGAAGAGGACTTTGCCCTCCGGGCAGGCGGAAAAAATAAAATATCATGCGTTATATGCCAACGAGGGCATTTCGGCGAACAGCAACCGGGGTATTTCTCATGCGGGCGGAGATTATATCGGGCTGTTGGATCATGATGATGTGCTGACGCCGGACGCACTGTATGAGATGGTGCGGGCGGTCAATACTCTGGATGAGCAGGGGATACGCGCAAGGCTGCTGTATTCCGATGAAGATAAATGTGATGAGAGCGGACAGCATTTTTATGAGCCTAATATAAAGTGTAATTTTAATTTTGATTTCCTGCTCTCCAATAATTATATCTGTCATTTTTTATTGATGGAAGCGTACCTGATGAAAGACCTTGGCTTCCGCTCCGCTTTTGACGGCGCGCAGGATTATGATCTGATCCTGCGGGCGGTGGGCAGGCTGCAGGAGGAGGAGATCGTGCATGTGGGAAAAGTGCTTTATCACTGGCGCTGCCATCAGCTTTCCACAGCGGCAAATCCTGCCAGCAAGCTTTACGCCTATGAAGCAGGAAGGCGGGCGCTGCAGGATTTTCTGGAGGAGAAAGAAATAGCCGGACGGGCGGAGGATACGGAACATGTGGGTTTTTACCGTATTTCCTACAAGCCGGATATTCTGACGGCGAGGCAGGATGTGGGAGCGACAGGCGGCTCCGTGCTGGATCGGGATAATAAAATAGCAAGTGGTATTTTATTGCAAAACGGACTTTGCCCGTTTGCGGGGCTGCCGGGCTTTTTTTCCGGTCCGGCAAATGTGGCTTCGGTCAGCAGAGATGCCTTCGCGCTGGATGCCAGGACAATGATCCTGCGCAGGGAAGATATTTCTGTTTTTGAAGAGATCATGAAGGTGCCCTATGTGGAAAATCCGAAAGAGCGGGATGAGGCGTACTGCAACAGGCTGGACGAGGGGATCTGGAGGCAGCGGAGTCTTGCGTTTTGCGCCCTGCTGCGGGAGAGAGGGCTGCGCCTTGTCTGGAATCCGATGATTCGGGTGAGGAGATAGGGGGCTTTGTCCTTTGGATAAAGAGCAAAGTCCGAAGTTTCAAAAGAGGGATAAATATCTGAATGAAGTCAACCATTGTGATTCCCAACTATAATGGAATAGAATATCTGGAAAAGTGTATTCTTTCGATCCGGGAGGATACGAAGAGCCATCCGACAAGGATTCTTGTGATCGATAACGGCTCCGGGGATGGAAGCTGTGAACTGGCGGAAGGATATGCCGGAGTGGAAGTGATCCGCATGGGAGAAAACAGGGGCTTTTGTGAGGCGGTCAATGTCGGGATCAGAGCGGCGAAGACACCTTATGTTATATTGCTGAACAATGACCTGACCGTTGAGAGAGGGTTTGTGGAAGCGATGGAGAGGGCGCTGGAGAGAGAGGTGCGGGCATTTTCCGCGGGAGCGCAGATGCGCATGATGAAGGCGCCGGATCGCATGGATAATGCCGGCGATTATTACTGCGCCCTGGGCTGGGCGTATGATTACGGGAAAGGGAAAAAGGTGGCGGAAAAGTATGTAAAGCCCCGGAAGGTTTTTGCCGCCTGCGGCGGCGCTGCGATTTATCGAAAGGAAATTCTGGATGAGATCGGGCTGTTTGACGAGAAGCATTTTGCCTATCTGGAAGATGTGGATATCGGGTATCGGGCGCGGATTTACGGGTATTATAACCTGTATGAGCCGGCGGCGCTTGTGTATCATGCCGGCAGCAGCGTATCAGGTTCAAAATATAATGCATTTAAGACAAACCTTTCTTCCGCTAACAGCATCTATCTTATTGAAAAGAATATGCCTCCCCTGCAGGTTTTGATCAATCTGCCCTTTCTTTTGCCGGGATTTTGTATAAAATGGCTGTTTTTCTGTCAAAAAGGGCTGGGGAAGAACTATCTGAAAGGGCTGATGCGTGGCTTTCGGATGTATTATAAAGAGGGCGGCAGAAAAAATCATGTGCCTTTCCGCATCAAAAATCTTGGAAATTATGTGGTGATTCAGTGGGAGCTGTGGATAAATACGGTCAGAAGATTTTTGGGGTGACTGAGTTACGGCCGTTTTTGTTTCTGCTTTCGGTGAAAAGAGGCACTGAAATAAAAATATTGTAATTTCTGTCATATTATTGTAAAATATCAAAATGTGGAAAAATCCACATATTTTGTTAAGTATGGGTGTAGTATGATAAAGAATAATCAGAAATACCTGAACGGGTTACATGTAATCATCGATGCCCTGATCATTGCAGGATCTTATATTCTGGCATGGTGGCTCAAATTTGAGAGTCCCTTAAGCAACGTAAAGCCGGGCGATTTTTATCTGCCCATGGAGACGTATTTCAGCGCCATTCCCTATATTGTGGCGGCGTATCTGATCATTTACAGATTCTGTAATCTGTATACTGCGAAACGAGGTTCCGGTCCAGGCGGAGAGTTCTGGCGGATTGTGGAGGCGAATATCATCGGTGCGGTGAGTTTAACTTCCGTGCTGTTTGTGATCTGGCAGCAGCATTTCTCCCGTTCCATGATCTTCCTGTTTGTGGTTTTGAATATCACACTGACAACCGCTTTTCGGTTCAGCCTGCGGGAAATGCTTGTCGTTGCGCGCCGCAGGGGCTATAATATGAAGCATGTGCTTCTGGTGGGATATTCCCGGGCGGCGGAAGAATATATTGACAGGGTAAAGTCAAATCCCCAGTGGGGCTATGTGATTCATGCGATTTTGGACGATGTGGTCGCCCGCGGGACTTTATATAAAGGAATAAAGGTGGTAGGGCGGATCGACAATCTGGAGATCATCCTGCCGGAGAACAAGCTGGATGAGATCGCGATCACACTGCCGCTTGCACAGTACGGCAGGCTGACGGATATCGTGACGCTTTGTGAAAAATCGGGTGTGCATACAAAGTTTATCCCGGACTATAACAGCATCATACCGAGCAGGCCCTATACCGAAGATCTGATGGGGCTTCCGGTTATTAATATCAGAAATGTTCCGCTGACAAGGCTGAGCAACAGAGCCTGCAAGCGGGCACTTGACCTGGTGGGGGCGGTAGTGGGGCTAATCCTCAGCTCTCCCCTTCTTCTTGTGATTGCCGTTCTGGTAAAGGCTACCAGTAAAGGACCGGTGATCTTTATGCAGGAGCGCATCGGGCAGCATAACAAACCCTTTCATATGTACAAGTTCCGTTCCATGCGGATGCAGAGTGAGGCGGATGAGAAGAAAGGATGGACCGTAAAGGACGATCCGAGAGTGACGGGAGTCGGAAAGTTTATCAGGCGTACCAGCCTGGATGAACTGCCGCAGCTCTTTAATATATTGAAAGGCGATATGAGCCTTGTGGGGCCAAGGCCCGAGCGGACGCAGTTTGTGGAAAAGTTTAAGGAAGAGATTCCGAGATATATGATCAAACATCAGGTGCGGCCGGGGCTTACGGGCTGGGCGCAGGTGAACGGCTACAGAGGAGATACTTCCATCAGGAAACGTATCGATTATGATCTATATTATATTGAAAACTGGACCTTTGGCTTTGATGTCAGGATCATATTCCTGACCATATTCAAGGGTTTTGTAAATAAAAACGCTTATTAAAACAGGTAGAATCAGTTTGCGAAAGGATAAGGGAAAGATGGCACCAAGATATCAGGACGAGGACGACTGGGAATACGAAGCACCGAGAAGGAAATCTTCTTCCGGCGGGAAAAAGAAATCCTCAGGTAAAAAATCATCCGGGAAGGGCGGTTCCGGTAAAAAGGTTTCCGCGAAGGCAAAGGCCAGGAAAAAGAGAAAGAGAATTTTACTTTTCATGGGCGAGATTGTTGTGCTTGCTGTGATGCTGCTTGTGCTGTGGGGCGTGACCAGAACGGAGAAAGTAGGGCATCTGGAAATCAAGGACGAGGAGATCAAAGTCAATGAAAGTGTCAGCGAGGAACAGCTCGAAGTGATGAAGGGCTATCGGAATGTGGCGCTTTTTGGTGTGGACTCCACGACGGGTGCGCTGACCAAGAATACCCGAAGCGACTCGATTATTATCGCGTCAATCAACCAGGATACGAAGGAGATCAGGCTGCTCTCGATATACCGTGATACCTTTATGAATCTGGGCAATGACAAATACAATAAGTGCAACGGCGCCTATGCGGCGGGCGGTCCGAAGCAGGCGATGAGCATGTTGAATGCCAATCTGGATATGAATATCAAGGATTTTGTGACGATAGGTTTTGCAGGGCTGATCGATACGATTGATGCCCTTGGCGGAATTCCGCTTGATATCACAAACGAGGAGATTCATTATCTGAACGACTATCAGTATTGTATCGCGGAGGATTTAAAGAGGCAGTATACGCCTGTGAGCAATGCGGGAATGCAGGTTGTGGATGGTATGCAGGCGACCGGTTACTGTCGTATCCGTTACACTAAGGGCGATGACTTTAAGCGTGCGGAACGTCAGAGAAATGTGCTGAAAGCGATTATGGATAAGTCAAAGGAGGCTTCCGTGGGACAGCTCGTGGATATCGCGAACGATGTCTTTGATGAAGTATATACATCCTTTGGTATTGCTGAGATCACGGAACTTTTGGGTGAGGCGTCCCAGTACAAAGTTGTTGCCGACGACGGATTTCCGAGGGCGGACAGAAGATGGACCGGTAATATCGGTTCTCCCGGTGACTGTATCGTGCCGAATAATCTGGCGGATAATGTGAGCTGGCTGCATGAGTTTTTGTTTGACGAGAGCGGCTATGTACCAAGCAGTGAAGTACAGAAATACAGTGATTATATTATGGGCGCAACGGAAAAATATAAGCCCAAAGGGGTATAAAACGGACAATGAAGTCAAAGTCAGGCGTAAAAGCCTGACTTTTTATGTGCAAAAGTGATAATAGTATGATATAATGTACACGAAGGTAACCGCAGATTTTCAGGTTGCTGCCGGGGACCGAAGGCAAGAGAAGACAGGGAAAGACATATGCAGGAGATTGACATCATAATTCCGGTATATAAACCGGGATCGAAATTTTTGGAACTGATAGAAAGACTGGAACACCAGAGCATACCGGTGCATCAGATATTGCTTTTCAATACGGAGCAAAAATACTGGGAGGCGTTTCAATATGACCATCCGCGCCGGAAGCGCTATGAAAATGTAAAATTGTGGCATATATCCAGGAAGGAATTTGATCATGGCAGGACAAGGCGGGAGGCGGTAAAGAAGTCAAAGGCTCCCGTTTTTGTGATGATGACGGATGATGCAATGCCGGCGGATGAGTTTATGCTGGAACGTCTGGTGGCGCCTCTTTCGGACAGTGCCGTCGCGGTCTCATATGCGAGGCAGCTTCCCCGCGAGGAGGCAGGAGCCGTGGAGCGCTTTACAAGAGAATTTAATTATCCGCCTGTGAGCCGCGTCAAATCGAAGGAAGATCTGCCGGAACTGGGGATTAAAACTTATTTTTGTTCGGATGTCTGCGCAGCTTACAGACGGGATATCTATGATAAGCAGGGCGGTTTTTTAAAACATGCGATTTTTAATGAGGATATGGTTTACGCGGCGGGCTGTATCAGGGCGGGCTATCGGATTGCCTATACGGCGGAGGCGGAGGTAATCCATTCCCATCAGTATACCAATAAGGAGCAGTTCCGCAGGAATTTTGACATGGGTGTTTCCCAGGCGGAGCATCCGGAGGTTTTTGAGAGCGTGCCGGCGGAATCGGAGGGACTTAAGTTGGTGAAACAGACGGCGGAATATCTGAAAAAGGAAGGGCAGGGCAGACTGATTCTGCCGATGTATGTGACCAGTATTTATAAATTTTTAGGGTATAAATTAGGAAAAAATTATAAAAGACTGTCAAAGAGGCGGATTTTGAAATATACTATGAACAGGGCGTATTGGGATTGGCACTGACTGAGGGATGGAAAGCGGAAAGACTAAGATTCCGATGCGCGGAAGGAGTATGCTATGTGTGGGATTGTTGGGTATATAGGAGGAAAACAGGCGGCGCCGGTGATTTTGGATGGGCTCTCTAAGCTGGAATACAGAGGATACGACTCGGCGGGAATCGCGGTGTTTGGCGGAGAGGGCATCAACTATAAAAAATCTACCGGCAGATTGAAAGTGCTGGAGAATCTGACCAGAGGCGGCGCGGATATGCCGGGATGCTGCGGTATCGGCCATACGAGATGGGCGACTCACGGCGTGCCCAGCAACGAAAATGCCCACCCGCATTTCAATCAGAAAGAGACGATCTCCGTTGTGCATAACGGGATCATCGAGAATTATCTGCAGCTTAAGAAGTTTCTGGAAAAAAAGGGTTATGTGTTTGTGTCGGAGACGGATACGGAAGTGCTGGCGCATCTGCTCGACTATTATTATAAAGGAAATCCGATGGAAGCGATTTTTCGTATGCTGAGGCGTGTGGAAGGTTCCTACGCTTTGGGCATACTGTTTGCAGAGCACCCTGATACCCTGTTTGCGGCGCGCAAGGATTCCCCGCTGATCGTCGGCCAGAATGAAGAGGGATGTTTTATCGCGTCGGATGTACCGGCGATTCTGAAGTATACCCGCAGGGTTACTTACGTGGACAATCAGGAGATCGTAAAACTGCATGCCAGCCATATGCATTTTTATAACATTGACGAAGAGGAAATCCGGAAAGAGCCGGTGCTGATTGACTGGGATGAAAATGCGGCGGAAAAGGCGGGCTATGAACATTTCATGCTGAAAGAAATGTATGAACAGCCGAAAACCGTGACGGCTACGATCAGTCCCAGGATTCAGAAGGGCGATATCAGGATAGAAGAACTGGATATGAGCGACGAGGAACTGGCAGCGGTGAAAAAGATTCATATCGTGGCATGCGGTTCCGCCTATCATGCAGGAGTAACCGGAAAGTATGTGATAGAGCGCCTTTCGAGGATTCCGGTGGAGGTGGACCTGGCATCGGAATTTAGATACAGAGATCCGATCCTGGAGGAAGGCGCGATGGTCATTGTGATCAGCCAGTCCGGGGAGACCGCCGATACGCTGGCGGCGCTGCGGGAGGCGAAGAAGCGGGGCTTCCGGATTCTGGGCATTGTAAATGTGGTGGGCAGTTCCATTGCACGGGAGGCGGATAATGTGCTGTATACCTGGGCGGGACCGGAGATCGCGGTGGCCACGACAAAAGCTTACACAGCACAGCTTGTGGCGCTCTATCTGCTGGCAATGAAGCTGGCAAAGGTAAAGGGAACGCTTGGAAAAGAGGAATTTGAGCATCTGCTGGGATGTCTTGAGAGGCTGCCGTATCAGATCGAGCGGCTGCTTAACACGAAGGAACAGATCCAGAAGTTTGCGAACCGGTATCTGGCGGCGAAGGATATTTTCTTTATCGGAAGAGGCATCGATTACGCGATCTCTCTGGAAGGTTCGCTGAAATTAAAGGAGATTTCCTATATTCACTCGGAGGCGTATGCGGCAGGGGAATTAAAACATGGCACGATCTCGCTGATCGAGGAGGGGACGCTGGTTACGGCGGTATCCACCCAGCCGGAACTTTATCAGAAAATGATCAGCAATATCGTGGAAGTCAGGGCAAGGGGCGCTTTTGTCATGGCAGTCACGGGGGAGGATAACCGGGAGATTGGGAAGGCGGCGGATTATGTGATTTATATCCCCGAGACGGCACCGGTATTCGCCAATTCCCTGGCGATCATACCTTTGCAGTTGTTCGGCTATTATGTGGCAGTGGGGCGTGGATGCGATGTGGATAAACCGAGGAACCTTGCGAAATCGGTGACGGTGGAGTGAGGGCGAAAAAATAAGGGCAATCGTGGGGATGTATGAAAAGGGTATCTTGAAAACGGGGACAATTATGCAGGCCGAGGGAAAAAGATGAGCGAGAAGGAACAGAAAAAGAAGGAAAAAGAGCTAAAAAATATGGCGGATGAGATAAGGGATTCCGACAAAAATCCGAATATGCAAAGACAGCCGGAAAACGGAAATCAGGCTGCGCGGAATGAATCGGGCGGCAAAGATTCGGATGTACGGAATTCTCAGGGGCGTATGCCGGTGCAGCAGCCGGGACCGGGAAATTACAATTATCAGAATCCCTATCAGAATAACTGGCAGAATCAGAGATATTACGGGAATGATTTCGGCAGAAGGGGCGGAAACGGTTACAATAATTATCCGAACCAGAATTATGGGAATATGCCTCAGGGGAATCCCTATGCTTATCAGGGAGGTTATCAGCAGGGGAATTATGCTCCTCAGGGAGGAAATGCGGGCGCCGGTGACAACGGCGGGAAAAAGAAAACGGGTACAGGGAAAAAGGTGCTTTGGGGCGTATGCATCAGTGCTTTTTTGATACTCTGTATCAGCGGAATTTATTATACGGCAACCATGTTTAACACCGATGAGCAGGAAGCACAGCAGGCGGCGGCCGAGCCTCAGAATCCTCAGATCGGCCAGGTGGATCTGGATGCGCCTGAAAATACGGAAGGGACGGTGGAGGATACCCCTAAGCCGGCGCAGGGAAATCTGATGGATGTGTCGGAACTGGTGGAGCGGATTATGCCCACCGTGGTCAGCGTCAATGCGGTTTATACCTACGACAGTTACTACTGGGACGATGAGAAATATGACGGCGGCGGTTCCGGTTTTATCATCGGGGAAAACGAGACGGAACTTTTGATTGCCACAAATTCCCATGTGGTGGCGGATTCTGAGGATCTCACCGTTTCCTTTGTGGATAAGACCGATGCGGATGCCATGGTAAAAGGATATGACAATGATCTCGATGTGGCAGTCCTTGCGGTTCCTCTTGCGGATATTTCCGATGAGACCAAAGCGGCCATCGCTGTGGCGAGGCTCGGGGATTCCACATCGCTGAAAGCGGGACAGGCGGTGATATCCATCGGGAATGCCCTGCTTCTCGGGCAGTCTGTGACCACAGGCATTGTCAGCGCTACCAATATGCCGGTGGGCGGCGGTTATGACGAGATGGGCAATCAGTATGGTTCTGACGATCGTGTCATGATTCAGACGACTGCGTTTATGAATCCCGGCTGTTCCGGCGGCGTGCTGATCAACGCCTCGGGTGAGGTTGTGGGAATCAATACGATGACGATCAGTTCCGTGGATGTGGAGGGGATGTGCTATGCCATCCCGATCTCTGATGCGATCCCGGTGCTGGATAACCTGAAAAAGAGAGAGATCCGGGAGAGGCTGCGGGAGGATGAGAGCGGCTATCTCGGCATAAGCTGTTCCAATGTGGAGCGGAAACAGGCGGAAGAGTTCGGCATACCGGACGGCGTGTATGTGCGGGAGGCAAATGAGGACGGACCTGCGGACAAGGCGGGCATCCGCAAGGGCGATGTCATCGTGTCGATCAATGAAGTCAAGGTGAGTACCATGAATGAACTGTCGGAGATGCTTCGTTATTATCCGGTGGGTGAGATCGTGGAAGTGGAGATCATGCGCTACGAAGAGGGAGAATATCAATCACAGATCATCAGCGTGAAACTGGGGAGAAAATAAAAATAATCCGTATATGCGGAACCGGAATAAAAAAACAGCATATACCCGAACGGTGCACAGCTTCATTTACGGATGCGCTCTTTCAGCCGTAAATGTAAGCTCAGGAGGGTGCACAGAGAGGGTATATGCGGAACTGGAATAAAAAAACAGCATATACCCGAACGGTGCACAGCTTCATTTACGGATGCGCTCTTTCAGCCGTAAATGTAAGCTCAGGAGGGTGCACGGGGAGGGTTATGCGGAACTGGAATAGGAGAAAAAATGGCGGAATACGATAATAATAAAAACGGAAATGATGACGGGCAGGGCGGCTATGAAGATGTTTGTTTAATCTGCCACAGGCCTGAGAGTAAGGCTGGCAGGATGTTCAAGCTGCCGAACAATATCTGTGTCTGTGATGACTGTATGCATAAAACCATGGATTCCATGAGTCAGTTCAATTATCAGGGGATGATGCCGCCTTTTTATGATTTCAGCGGTATGATGGGAAATACGGCGAATACAAAGCCTCCGGTGCAGGAGGAGAAGAAGCCGGAGAATACGGAGATTGTGGAGAACGGGGAAAAAGAGGAAAAAGAGGAAGAGCCGGAGAAAAAGGATGGGGGAAAGACACAGAGAATGCCGCCCCATGGTTTTCCGAATATCAGCTTTATCAATCTTGCGGATCTCCAGAACCTGAGCGGTGTGCCCAGCAGGCAGAAGATCAAAAAGAAAAAAGAGGGCGAAAAATCAAAGCCCATGATTAATATCAGTGATATTCCGGCGCCCCACAAAATAAAAGCGCAGCTTGATGAGTATGTGGTGGGACAGGAACATGCGAAAAAAGTGATCTCCGTTGCGGTCTACAATCATTATAAGCGGGTGGCTACGGGGACGATGGATGACATTGAAATTGAAAAATCCAATATGCTGATGATCGGTCCCACAGGCTGCGGTAAAACGTACCTTGTCAAAACACTGGCAAGGCTTTTGGACGTGCCGCTTGCAATCGCGGACGCCACTTCTCTGACGGAGGCCGGGTATATCGGTGATGATATCGAGAGCGTTATTACAAAACTGCTGGCGGCCGCGGACAACGATGTGGAGAAGGCGGAAACCGGCATTGTGTTTATCGATGAGATCGATAAGATAGCCAAAAAGAAAAATACCAATTCACGGGATGTGAGCGGAGAATCGGTGCAGCAGGGGCTGTTAAAGCTTTTGGAGGGCTCCGAGGTGGAAGTGCCGGTGGGAGCAAACAGTAAAAATGCCATGGTGCCTCTTGCCACGGTCAATACAAAGAATATCCTGTTTATCTGCGGCGGTGCTTTTCCGGGACTGGAGGAGATTATCAAACAGCGTCTGACCAAACAGACCGGCATCGGTTATCAGGCGGAACTGAAGGACAGGTTTGATAAAGACAAAAATATCCACAGTAAGGTGGCGGTGGAGGATGTGCGGAAGTATGGCATGATTCCGGAATTTATCGGCCGCCTGCCGATTCTGTTTACGTTAGACGGGCTGAACAGGGAGGCGCTGGTAAAGATATTAAAAGAGCCGAAGAACGCCATCTTAAAACAGTACCAGAAGCTTCTTGAACTGGATGAGGTGAAGCTGGAATTTGATGAGGGTTCCCTGGAAGCCATTGCGGAGAAAGCGCTGAAAAAAGAGACCGGTGCGAGGGCACTGCGGGCACTGATCGAAGAGTTTATGCTGGATATCATGTATGAGATTCCGAAAGATGACAATATCGGCAGGGTGACAATCACGAGGGAGTATATTGAGGGAACGGGCGGACCGGTTATTGATATCAGGAGCAACTCGGTGCAGCGGATTGAGGAGCTGAATGAAGTGAAAGCGGAATAATGGCAGCAGAGTGAAACAAAATACGAATTTGGATCAGGATGAGGCGGCTGTATCGTGCAGCCGCTTTTTCTGTTTTCAGAAGAGGGACAAATTGCAGCCGGAGAGAACAAAAAGTTCGTAAAATGCCTGAAATATGGGGAAATGCAACCGCCGGGTGCGGAAGTTCAAGCCTCTTTTGGTAGCCTGCAACCGCAGACCGGGGTAAGATATGGGTACTTCACAGGCATCGTGGAGGAGACAGAGAGGAGGATGAAATGATTTTAGCGGAGAAGATTATTGCATTACGGAAAAGAATGGGCTGGTCACAGGAGGAACTGGCGGAGAAACTGAATATCTCGAGACAGTCCGTTTCAAAATGGGAGGTCGGTGCGACGATACCCGATCTGGATAAAATATTGAAGATGAGCGAGGTGTTCGGAGTCAGCACGGATTATCTTTTAAAGGATGAGCTGGAAGATGCGGGGCTTGCCGGCGGGAGGGACGTTTCCGAAGGGCGGACGGTTTCGGCGGAGGTGGCAAATGCATTTATGGATCTGTCGAAGGAAGTCTGCGGCAGGATCGCGGCGGCAATCTCTCTTTTTATTGTGAGCCCGGTCGTCCTTTTGCAGCTTTCGGCGCTGGAGGAAGCGGGCAGGATATCGGAGGATCGGGCGGCAGGGATCGGGATCGTGTTTGTGCTTTTGTTTGTATCGGCGGGTACCGCAATCTGCATTTATAACGGAATGAAACTGGATCGGTATAAATATCTGGAAAAGGAATCTTTTTCTCTGCAGTATGGAGTAGAAGGGATTGTGGAGAAAAGAAAAAATGAGTTTGCCGGCAGGTTTCGGATTTTGATAATATCCGGCATAGTGCTCTGTATTGTGGGCGCTATTCCTCTGATGCTGGCTGCTGCGTTTTCGGCCGGGGATATGGTGATGGCAGGTTGTTTGAATATAGTATTGCTGTTTGTGGCGGTGGGGGTACATCTGATCGTCAGGGCGGGCATCGTGCAGAGTAGTTATAACAAGCTGCTGCAGCGTGAGGAGTACACGGTGGAAAACAAGGAAGTCGAGAAAAAACTTTCCTATTTTCCGGGGAGTTACTGGCTGATTGTCACTGCGGTATTTCTGGGATATGGTTTTTATACTGGGGAGTGGAGCAGAGGCGGATTGCTGTTTCCCGTGGCAGGTGTATTGTTTGCGGCAGTGTATGAGATATTGAAGGCATCGGCAAGGAGAAAACAGGATAGATAAAACGGGTAAAAAACGGATAATAAAAGGGTGTGTGCGGGAATACTGGATACTTGATCCCTGCCAACAGAAACTGATCGTGTATTTTTTTGAAAGTGAGGTATGTCCCGTGATCTATGGACTGAACGAGTCTGTGGCGGTAGGAATATTTGATGGGGAACTGGAGATTGAATTTTCCGATATCAGGAGATGGATTGAGGAGGAGAAGGAGTACTGAGGCTGTGTTTTTGATATTTTCTTGTAAAAGTAAGGATTAGTGAGTATACTGAATATATGCAGTTTATTCAATAAGTCTATAACAGGAGGGTTAATCTTATGAATGTATCAGGAATGCTGGAAGGAAAGACAGCGATCGTAACGGGTGGTACCAGAGGGATCGGTTACGAGATCGTGAAGAAATTTATTCAGGCGGGGGCTAAAGTGGCTTTGTTCGGTTCCAGACAGGAGACCGTGGATAAGGCGCTCGGCAAACTGAAAGAGGAGATGCCGGAAGCGGAAGTGATGGGGCTTTGTCCTGCGCTGGATCAGTATGACGAGGTGGAGAAGGCGATCGGAACGGTGAAGGAAGCTTTCGGGCGGATCGATATTCTTGCCAATAATGCGGGAATTTCCGCAAGGGAATCTCTTTATGATTACAAGCCGGAAGATTTTGAGAAAATTATGAGGCTGAATGTCAATGCGGTATTTTTCTGCACAAAAGCGGCTGCGCCGATTATGAAGGAACAGGGCGGCGGTTCCGTTATCAACACCAGTTCCATGGTAAGTATCTACGGGCAGGCTGCAGGCTGCGGTTATCCGGCTTCCAAATTCGCGGTAAACGGACTGACAAAATCCCTGGCGAGGGAACTTGGCAAGGATAACATCCGTGTGAACGCCGTGGCGCCCGGCGTGACAAATACGGACATGGTGGCGGCGCTTCCGGAGGAAATGGTGAAGCGGATTTCCGCTGGTATTCCTCTCGGCAGGCCCGGAGAGCCGGAGGAAGTTGCAAATGCGGTACTGTTTCTGGCAAGCGACCTTGCAAGCTATGTGACCGGAGAGATCCTTTCAGTGGACGGTGCAACTCAGGTATAAGAAAAATAAAAGCAGGACAGAGACAGCCGCTCCGTTTGGGGCGGCTGTTTCAGCAATAGAATTTTTAATGTGAAATTTTTTGTAAAAAAAGCTTGCAGGAACCCGAAAACGATGTTATCATACTAACTACATAACGAAACGGCGATAGTTTTGCCGAGTCTATTATCAATTATTTTATATCATTTATTTATCTGTAGTTTCAATTTTATCATTCCAAAAAAATGTTATTTCATTATCATCCGGTTTACAAAAGTTTATTTTGTGATGCCTGAGATTTGTGTCCGTGCGTACCTGACACAAGTGTCGGTATCGGCGGGCTATAGGGGAATGGGGGAATCGTCAGAACTGTTATGGCTGGAGCTGTGCTGATGGGGAAGGATGATCGTGCGCAGAAAGAAGGGAAAAATGAAAAAAGAAATTGTATCAGGAAACAGAGTGCTTCGGTGGATAACGGCGCTCATACCGCTTGTGCTGTTTTTTCAGGGAGCATATAAGGTACAGGCGGCACAGGATCAGGGACCGGTAAATTATCATATTTCCGAAAAGGAATCAGTGGAAGTAATTCGGATACCGGGAATGAAAATTTCAAGGACCGTTCCTCTGAATGCGGATAAGGTCACGCAGATTCCCAGATACGTAGTGGAAGAGGGAATGACGTATGTGTTGGATGAGGCTTCCATTATGGTAGAGGAGACCGGAAGAAGCAGTTCGGAAGGGGCGGATGTAGTCACGACAAACAGAAAAGTGGAGGGGCTTCCGGATAATGATCTGGAAAGAATTGAGAAGACGATCACTTATGAGGGAATAAGCTATGATCTGCTGTATGTTGTCTATGAAGTGACCGGGGAGGATGAGGACAAAATACCGACTAAGTACAGTGCCGTCTGTGAGTACGGAGGCCTCAAAACATACGATAAGTCTTATCCGGCGGCATGGCAGGCCGTGATGTGGTATGATGCCTGCCGGATCGTGGGAGACGTAGAGATTCTGACGGAGCAGGAGGAATATGGATATACGGACGTCTTGCTGACAGGAGATGTAAAAACAGTGCGGGGGGATGGACGCATGGGGCAGGAAGCGGAATCGGAAACAGACGCGGAAGTGCCGGCGCCGAAGCCCTCTGTTAAAAAGTATCAGTTCAGGAAAATTACGCCGGGAGATAAGAAGGATGAGAGAGAGTTTCCGGATCTTACAATACCATTGGCGGCGATAGCGATTGGAGTATTGCTGATGATTCCTCTTCTGATCTGGTTTACCATACTGACGGCACCGCTTTTTGCGCTGAAAAAGGGAGAAAGATATCGTTATATCGGACAGGTCAGGGTGAAAAAGGAGGAAACTTTATATACCGCGTATCTGACGGAAAAACTTATTTCCAGGGCAGATATTCCGGTATTTAAGATAAAAGTACCTGAGCAGGTGAGGAAAGAGACAAAGGGAGGGGTATTACGTGTGAATTGTCCGGATGGAAAGAAACTCAGCCTGATCTGTGGAGAAGAGGTTGGTTTTACATTGGAAAGGGGATGACTTATGATGAAAAAAATGAAAAACAGGATTACCTGCCTGCTGCTGTGCGCAGCACTTGTATTTGGCAGTATTTCGGCGGATGCTTATACCGGCGCATTGAGAGATGTCTATGCGGCGGAGGGTTCGGATACGGAACGGAATCAGAAAATTTTGAAAATAGAGGAAGAAAAGGAAACCGGGCAGAAGAAAGAAGGGGAGGATACGACGGAGGCTGCTCCGGGTAAAGAGGAAAGTTCCCGGAAGGAAGAGGAAGAGAAGAAGGAGAGCGTCCAGGAACGGGAGGATACCTCGGAAAAAGAGAATGGTTCGGATAAGGAGAACGTTACGGAAAAAGAAAATGTATCAGATAAGAAGGATGATCAGGCAGAGAATACCGGTGGGCGGGATGAAAAAGAGCAGCAGGCGGAGCAGGTACAAAGAACAGTATCCGGGAATGATCCGGGGGAGGAGATTGTACTGCCAAAGGAGCAGTATCATTTTGTGGAAGAGGACCACAAAACAGTGGAGAAATGGCTGGAATTTTACTGTCCGAACGGGTTTGAGGATCTTCTTACCTATGATGAGGAATGGTGGAACAATCTGTATGACTATGAGAAAGAATATGCTGAGTTTCTGCTGGGACTGATTGTGGAGCTGGAAGAGGATGTCTACGAGGAACAGGAATTGTCGGAGTGCATCGACATTTTGGAGCGCGGAGTGGATGCGTGGGATTTTTTTCAGGGGACCGTCTATGAAGGGCTGACGCTGAAAGAGTTAAAAGAACTTTATGAGGCAGGTGAAACGTTAGAGGATTGGGAAGAAAAAGGCAAAGTCACAAGACGCCGCGCCATATCACCGAGAGCATTAGAGGGCGGAGAAAAGGTGGCGAAAGTCAGAGTTTCCTCCACCGGCTATTCCGGGACAGGGCACGGAACGATCTATAAGATTACACTTGGCGGAGTCCCGGCCCTGTGTATCAGTTACGGAAAGTCCTGCCGGAATTCCTATCTCTATCATGCAGATCCCGGTACTTATCAAAAAAAGGTGGGGCGTCTCGGCTATTTCGCAAGCCATGCCGATGTGACGGGAGCGACCTATGTGGCGTGTCAGATTGCGGCGTGGCTGATGATGGAAAGTGAGAATTTAAGCGAGACAAACGTAAAAAGCAGAGCCCGGGCGATGCTGAACATTTCTTCGGAAGAATCTATGGAAAAGATGCTAATGTACATCTGGAGCTTTTATTCTGCGGCGAGAACTTCCAGTTATGCTTATTATGAATACCGTTCGGATCATCCCAATGCACAGTTTCTGATTGTCTATAAGGAGGCGGCAACGGAAATCTATACGCCTCCCGTCAAACCGGTGGAGCCGGTGGAGCCGGAGAAGCCGGTAGAACCGACAGATCCCGAAGAACCGAAGATCGAGAATATTTCATCAAGGGCGGAAACTTCCTATACAATCGAAGTACATAAGAGCGACTGGCAGACCGGAGTCGGACTTTCCGGCTGTGAGGTGGAGATTTTTGAGGATGGGGAGTATCTCACAACGGTCATCACGGATGAAAACGGTTATGCGGAATACTCCGTGACAAAGGAGGCTGAGTTTTCCGCTTCCTATGACGGAGTGACAGTGACGAAGGAGGAGGCGGAAAAATCTCTGGCAGAGCAGGAGGAAGCATTTAAAGCGGCAACTTATACTTACGGCACAGGAGAGATAACAGCGCCTAATGGCTATGTGTGGGAGGCAAATGAGAAGAGTGAGACTATTGCGGGCGGTGAAATAGCTGAATTTTATCTGACAAACGAGAGAACACTGGGAGCGGTGGAGCTGATCAAATACGATACGGAAAGCGAATCGGCAGCAGAGCAGGGAAATGCTTTGCTGGATGGGGCGGTATATGGTATTTATGCGGCACAGGATATCAGACATCAGGATAAAAAGACAGGGATTATCTTCCGGAAGGATGAGCTGGTGCAGACCGCTGTGATAGGCAGGACGCCGAAGAGAAACGGGGACGGTTATATTTTGAATACGGACGGAAGCCGTCATATCGAAAATCCGGGCGGAGAGATTGCCTGTGAGGATACGCCGGGAAAAACACTGTTCGGGGATTTGGAACTGGGGAGTTATTATATCAAAGAAGTACAGGCATCCGAGGGATATATGCTGGATGAGGCGGTATATCCCGTAACACTTACCTACAAATGGCAGATGGTCAAGATAGAAAACAGGGATGAGACGGCGAAGGAGGCAGATAATGAACTGACTGCGGATGACAACAGTTCATCAAAATCGGTTTATTCCGGAGACCATGTGATCAAACAGGGTATTCAGTTTGTAAAAACTTCTGATAATACTCTTCAGACAGAGTTAAAGCCGATCGAGGGAGCGGGGTTTTCCGTGTATCTGATCAGCGACTTAAGGGGTGTGAAGGATGGCAGCATTGCACCGATAGGGGAGAACTGGACCGCGGATGATATCATGACATTTTATGAATATGATTTTTCCGGAGAAAAGACGGCTGTACTTTATAAGCGCAGCGGGCATGAGGAATGGACGCAGGGAGATCGGCTGTGGCTTGAGCCGGACGGCGTGCCGAACAGATACCATGTAAAAGAGATGTTTACGGATGCGGACGGGCGTATCGTTACACCGGAGCTGCCCTACGGAACCTATGTGATTGCAGAGACGACAACGCCGGAGCATCATGTCACCGCAAAACCGTTTCTTGTCAGCATTTCAAAAGACGGGGGTGTTCTGTATACGGATGCGACAAAGCAGAGGGTGGAGAAAACCTATACGCCGGAAGAGGGGATACGCTACGGAGACCATAAAAATATGAAAAGCAGAGAGGGCAGGGAATTACAAAAGCAGCGTATCATCAACAACACGATCACAAAGGCATATCTGCGCATTTTAAAAGCGGATCGGGAGTTTGTTGTTGTTCCGGGTACCTATATAGAAGCGGAGGAGTTCGTCAGGGGGACTGTTTTGAAGGAGGGAGCGGAGTATCGCCTGAAATGCATTACCATGGATTTAAGCAAAGAGAGCCTTATCGCTTTAAACTGGAAATATGACGAAAAGGGCTATATGAGCTATTATGATCCCAATGCAAAGATCATGACCGGAACACAGGCACATCCCTTTCGGACCGGCTTTTTGAAAAAGGAGGATATGATAAAGGACTGCTTTATAACACTGCCGCAGGAGATACCGATTGGCACATATGAACTGGAGGAGATTACGGCACCGGAGGGCTATGTGGTCAATGGAAGTGAACAGTCGGTTCTGGATAAAAGTACGGAAATGATAAATGGTTATGAGATCATAAATACGCCCCTTCCGAAAGTGACATTTACGATCAATAACGGTTCGGTGTATCCGGATGGCCAGATGGGAACCAATAAGTATGCGCTGATGGATGAGTACGGGAATCTCACGGTAACCGTAATACAGGAAAATCAGGAGCAGAAAGGTATCATTGAGATCACAAAGCACGGGGAACAGCTCTTGGGTGCTCACGGGGATCAGGAGACATTGCTGGATAAGCTGAAAGCGGAACCCTTTCGGGAAGTTAAAAGATTGCCGGAGAGCGCTCATCAGGATCTGATATTTGAATATGAGGATGCACCGGTAAAAGGAGCGGTTTTTGAAATTATAGCGGCGGAGGATATCTACAGCCAGGAACTGAGAAAGGATCTGTTTGATCAATATCAGATTTCTGCGGCGGATCATCTGATCCATAAAAAAGGAGATCTGATCGCAACGATCGTTACGGATAAAAGGGGCTGGGGCTATGCGGCAGGACTTTATATCGGGAAGTATAAAATCGTGGAGACTACGGCGGGAGAGGGATTTGTTCTGAATACAAAAGAGACGGAGTTTGAGATCACCGCCCAAAAGCAAAATGTGAACTTTGATTTTCACAGTGCCGATTATAAAAACGAGCGGCAGAAACTGGAAATTGTGATAGAAAAACAGGATGGAGAGAGCGGAAGTGTACTTGCGGGCGCGGTATATGGGCTGTATACAGGGGAAGATATCAGGACGGCTGTTATATTGGATGCGGATACCGGGAAATGGGTACTGCGGGATGAGGCGGAAGTACTTTACCCTGCGGATACGCTGATTGCGACAGGTATCACCGGTGAAGATGGAAAAGCTGTTTTTGATGAGGATCTGCCGCTTGGAAAGTATTATGTGAGAGAGCTCGAAGGACCTGTGGGGTATCTGACTTCCTCAAAGGAGATTTGGATAGACGGCGGTTATCATGGCGTAAAAGGCGGGCAGAATACGGAAAAACAGGAGCATATCGGATTATTTCTGAACAGAAAGACACAAACTGTTATAACAAAGCAGGATCTTGTGAATCGGAAAGAGATTGACGGGGCGGTGCTGGAGATCAGGGAGATCGAGACGGATGCGGCGGGAAATCCGAAAAAGGATGCCGACGGAAAGTATCTTTCCACGCCGGTTGCTTCCTGGATGTCCGGAGCGGAGGAGATACATTTTTTTTATCGGGACGCCGGGGGATATCTGATGGAGATTAAGGAAGAGAGCGAACTTCCGGAAGGGAAGGAGCTGATCACAAAGAAAGGGCACCTGATCAAAGGCCTGCAGATTGGCAGGATCTATCTCTTGTCGGAGCATACGGCGCCGGACGGCTATGGCTATGCGGAGGATATTGTGTTTCGGCTGCAGCAGGAAAAAGCGGCGGGGGAGGCAGATGCGGAGGATGAAGAAAATACGGAAAATGCGGAAAATGCGGGGAACAGGGAGGAGGTGCTGACGGAAGAAACAGGTTTGTATTTTTCGGATGGAGAGACATGGAACAGGGCGTCAGAGGATGTGCTGATCATGTACGATGAAAAAGAAGCACTGGAAATTGAAAAATCCACGATTAAAATGACACAGCAGAGGGATACTTATCAGTATACTGTGGATGTGCTGAGAAACCTGACCGGGGAGAGCCTTGAGCAGTTTACAATGACGGATCACCTACCGCCGGAACTGTATCTGACGGAACTTTGGACGGGGACTTATAATGAAGATCTGCTCTATGATGCGGAGTATATGACGAATCAGAGCGATGGCTGGATCTTGTGGGAGGGCGGACTAACCACACAGGAGAATCATCGGCTGCTGATCCCGAAGGAGCTGCAGACAAAGGAAGAGCATGTGACAAAATTCCGCCTCTGCTTTGGGACGGTGGGAGGAGACTTCGGCAGAGTAAAACCGCCGGTCTATATGACATATGTGTCACCGGAGGTGGGAAGTATTATAATAAATGAGATAGAACTGACAGCGGAACACAATGGAAAGAAACTTAAGGATAAAGACAGGACGGAAACGATATTATATGGAAAACGTTTGGCCGGTTACAGACCAAAAGGCGGGGGTTACCCATTATACGAAATCGTGGAGACCGAACCGGAGGTGACGGAAAAAGAAATTGTTCTGAGACGGAAAGTAAGCAGAGAAGAATATACGAGCGCAGGGAATCCGGAAAAAGTGGAGAATCAAGAGATTCCGAAAGGAGAAGGTGTGAAAAAAACGGGCGTCCGGACAGGGGATGAGGCACCGCTTATGTTGCTGCTGTTGCTTTCTGCCGGTTCGGCAGCCGGGCTTATATTACTTTGGCTTTTCGGAAAAAAGAAAAACAGGAACAGTGGACTTTTCTGACTGGCTATAGTATAATATTGAAATCTACATACTAAAAACGGAAAGGATGACATGTCGCATGAATACGGATCACAGTCCCCGCAAGGGAGCCGGATATACGATGCCGGAAAATTCGGAATATATGGCGGAACAGCATCAGGAAATTCTTCTGGGAGAAGAAGAAGGGCTGGATGTGTCGCTTTATTCGAGCCCGGAGTTCAACTGGCTTCAGATGGAACAGATCCGCACGGGAATCAAGGATAAGGTGGATGTTTCGGTATATGCCGATCCTACGTACAGTTATGAAACAATGAAACAGATTCGGCTTTCCCTTTATTCATCGATTAATCTTTTGCCATATGTGGAAAGAGGGTTTGCGGATGATGAGCTGGAACAGATAAGGCTTGCCCTGGAAGATAAACTTTCCATAGATACATGGCTGACGGATGATATGTATGTGCAGCAGATCTATGAGATCAGGATCGGTCTTTATGAGGGATTGAATGTTTCCGTGTATGCCGATGACCAGTATAACTGGATGCAGATGCGGGAGATCCGGCTGGGACTGGAAAAGAAATTAAAAGTTTCATGCTATACAAACTGCTTATTCAGCCACTGGCAGATGAAAGAGATCCGCCTGGGGTTAGAAGCGGGACTGGACGTGTCATCTTATGCGAAACTGATCTTTTCCGGATCGGATATGAAAGAGAAACGGGAAAATCTTTTAAAAGAAAAGACAACGACCTATATGACTGCCGATAAGCTGGGGATAGATATCAGTTCCATGACGAAAAAAGATTTCAGTATTTTCGTGGAGGATAACGGGAATCGTGTATATGCGTTTATTCGGTTTGTTGCGGGCAATATAGTTACGGAGGACGATATTTATAAAGCGCTGAAAAAAAGAGGAATTGTCAACGGGATAAAGCGCGGGGCGATAACCGAGATGATCAGGAAAAGAAGGATGAATGAAAAGATTCTGATCGCGGAGGGAACGCCTGCTGAAGACGGCAAAAACGGTTGGTTTGAGTTTTTTGTGCGGCTTGATCTGCCGCGTATTCCGGCGCCCCTTCCGGACGGAGGCGTTGACTATGTCAATATAGAAGCGTTTGAGATGGTGGATGAAGGTGAAAAAATTGCCGTCTATCATCCTGCGGAAAAGGGGAAAGACGGTGAAAATGTTTTCGGTGAAGTGATTCATGCCAATGAGGGAGCCGAAAAGAAACCGTTAAAAGGTAAGGGCTTTACGATCGCGCCGGACGGAGTGACCTATCTGTCTAATATGAACGGAAAATTTGAGTATGTAAACGGACAGATTATCATATCCAATATGATCATTGTGCGGGAGGATGTAACGGCCGTTACGGGAAAACTGGAAGTGGACGGTTCGGTCTATGTGATCGGCAGTGTTTATTCCGGAGGATATATTTCGGCTACGGGAGATATTATAGTAGAACATAACGTGGAGGCCTGCAAACTTGTGGCGGGCGGGAATGTTATGATAAAGAAAGGAAGCTGCTCTAAAAATGACTGCTTTATTGAGGCGGGGGGAGAAGTTTCCGGCAGCTTTTTTGAGGCGGCCAATATTGACGCAGGCAGCAATATCCGGGCAAATTATATTATGAACAGCAACATTAATACAATGGAGAAGGTTTTTGTATCAGGCAGCAAGGGTATGCTTCTTGGGGGCAGGACCAGAGCGGTAAAAGGTGTGGATACTTATAATCTTGGAAATAAGTCCCATATCAAAACCGTGCTGGAAGTGGGTAAAAATGCGCTCTATAACAGACAGCAGGCAATGTTTGAGAGAAAAAGAGAACAGATACTGGATGAGTTGATGATGTTGGAGGATCGCTGGAACAGTATTTTGCAGACGCTGCCGCCCGATAAGGAGGATGCGGAAGAACTGATTAAAAAGCTGAATGCTGCGATCGTGGCAAAGGATCATGAACTGGCTGATCTGGATGCGGAAGTCTCCAAGCTGGCGAATATGACCGATCAGGATATGAAGGCGGTCATTGTCAGAGGAAATGCCTATGAGGGAAGCATTGTTGAAATCAGTACGATCAGATATATACTGCCGTCACATGTGAGCAGAATTGTTTTTAAACTCAGAAACAAAAATGTTGTGATGGTCAAACTATAAAAAGAGCGGGAGGCAGGAACACAAAATGGCGCGAGATACGATTTTGATTGTGGAAGACGATGACGACAGCCGTGTAAAACTGACAGAGATTTTCCGGGATAAATATAAAATTCAGGCAGTTTCCAATGAAAAAGAAGGAATTGATATTTTAAGAAAACATGTGGCATCCATAGCTGTTGTACTCGTAAATATTATGATACCTGCCAGAGAGAATTTTCAGGTGATGCGCGGGCTGAGAGAGAAAAGGTTCATGAACCGCATACCATTTATGATGCTCACGGACGAACAGACAACAGAGCATGAGAAAAAGGGGTACGAATATGGTATTGTCGGTTTTATTAGAAAACCTTTTCATCCCGAAGTGGTAAAACAGCTTGTGGATAATGTCATTGAAGTATTTCAGTACAGGACGCAGCTCGAGGTTATGGTGAAAAATCAGACCGAAAAGCTGAAAAAGCAGAATGCCATGCTGAAGATCATGGCTGAAAAACAGAGGCATACAAAAGAAGTTCTGATCACATCCCTGAGTAATATTGTGGAATTCAGGAATCTGGAGTCGGAACAGCATATAAAAAGGATTCGGGAACTGACTTTCTGTCTGGGAACGAGTGTTATGAAACTCTACCCGGAATATGAACTGACGGAGGAAAAGATCGACCTGATCGGATGGGCATCCTGCCTGCATGATATAGGGAAAATTGTGATTCCGGATAATATTATACTGAAAGCCGGTAAGCTGACGGCGGATGAATATGATGTGATCAAATCTCACACGACAAAGGGCGCGGAGATTATAGAGAAGGTGATCCATCTGGAGAATAAAGAATTTTGTGATTATGCCTATGATATCGCCAGACATCATCATGAAAAATATGACGGAAACGGCTATCCTGATGAGCTGAAGGGAGAGGAAATCAGCATTGCGGCTCAGATTGTTTCTCTGGTGGATGTCTATGATGCGCTTACTTCAAAGAGAATTTACAAAGCGGCATATAATACGGATAAAGCATATCAGATGGTCATGAGCGGTCAGAGCGGTACGTTTTCTCAGAAACTGCTAAAAGCATTTACAGAGGCAAGGGAAGAGTTTGAGAGTATTGTGAAGAAATACTGTGATAATTAAAAACGGCGTAAAAGCGGGGAAGTAATCGGTTATTGCCGCAGATATATCAGAGAGATCGAAGAACAGAAAAGCCTTCGAAAGCATATGGTAAAAAAAGTGCTTTCGGAGGCCTTTTTATGCCTTCTTGTGAAGAAAGAATTTACAGTAACGATTATTACAGCGCCCTGTTCGACTTCTGGCCGCTGGAGGAGGAGATGGGTAATCTGTCTTCAGACTTTTGCTACATGAAGATCAGTGATATTTTAGGGGCTCTGGTTATCCACAAAAGTCTGTTGGCATCATTATCGTATACAAACTATACTTATCGATTTTTGCCCAAATTATATGCCCCCATGCAGAATGTCTCATTTCCGCTTTTAAAGTCCGGTATTCTGCAGGTACAGCAGCCTCCGCTCTCGCTGACCGGAGAAAATGTCATAATCGGCATTGCGGATTCAGGGATCGATTATACATTGCCGGCTTTCCGCAGGGAGGATGGCAGCAGCCGTATTCTGGCGATCTGGGACCAGACGATTCCCTATGGAACAGGTTCCGGGAGTCAGGATGAAAATATGGCGGATCGCATGAGACGCTGGAATAATGACAGTATAAAAAAACGGGGTTCTATGGATGTTCCGTTCGGGACGGTCTATACGCAGGCACAGATCAATGAGGCACTTGGAAGTGAAAATCCGTTTATGAAAGTGCCGAGCCGGGATGAAACGGGGCATGGCAGTGCCGTGGCAGGGGCTGCCGGCGGCAAAGTGGGGGATGAAGTATACGGCGGCGCAATCAATGCGGAATATGTTATCGTAAAATGCAGACAGGCGGGCGAGGAACTCAGGCAGTTTTATTATATAGCGGAGGGGGCTCAGGCGTACAGTGAAACGGATCTTATGCTGGGATATCGTTTTATGGACAGTTATTGTGAGCCTTTTCAGAAACCTCTTGTATATTGTCTGGGGATGGGAAGCAGTATGGGGCCACACGACGGGACTTCTCTGTTTTCGGAGTTTTTGAATAATATAGCGCTGCAGCGCAGCCGGGCAGTTGTGGTATGCGGCGGAAACGAAGGGAATCAGGCGGGACATTTCAGCGGAAGCGGTGACAGGGATGTGGAGCTGCGGAGCGGGGAAGGGGTAAACGGGTTTACCCTGGAGATCTGGGGCAGCATACCGGAGATATTTGCCATTATTCTTGTATCACCGGGAGGGGAGAGCACCGCGGTGCTGAGCAGTATCGTGAGCGGTACCAAGCGGATCAATTTTATTTTTGAGAACACGGTGGTCTATGTGGAGGCGGAACTGGCAGAGCAGAGCTCCGGCAGAACGCTGATGGTACTGCGTTTTGAGAATCCTACACCGGGGCTCTGGCGTATTAAGATGCGGAATGCGGGTTCTTTCCATATGTGGCTGCCGGTAAAGAGTTTTCTTGGGGGAGAGGTTTACTTTTTGCAGCCTGATCCGGAGATCACGCTGACAGAGCCGGCTTATGCCCAGGAGGTTATCACTGCTTCGACTTATGCGGATGAGACCGGTGCATTCTGGGGAGACAGCGGCAGGGGATTTGCGGTGGATGGACAGATCAAACCGGACCTTTCGGCTCCGGGTGTAGATGTCCCGGTGCCCGGCAGAGCTCCGGTGGCGTTGCCGGGACCTGACGGCGCGGAGAGTATGGGGAATCTGGGCAGCTTTACCGTGACCGGCAGCAGTATGTCAGCCGCTATCACCGCAGGCGCGGTGGCGCAGTTTCTGGAGTGGGCGATCGTAAGGGAGAATGATGTGTTTATCAAAGGGAGAGAAGTTAAGAGCTACCTGCAGAGAGGAGCGTCGAAGGAGGCGGGAGTGGAGTATCCGGATAGGAGGTGGGGGTATGGGAAACTGAATCTGCAGCAGGCGTTTGAGGCGCTGAGGGTGTAGTGGTGGGGATGAGAGGAGGTCTAAATCATAATAAATAATAATTTTACTTGTGAATATAGTGAAAATATGTTAATCTAAAGTCAGGAAAAATTCAAAAGAGGTACTTTAGGGAGGTTAAGAAATAAAATCTTAATCAGTGCTGTACGAGAGGAAAAGGATGGGGAAAAATAAAGTAATCGTGGTACAAAATATCAATATTACTGTTTCAGAGGAAAATTTTGACGATTATATTTGCATTACTGATATTGCAAAAGCCAAAGTCGGCGAGTCTAGAGGAGCAGATGTTGTAAAAAATTGGATGAGAAACAGAACGACTTTGGAATTTTTGGGTGCATGGGAACAGATTTATAATCCCGCTTTTAAAGTGGTCGAATTCGACCACTTTAAAAGCGAAGCAGGTTTACATACATTTGTGTTGAGCGTTTCAGAATGGATTGAAAAGACCGAAGCGATAGGCTTATTTGTGAAACGTGGAAAATTTGGCGGAACGTATGCGCATAAAGATATTGCATTTGAATTTGCTTCAGCGATTAGTCCCATTTTTAAGTTATACTTAATCAAAGAATTTCAGAGACTGAAAGAAGCGGAGAATGATGCAGAGAAAATTGAGTGGGATGCAAAAAGATTTTTGTCCAAAAATAATTATTTGATTCAAACAGATGCAGTTAAAAATTACCTAATTCCGGCAGGAAATTATAAAGAGAATCTGAAGTGGTTAGCATACGCAGAAGAAGCGGATATTTTGAACGTTGCATTATTTGGATTTACGGCCAAAGCATGGCGGGATAAAAATCCCGAATTGGCAAAAAAGAACAATGTAAGAGATTTTGCTTCAATAAATGAACTTACAGTTTTGTCTAATTTAGAAACACATAATGCACAAATGATCCGTGAAGGCAGAAATAAGGTAGAAAGATTCCATATTTTAGAAGAAATTGCAGAGTATCAGTTGAATATTCTTAATACGGCGGAGCAAATAAAGTTGATTGAGTGAAAAATATTTAGTTCTTACTTGACAATAATCTACCACAAAGGGTATAGCATGGTGCCTCTTGTGTGACAACAATGTTGACATATATCCGAATAAATGTTGTAATGGAAAGAAAAAAGCGATATTTTGGAAAGGCTTTCCATGTTCGATATCATATCAGACAGTTTTTTTGTGCCATTGGCATCTCCAAATAAACGGGTATATTGGGAATGTATCTGCAGGCTGTTTTCCATTATGAACAACCAGCTTTCCTTTGGCGTGGAACGGGATGTGCTGGCGGATGAGCTGCAGTATTATTTTGAACAGGCCAATGCGGCGGATCTTGCGGAGGAGGAACTGGAGGGGACGGACAGCCGGGGCAAGGCGAATTTTATGCTCAGGCGGTTGGAGCATTATGGCTGGATAGAGATTGAAACAGATAAAAGCTATGTGCAGAGAGTCAATTTTAAAGAGTATGCGGTTAAAATTATCCGGACGCTTCTGGAGATCGCAGAAGGAAAGCAGATCGAATATCAGGGATATATTTATACGATTTACAGTCTGGTGCGCAGCAGCACGGACCATCCCGGCGTAGTGCTTATGCAGATTCTCGAAAATACGGATCTGCTGATTACGGGATTAAAGAACTTGAATTCCGGAATCAAGCATTATATCGATGACCTGACAAGGCACAAAACGGTGGCTCAGATTATGGACGCCCTGTTCAACGACTATATCACGAATATCGTGGACAGAGCATATCACAGACTTTTAACTTCCGATAACGTATCAAAATTCAGGCCGGAGATCATAGAGCGGTTGGAAAACAAAAGCCGAAGTAAAACTTATGTGGATAAAACGGCGGCGGAGATTGCCGGCATCAAGGAAATTTCAAAGGAAGCCGCAGAAGAACTGGTCTATCATTATCTTCACAGTATCATAGACGCCTTTCAGAATATGGATGACATTCTGAGAGAGATCAATCAAAAAAATACCCAGTACCAGCGATCGGCGGTGAATCGCGCGCGTTTTATGCTGACGGGAAGCGAGGATGTCAGGGGGCAGATCAAAGAGATCCTGATCGGGATCAATGAAAAAATCACTGAGGAGCAGATGAATCCCGGCGGCGTCTACCGGATAGATTTTCTGGAGGAACTGATCCGTATTTACAGCGTCGGTTTTCTGGATGAGAGGTCTTTTTATGCACCGGTGGAGGGGAGAAAAGAGTTTAACCCGGGAGAGGTCACGGATGCGGAGCCGGATCTTGTAATGCGGCAGATGAAACTGTGCAGAATGGCGGAGAAAATGCAGAAAGTGTTGAGTGTTGCAAAGATCAACGCCTATGTCAGAGAGCAGCTGGGAGAGAAGAGGGAACTTTCTGCGTCGCAGTTTCCGCTGAGAGATACGGAAGATTTTGTAAAGATTATTTATATCAGACTGTACGGCCAGCGGAAAAACATGGACTATACGATTGAATTAAAGAGCGATAAAGAGATAAACGGTTATCGGTTTAAAGACTTTGTGGTCCGCCTGAAAGGATAACAGGGGAAGGGGAAAGGTACTTCGTATGGATTTATTGGAAGGGATGTTGCAGAGGGATAAGGATAATTTTGTGAGAGTATGTAATAAGCTGCTCGGCACCTGTTTTTTGTGCAAAGGGAACATTACGGCCAGATCCGACTATTATTTTGTTCTCAAACATAAAGCGGAAATGGCGGAATATCTGTCTGTGCTGGGATACCGGCTGGAGATCAACGAGGAATACGGCGTGGTTCAGCTGACAAATCCGCAGAATTTTAACAGACTGAATCTGAAGCTGTACGAGTCTGTTATTCTGCTGATCCTGCGTGTGTTATTTGATGAGAAGAAGCGGGAACTGTCCGCAGCCGATGAGGTGATTATTAATCTGGGGGATATCCATGAAAAATTTATAAGCCTGAAGATCCGGGACAAGCTGATCGATAAGACGACGATGAGAAATGCCTTGAGCCTGTTCAGACGGTTTCAGCTCATCGAAATACTGGACAGGAATCTGGAGAATGAGGACGCCAGAATATTGATTTTTGATTCCATCCTGATGGCCGTGCGGGTGGAAGATATCAAACAGGCTTATGAAAAATTAGAGATCTACAGAAAAGGAGCAAAGACGGATGAAGACGCTGACGAGAGTGAAGCTGATTAACTGGCACCGTTTCATCAATACCACCATAGAGTTCGGAGCGTCTACGCTTCTTTCCGGGGAAAACGGGGCCGGAAAGTCTACCCTTTTGGATGCGATCCAGTTTGTGGTCACCTGCACCGCAAATTATTTCAACAAGGCTGCCCATGAAAACGGAAAGAGGAAGCTGACGGGCTATATACGCTGTAAGACGGGAAAAGAGAACAGGCCTTATGAGCGGACGGGTGCTATCAGCGCACATGTTGCGCTGGAATTTTATGAGGATAGTAAAAAGCAGTATTTTGTGGTGGGAGCGGTGATCGATTCCGCTTCCGAGGGGCAGGAGACGACGGTCCGCTATTTGATGGATCACACCAGGTTTACGGAGGACATGTTTTTTGAGGGGAAAATTCCCAGATCCATCACAAAATTTCGCGGCGCCAACAGCGGAAAAATAAAAATGTGGTGTAAGACGGGGATAGAGGCGAAGAAGATGATAAAGACGCGCTTCGGTCGGATTGAAGACAAGTTTTTTACCTTGATTCCCAAAGCGTTGGCTTTCAGGCCGATCGACGATATCAAAGACTTTGTGTATTCCTATGTGTTGGACGAGAAAGAGGTCAATATCGATATTCTGCGGGAGAACGTCAGGACCTATCAGGAGTTGGAAAAAACATTGGACAGCGTGAAGCGCCGCATTGCGAAGCTGGAGATCATTGAAGGGCATCATGCGCAGGTGCTGGACGGCCTTGCAAAAGACAGAATGTACGATTACTTTCTGCAGCGGGCTGAGGCTGACATTTTGGGAGAACGGTTTTCGGAGACAAAAAGTCAGATGCGGATGGAGCGATACCGTCTGGAACAACAGGAGAAGAAGATCAAAAAGACGGAGGAGGAAAAGAATGAGAGACAGCAGATCCGAGATGCGCTGATGGCGGAACTTGCAAAAGATGATGATTTTCTTGCGCTGGACGGACAGAAAAAGGAATTGCAGAAGCTGCAGGAGACGTTGGAGGAGCAGGCGGAAGAAAGGAAAGAACTGCTTGCCAGCGTGAAGATTTCCCGCGGGCAGGCGACAAGGCTGCTTTCCTTAAAGGATGTGGATCCCTGCTTCAGGGAGTATGAGAAAATACTGAATCATTTAGAGGCACAGGAAGATCTTTCAGAGGTTAAATTCCTCACGCAGAAAATAGTTGCCCGTAAGAAGCAGATGTATGACAAAAACCAGATAGAGAGTGCGAAACTGCAGGTGCAGTGGAACGACAGAAAGACAAAGCGGCTTGAACTGGATAAAAGGATTGAGCAGTTGAAGCAGAAAAAACTGACTTATCCGGAGGAGGTAGTAAAAGTCAGACAGGCGATCGAGGAGGAATTTGCCCGGATCGGCCGGAAACCGGAACCGCGAATTTTGTGCGAGTTACTGGAAATTGCGGATGAACAGTGGAGGAATGCGGTAGAGGGTTATTTGAATACCCAGCGTTTTTATATTCTGGTGGAGCCGGAGAATTTTGACATCGCATTGGGAGTTTACGACAGGCTGCGCGAAGGAAAAAAGGCATACGGCGTGGGATTGGTCAATACCAGAAAGCTGGAAAAGTACGCTGAGGCGCCGGCGGGGACACTTGCGGCGGCGGTTTCCTCCAAAAACAGATATGCCGGTCAGTTTGCCAATATGATTTTGGGAAAGGTCTATATGTGTAATCACTATAGCGAACTGAAAAATTATCCCGTCTCCATCACAAAAGAGTGCATGAAGTATCAGAATCATGTGGCAAGCGCCATCAAACCGGCGATCTTTGAGACGCCCTTTATCGGGCGAAACGCGGTGAGAGTGCAGCTCGAACAGGCGGTGAAGGAGAGAGAACAGATATCGGAGGAGATTAACGGGCTGGAGGAGCAGTTGAGAGCGTTTGCGCAGCTGACGGACGCTTTGAGCGTGGACGCGGATATTGATATCCAGTACAGATTGGATGTGCTGGTCAAAATCAGAAACATCAGGGCGGGCATAGACAAGTGCAAGAAGAACATCGCTACGCTTGAGAAAAACGCGACGATGATCCAGAAACAGATTCAGCTCCAGACATTGGAAACGCTGATCAGCGAACTGGATTTACAGTTGGGAAAATGGAATCAGGAGAAGGGCCGATATGAGCAGAAATTAGAAGATTATAAACAGGAGATGGAAAGACTGCAGGCCGAGCGCGCCTTAAAACAGGAGGCTGTCGTCAGGCTGGGGGCGGCGGCCGGAGATATGCTGCCCGCATGGAACAGGGACTATGAAAAGCAGACAGAAGATAAATCTTTTGATCAGTTCCGCGATAACTTTGCCCGCAGAAAAAAAGCCAATGCGACTACTACGGACCATGCTCGGACCAATATGGTAAATGCCATGGTTTCCTACAAAACGGAACATGATTTCGGCGCCGCCCCCAGTATGGAAGGATATCCGGACTTTGCGGACGTCTATGAGAGGCTTTGCACATCGGAACTTCTGGACTATGAAGAAAAGGTACAATCGGCCAGGCAGGCGGCGGAGGAAGAGTTCAGAGAGCAGTTTTTAGCCAAACTTCAGGAAAATATGAAGCAGGCGCAAAATGAATTTAAAGAATTGAATAAAGCGCTCAGAGACATTATTTTCAGCAACGAGAAATACGAGTTCCTCTACCTGCCCAGCAAACGCTACAGACAATATTATGAGATGATTATGGATGATTTTAACGCCATACAGGGAGAATCCATCTTCAGCGGATTGTTCCATGAGAACCATAAGGAAGTCATCGACGAACTGTTTGAAAAGCTGGCGTTAGATAATGAGAACAGCGCGCAGGCGCTTGACGAGTTTACCGATTACAGGACGTACATGGATTATGATATTAAAATAGTGCACAGTGACGGCAGTTATTCCTACTATTCCAAAGTATGTGAGGAAAAGAGCGGCGGCGAAACGCAGACGCCTTTCTATGTCACTGTGGCGGCATCTTTCGTGCAGCTTTACGGCAATAATATCGGTGGCGAGGCCATCGGCCTGGTCATGTTTGACGAGGCTTTCAATAATATGGACGATGAGCGGATCGGAGGGGTACTGGAATTCTTAAGAAGACTGCCGCTACAGATCATCATCGCCGCGCCGCCGGATAAGATCCAGTATATCAGTCCCTCTGTGGAAGAAACGCTGCTTGTCATGACGGATGAGAAAGTCAGTTTCGTGGAGAGGTATCATAATGGCGCGGTATGACAAAAAGATTGTAAACAGGCTGCTTGACTCCTATGAGACAAGTACTTTGTTTGGCGGTAAAAATAAAGTAGCGGTGCATATTGCCTTTCCTTTTAACAAGAGAACTATCCCCGCGTATTTTGACGAGAGTTCTCTCGCTTATGAGGAGATCCACGCCGCCATGCAGGAACTGGAACGGCAAAACCTGATCAATATCAGGTGGAAAAAGGGGAAAGAAGGACATATCATCTCAAAAGTGATCTTATGCACAGAGAATCTGGAGGGCGCTTACGCCTATGTGGAGAGGATTTCGAAGGCGGATAAGATCAGGGAGAACAGAAAGCTGTTAGCAGGATTGCGAGATCGTTTTCAAACGCCGATTTATCAGGCGCTGATCGGGTATCTGGATGAGCGTCTGGGAAATGGGCAATCGGTAAAGGAATATATTGATCTGTCAAATCCCGCAGAGACGGAGATTTTTCTATCGGGGATCGGGGAGATAGAAACGAACAGCAAAATCTGCTATATCAGGGAGTTTTCCATAGAGCATTTTCATAACTCCAAGCTATTTGAATCTTTGAGCGGCAGGATTGCAAAGGCAATGCGCACTTTCGGAGCGGAGTACCGGGAGAGGGAACTGGGAGAGATCCTTGCGGAGTATGGGATTTACCATACACCAAACTATGTATATTTCAAGGGAAATGTTTCGCTAAGGATAGGAGAGCGTGTATTTCCGATCGGAGAATTGCATCAGGGGCTGGGAATCTCAGGGGAGGATATCGGAAAAGTCTGTTTTGAGAAAGAGGCACAGATCCGCAGGGTGATCACGATTGAAAATCTTACGGCTTTTTTCAGATGGGAAGAAGAGGAAAGTCTTATGGTTTATCTGGGAGGGTATCATAACAGCGTCAGACGCGCTTTGCTGCAAAAAATATACGCCGCATTTCCGGACGCCGTCTACTGTCATTTCGGGGACATTGATGTGGGAGGATTTTTGATTTACGAGGATCTGTGCCGGAAGACGGGGATTCCGTTTCAATTGTACAGAATGGATCTGGATACGCTGAAGGAGTACGAAAAGTACGGCAAAGCGCTGACAGAGAATGATCGTGTCAGAATAGAGAAGATGCTGAAAGAAAATCCGTTTGTTCCGTATGCGGATGTTCTTGCGTATATGCTGTCAGCCGGGATAAAGCTGGAGCAGGAGTGTATCGTTTAAACAATTTTATAATAGATATAGGCTTTTTACACTTTTGTCTACAGGATGGATGAATGCGCCGGAATGGTAAGTGCGGAATGTACGGTAACATGTAATTAAAAAGATTTTAAGGAGGCTAAAGCGAAAGTTTACAGTTTGGATGAGTTTGAGGAATTATTAAAATGAGTTTGTGAAATATAGACTACGAGAGAAGCGAAGAGGCTTAAAGCGGTAAATCAACTATTCGGTTTGCTGCTTTTTTCATTATAAAAGACATAAATTTCAGATGTCTCAATTTGACAATAATCTAACACACGGAGTATAGTTCGAAGTGTGTTTTCGTGATATTTACGGGAAAAATTAAAAAAATTTTTGTGACAATAACGTGACACAAGAGGGTTTTGGTAAATTAAATTTGCAGCAGACGTTTGAGGCGTTGAGGGTGTAGGGATAGAAGTGAGAAAAAGTATAAAGTATAAAAAATAAAAATTTTATTTGTGAATATAATGAAAATATGTTAATCTAAAGTCAGGACAAATCAACAGAAATCCTGACTTTTATTTTATAAAGGGCATTTTTACGGACTAATCTAAAATAAGTCAGAAGTGATGCAATAGTAATGAACAGAAACGGGGACTTTTCAGCGATGTGCTCAAAGAGATTGCACGGAAGTATGAGAACATACAAAAAGGTGTAGGTGGGATGATGAGAGGACCAATGATTGAGATTGAGGCAAAAAGAATTTTGAATGAGGGAATCAATGAAGGCAAGAAGGAGATAGCACTGCGAATGATTCAGGACGGAGAATTGTCGTTTGAAAAAGTGGCAAAATATTCGGGACTTGAAATCAAAGAGGTGGAAAAGCTTGCAAGCAGCGAAGGATTGTAGAAAATTATTAGGGTTTTATCATGGGGGGATAAAATGGAACAGGTATATTTAACTGAAATTACTATAAAGCAGATTAGACATTTAAAGAATATTAAAATCGAATTGTCCCCAAATGAGAAGAAGCATTTATTGCTTACAGGAACGAATGGTTGTGGAAAGACAAGTGTTCTTAAAACAATTGGCAGTTCAATTTTTCTGGGAAAGAGCTTTGCGGGAAACGACTGGTATGAATTGGTATTTAACTCATCATTAAAGGGAATAGAAATGAAAAGTAATCTGCCAGATGATACTGATGGAAAGAACATGTATAAATTATATCAGGAAGGCCAAATTATTTTGGTGAATTTCTCGGCAGACAGAAGGCTTGTAATGAATAAAACAAAGACAGTTGAACTGGTTGATATAACTAAAGTAAAAAGTATTTTTGAGAATATGAATGTATCATTTGAGCAGCTCCTTGTATATATGTATGTAGAAAAATTGTTTGCAAAAGAAAATGGAGAAATAGAGGGTATTCGGGATACAGAGAGTTGGTTTGACTGGCTACAGAATGCATTGAGAGAATTATTTGAGAATAATCAGCTGTTATTAAAATTTTCATTGAAGGATATGTGTTTTAAGATTAAGCTGCCAGATAGAGAGGAATTTGGGCTTGATGAAATGGCAAGCGGCTATGCGGCTCTTTTTAATATTTTTTCTGAGATTGTAATCAGAATGGAGCATCAGGCACATTTAAGATATGACTTGCCGGGAATTGTGTTGATAGATGAAATAGAACAGCATTTGCATATTGCGTGGCAAAAAAGGATTCTTCCATTTTTGACAAAAGTCTTTCCTAATATCCAATTTATTGTGGCAACTCATTCGCCGTTTGTAGTATCTTCGATAAAATCGGCAGTAGTTTATGATTTGGAAAGAAATATCCGAGTCGAGGATTTAACGGAATATTCGTATGAATGTTTAGTAAATTCTTTGTTTCATACAACAGCATTCTCAGATATAATGAATAAGAAGTATGAAAAATATCTTATGTTGGTAGAAAAAGGTGATCTGCGTAATGGTTCAGAAGATAGCGAATTAGTTGATTTAATTCAATATTTTCAATCTATTCCAATTTTTATGGCGCAGGATATTATATTGGATTTTCAGAAAACAGAAAGACAAAGAAAATATGATCAAAATAAGTAAATCAAAACTTCCGCCGAATATAATTATTCGGAGAGAAGAAGACTATAGAAGTAAAGAAATTTTAACGGTAATGCAACAGGATTTCTATAATAAGTGTTATATCTGTGAGGAAAAATATCCAACTTCAATAAACGTAGAGCATTTGCGATCAGTTAAAAACTATGAGCATTTGAAATATAAGTGGGAGAATTTGTTTTATGCATGTTTTCATTGTAATAAGATAAAGGGAAGCTCATATGACCATATCATAGATTGTACGAAAGAAGATCCGGAAATTTACATAATGATGTGTTTTAATACATATCCAACTTATTATGTTGAGGTTGTTGATAGGGTAAACAGTACAGAAAATGAAAAGACGAAAGAATTGTTGGATAAAGTGTATAACGGCGCTGGAACTCCGCTTTCTAAAGTTGAATCAGATAATTTGAAAAATAAGATTTCAAATGAACTGAAAAAATTTATAGAATATACAGAAAGCTATCTTAATGAAAGTGATGTCAAATTGAAGGTGGTATATTGGAAAAAGATTAAAGAGATGTTGAGCAGAGAAAGTAATTTTGCGGGATTTAAAAGAAGTATGGTGATACAGGATAAAGAGTTGTCTCAACATTTTAGGGAATTATTGAATGACAAATAGAAATAATATTTCCTGTAAAAGTGGAAAATATGTTATAATGAAAGAGGGGAACATATGGAAATAGATATTATAATTGATTCTTTAACAAATTGTCTTATTTGTTCCGAAACAGGGGAAGAGTGCGATACAGAATATAGGCTTGTTGCCAAGACAATCACAAAACAGAATGCTGCAAAGTTAAAAGAACAGGGCTGGAAATTTGATTGGAGTATTCCGCATAAGAATGGATATGAAGTATATGAGCTGCTATTGGAAAATGATGATGTAGTACAGGGACGGATAGCATTAAAACATGTGCGCGATCAATATTATACTCATGTAGACATTGTGGAGGCAGCCCCGTTTAATGTGGGGAGAGAAGGAAAATATAAAGGAGTTGGTGCACATCTGTTTGCTATTGCCTGTAAACTTAGTTGGGATGCAGGAAATGAGGGATACGTACAGTTTACTGCTAAAACGGATTTAGTAGAACATTATAAAAAAGAATTGCATGCAATAAGTATTGATTGGCATACATTGTATATAGATTCGTATGGGGCAGTCGCGCTGATAAACAAGTATTTTAAGGAGGGCTGAGAAGTGATAGTAGCAGAAAGAAGGAATAGAGCAGTTGTTGATAATTTTGACAGATTTGGCGAAGCAATGCCAGATGGCAGATTAACAGAGCCTTCTGATAGAAAAGTATATCGGTTAAGGGAAGCTATCATGTTGTCAAAACAGCTTGGGCGGTTGTTGACTGAGGAAGAAATGAAACGATTTGAAATATAATATTATAAGAGAAGCGGAGAGGCTTAAAGCAGTAAATCAGTTATTCGGTTTGCTGCTTTTTCCGTCATAAAAGACATAAATTTCAGATGCTTCAACTTGACAATAACCTAACACACGGGGTATAGCTCAATGTGTGTTTTCGTGATATTTACGGGAAAAATTAAAAAAATTTTTGTAACAATAACTTGACACACGAGGGGTACGGAAAACTGAATCTGCAGCAGGCGTTTGAGGCATTACGGATATAAGGGCAGGTTGTTTTTCACATGAGAAACAGTTTGTGGTGTAAAATAGTATAAACAAATACCGGAAGAAATTCCGGATTTATTTGAATGGCTGTGAATATGAGTTATTGCGGCACAAGGATACAAGAAATGCAATATACTGTTTAAATCAAAAAAGAAAAGATAATGATATATTACGGCAAAGATTAAGAATAGTAGTATAAATTATCCTGTAATAAAAAGATTACGACAGATTGGCATATGGAAATATAAATTTACTTATGTATAATTGTCAGCTATAATAATAGTTGGCAATTATTTTTTTGACCGATTGCATAACGGATGGAATGTATCGGCCAGGAAAGAAGTAAATTTATACAAAAATATGTTGACTTATTAGAAATGATGGGGTAATATAATGGTATCGAACCAACTGGTCATGACGACATGACGAGCGAACCACTGGTATTATCCTCATCTGTCTACAGGAGGACTTATGATGGAAGAAAGATTACCAAAGTACTATCTTTTGAAGAAAGGTATTCTGAATAAGATAGAGTCGGGAGAGTATCAGGAAGGGACCATGATCGAAAGCGAAAGGGGACTGATGGAACAGTATCAGTTCAGCCGGATCACTGTCAGGAAGGCGATTGATGAGTTGGTGAACGAGGGTTACCTGTATCGGATTCAGGGAAAAGGGACCTACGTGAAAGGCGATTCACATAGCCAGAATCTGTTTTGTCTGAACAGTTGTACGGAGGATGTAAAACGGTTGGGCCGTGTGCCGTCCAAAAAGACTATGGCGGCGGGCAAATATCCGGCGGATGCAAAGCGCGCAAAACATCTGAACATTTCTCCGGGAGATATGGTACATATGTTTGGACGTGTCACTTATGCAGATAAGGAACCTCTGAATTATACGATAACCTATTTGCCGGAGAAAATCTTTCCGGGGTTGGAGCAGTATGATTTGGAAGAACAGTCTTTGTACGACATTATCAGAACAGACTATAATGTTCAGATTACCAAGGCAAGAAGAACTGTGGAAGCGGTTCTTCCGGAACAGACGGTGGCTTCCTATCTGGGAATCAGTACGAGTATGCCGGTGATCCTGTTTAATTGTATTACCTATGGAAATGTCTATGGGAAAGAGGCGCCGATTGAAACATTCAGGTGCTACTATCGAACAGATCATTATAAATTCTATATCGATCAGATAGGTTAGCCTCCCAATTGAAAACCGAAATAGGAGGAAATAATTATGAGATCAAAATTTGTGGCGCTTTTAATGGGCTGTGTTCTCACCGTATCCCTTTTAACGGGCTGCGGAAACGGAGAAGCAGATGAGACATCAACGCCGGATGCCGGGGAATCGGCGGAGAATACCGGAACAGGGGCAGACGGAGACGAAAGCGGGGATGGTGCCGCTTCGGCAGCATCTGATCTGAAGATCGCGATCGTGTGTGATGAGTCCGGACAAAATGACAACGGATATAATCAGTCCGCAGTGGAAGGCGCCAAAGAATGTGCGGATACAATGGGGGCGGAATACAAGGTTGTTGAGCCTACGGAAAGTATCGGAAATACATTGTCCATTTTGGCAGAGGACGGATTTAACCTGATTTTTTCCATGGCATATGACTTTGACGCGCTGGTAAACGGAGAAGCAGGTGCCGCACCCATAGCGGAACAGTATCCGGATACGGTTTTTGTGGTATTCAACGCGACGCCGAATGTGGATGAGGCGGGCGCTGCGATCCATAACAATGTGATATCGGTTCTCTACAATGTAAACGAGTCGTCTTATCTGGCAGGGGCTTTGTCCGTGCTTGTGAACGAGAATGCGGATGTACTTCTCGGAGACGGTTATGATCTGACATCTCCGGAG
Organism: Lachnospiraceae bacterium; assembly: GCA_022799355.1. Classification (GTDB taxonomy): domain Bacteria; phylum Bacillota; class Clostridia; order Lachnospirales; family Lachnospiraceae; genus 1XD8-76. Next base: position 50,917 of record JAAWOG010000001.1, on the reverse strand, counting down.
GAAGCAAGGGCACTGGGCTTTATCGGCGCTACGGATTCTGACGGCATCACCGTATTTGGCGTGGGCTTTGTTGAAGGAGCGCAGCATGTGGCGGAAGAACTTGGTGTAACCTACGATTATTATTCTAAATATGATGCAGGCTTTGCTGATACGGCGGGAGGAAGTAATGTAGCCGGTACATATTACGGCAACGGTGCAAATGTGGTTTACACGGTTGCGGGTTCCGTTGGCGACGGCGTTGCCTCAAAAGCGAAAGAAGTGAAAAAGCTGGCGGTTCATGTAGATGCGAACAAAGATGCCCAGCAGCCGGGTTATATTCTGACATCCGTTACAAAGAACACAAAAGTTGTCGTAAAGACACTGGCTGAGGCTTATGCCGGCGGAACGATCATGGATATGGACAAGATTCAGGTTTATGATCTTGCAAGCGGCGCGACATCCGTCACAGACCTTGCCACATTCAGCGCAGCGCTTGAGACAACCGACGAGGCGAAGGCAAAATGGGATGAGATTCTGGCTTATGTGGCGGATCTGGAAGCAAAGATTGGCGACGGAACGATCAAAGTGACCAATAAGCAGAACGGTGACAGCTTTGACGAGGCATCCTGCCCGAATATTAATTTTAAATAAGATATCGGAGGATGTACTTCCTGAATCTGACCAAATGATATCTGAGCCCGTATAGATGGCTATACGGGCTCATGGTTTAAAAGAGAACAGTGCAGAAAGGGCGTAGTAATATGATAAGCAGTATGATACAGACGATAGATCTGACGAAAAGATTCGGCGATTTTACTGCAAATGACCATATAAGTATCTCCGTGGCGCCACAGGAGATAAAATGTATCGTGGGAGAGAACGGAGCCGGAAAATCGACATTGATGAACATGTTGTATGGTCTCTTGGAACCGAGCGAAGGGAAAATTTTAATCCGCGGCCGGGAAGTGAAACTGAAAAGTCCTGTGGATGCGATTGCGCATGGAATCGGCATGGTGCATCAGCACTTTAAACTGGTTCCCAGCCTGACGGTATATGAGAACATTATGCTTGGCATTGAAGAAAAGCGGAAAGGCGGATTTCTGGTCGATCGAAAGAAAGAAATCGAAAAAGTTACGGAAGTTATTGAAAAGTATAATTTTGAGCTGGATCCGATGGAGAAGATAGAAGATATTTCCGTGGGGAGCCGTCAAAGGGTAGAAACCCTGAAAATGCTGTACAGAAATGTGGATATTCTGATTCTGGACGAACCGACGGCGGTACTGACTCCCCAGGAAGCGGACGAGCTGATGAAAAGCTTAAAGGATATGAAAGCGAAGGGGAAGACAATCATTGTCATTACCCATAAGCTGCGTGAAGTGATGGAAGTTTCCGACAGCGTGACGGTTATCAAGCAGGGCAGGGTAATCGGAAATGTGCTGACAAAAGATACCAGCGAGGCGGAACTTGCACAGATGATGGTAGGCAGAGATGTGGTGCTGACCGTGGAGAACAGCCGTAAGGAAACGAAAGAGCAGGATGTGGTATACAGGGCTGAAAATCTGACAACGCTGAATATTTTCGGTAAGGAATGTGTGAAAGATGTATCCTTTACGGTCAGACGGGGTGAGGTTCTGGGTATTGCGGGCGTTGAAGGCAACGGTCAGAGCGAACTGGTGAAGATTATCAGCGGGCTGATGGAGACGACTGCGGGGAGAATCATTTTTAAAGGAGAGGATGTTACAGGAATGTGGCCTGATGAGCTCCGCAAAAAGGGAATGGGCATTATTCCGGAAGACCGTTTTGCACAGGGTCTGTGCCGTTCCATGAGCATTGGCGATAACTGTATTGCAGGATATCACGGCGATGCCGAAATATGTCGTCTGGGCATATTAAACCGAAAGAAAATCAATCAAAAAAGGGACCGCGCCGTGAAAGAATTTGATATTCGTGTGGGTGACATTGAGGGAAACGTATCCTCTCTTTCCGGCGGTAATGCGCAGAAGATCATTGTGGCAAGAGAACTGGCGGCGGGGCCTGACCTGCTGATCGCCTGCCAGCCTACCAGGGGCGTTGATATCGGCTCCATTGAGTTTATACATAAACAACTGTTGCAGTACAGGAATAAAGGGAACGCGGTTATTTTGATCTCCAGCGAACTGTCGGAGATCATGAGCCTGTCCGACCGGGTTATCGTGATGCATAAGGGAAAAATCTCCGGTGAGATCGCGCCTAAGGACGTGGATATGATGAAGGTCGGACTGCTGATGGCGGGCATCCGTGAAGAAGGAGGGGAAGAGGATGAATAAGAAGATAAACGGAGCGGTAAGAAGCTTCCTGAACTGCCTGATTCCTGTGCTTCTGGCATTTTTGGCAGGCGCCGTTGTCATTGTGGCAATCGGGGAAAACCCGTTGGAAGCTTATGGCGTTCTTTTGAAGAAATCCTTCTTCACAAGTGTCGGTTTTCAGAATACGCTTCATTATGCGGGCCCTATGATTCTGACCGGCCTTGCCATAGCGATCACATTCAAGGCAAATATTTACAATATGGGTGTGGAAGGATCTCTGCTGATCGGGGCATTTTTTGCGGGAATTGTGGGAGCAAACCTGACCGGACTGCCGTCTGTGCCGACAAAGCTGATATGCTTTGCGGTGGCGGTGGTGTGCGGTGTCGCATTTGCGATGATTGCTGCGCTGCTCAAGGTAAAATTCCGGGCGGATGAGATGGTTGTCACAATGATGATGAACTACGCGCTGGCAAAAGTGCTGGAGTATCTGGCGACCACTGTGTTCAGAGACAGCGGAAACGGTTACGTCTGTACGCCTGTGGTGAGCGACCAGGCAATGTTTGTAAGAATTTTTGGTAAATCCAGATTGACGGCTTTCTTTTTTGTGGTGCTGCTTTTTCTGATCATCATGTGGATTGTTATGAAACGTTCCAGGCTTGGCTATGAAGTGACGGCAATGGGAAAGAATTTTGAGTTTGCCGAAGCGGTGGGCATGAACGTAGGTAGAAAGATTATCATTATTATGGCGATCTCCGGTGCGTTGGCAGGTATCGCAGGAGCGGGCTGGATGATGGAAGACCAGTATCGGTATACACTCACTTTTTCGGGAAGTCCGGGGCTGGGCTGGGACGGTATGCTGATCGCCCTTATGGGCGGCCATGATCCCCTTGGCATCTTGATCGCGGCAATCTTTTATGCCGGACTGAAAACCGGTGCGGACAGCATCAATATGTATACAAATGTGCCCAAGGAGATCGTATCTCTGATTCAGGGGCTGATCGTGCTGTTTCTTGCCGTGAAGTTTATCGGGGAAAGAGTTCACCTTGCAAAGAGCGGCAAAAAGAGAAAGGAGGCATAATATGCAATTGTTGGAAAGTATTCTCTATGATTGTATTTATCACAGCGCACCGATTATTTTGTGCGTGCTTGGAGGTATGTTTGCCTACAAGGCGAATGTGTTGAACATTGCGCTTGAAGGCATGATGTTAAACGGTGCCTTTGTGTCGATCCTCAGCTATTATTTTACGGGTAACATGCTGGTCACACTGCTTCTTGCGGTGGGTTCCACGCTGCTTTACGGGTATATTTTCGCGTTTCTGGGTGTAACGATGAAAGGAAATGTCATTATCATAGGCCTTGCCGTCAACATGATATCCACGGCGGTGGCAGGGTTTGTACTGGTTATGCTGAACTCCTCAAATATTATTCTGGAGAATTTCGATTTGAACGCATTGAAAATCAATATCCCGATTATCGGGAAAATTCCGATTTTGGGAAGTATACTGAGTGGGCATCCGATCATTACCTATATCAGCTTTATCATGATCTTTCTTATGTATGTGCTGATGTACCACACGAAATTCGGCATTTATGTCCGGGTTGTAGGCGAGAGTGAAGAAGCGGCAAAAGCTATCGGGCTCCACACGGATTTTTACAAATACGCGGCGATTTTGATCGGCGCCGTGGGCTGTGCGCTGGGCGGTATGAACCTTTCCCTGGAACGCCTTGGGCTGTTTACTAACGATATGGTGGCGGGCAGAGGGTTTATCGCGATTGCGGCGATCTACTGCGGCCGGGGCAAACCGGTTCAGTCCGCAGTCTACGCGATTCTGTTTGGGATGTCGAGGTCGCTGGCAATCAATCTGAGCGTATATGCCGGAAACGCGGCAGGGCTGTTTGACTGTTTTCCGTATATTTTGATGATCGCGGTGCTTGCGGCTGCATCTTTTGTAAAGCATAAAAACGTGAAAGTGAGAGGCTTTTGACTATGAATAAGACAGCGCTTTTAATTGTAGACATGGTAAAGGATTTTACGGATCCCGAAGGGCTTGTTTTCTACCCGCAGAACAGGGAGGTACTGCCGAAAATCCGAAAGGTTCTGGACAGGTGCAGAAAGCAGGGCTGCCTGATCGTTTTTCTGCAGCACTGCAACCGGAAAGATAAGATGGACAGGCGGATTACATCCATGCGTCCGAACTGTATGGAGGGAACGCCCGGTATCGAGATCGATCCGATGCTTCCGGTGGATGAAAAGAAGGATTATGTTATCAGAAAGCGCCGCTACAGCGGATTTTTCGGAACGGACCTGGACCTTGTCCTCAGAGAGAACCATATTGAGAATCTGATCATTGTGGGGACAAAGACCAACTGCTGTATCCGTGCCACTGTCACAGATGCCTTTTATCTGGATTATAACGGCATTGTGCTAAGCGACTGCGTTGCGACAAATTCGGAGACAGTGCAGCAGGTTCATCTGGAGGATATCGGGAAATATCTGGGGCAGGTTATGGACAGTGAAGAACTGTTTGCAAAACTGGAGGCCGGAGAATTGTAAAGCGGCAGGAACGCATGAACGGCGTATTTGGAGAGTTCCCGCTGAACAGGAGCAAGGGGAGGCGGGGACCGGAATAGGAGAACGATATGAAATACGATGTATTGACAAGCGGTTATGTGAGCATGGACCGCATTATAAGAATAGCTTCTCCCGCCCGAATCGGTTATACATCCATTGTCACAAATGCGGATAATACAAAGATTCAGTATGGTGGCTGCTCCGTAAATATTGCAGCGGCGCTGTGCAGGCTGGGAAGGAAGGCGATGCCAATTTTACGGGTAGGAGAGGACTGGGAGGAAATCGGATTCAGGCATTTTCTGGAGGAGGCGGGTGTGCCGCTTGAGGGGACGAAGGTGCTTTCCGGGGAAGCAACATCCACCTGTTACCTGCTTCAGGATAATAACAACGATCATATTACGATCTATTATCCGGGCTCCATGGATAAAAAGTATGCGGCTCCGATTCCGGAAGAATATTTTAAGGATGCCGGATACGGTGTGGTGACGGTGGCAAGCGAACCGGATAACCGGTATTTTGTGGAGTGCTGTAAAAAAGCGGGTGTACCGCTGGTATTTGGCATGAAAGATGATTTCGATGCGTTTCCAGAGCCGTTTTTAAAAGAACTGCTGCAGGAAAGCCGGATTATTTTTACCAATGAGGTGGAACGGGCAATCATAGAAAAACTGTTTGGCTGTGAAACAATTGAAAAATTGTTTGACATCGGAAAAGTGCGGATCCTTGTCACAACTCTTGGAAAAGAGGGCAGCATCTGTTACGAGAAGACGGAGAGCGGGATAAGGGAACACAGGATCGGCATCTGTAAAGTAGGCCGGGTGGTGGATGCTACCGGTTCCGGAGATGCCTATATCTCTGGTTTTATGTACGGATACCTGCAGGGGCGGGAAGTGGAAACCTGCTGCAAGCTGGGGACAGCGCTTGCCTCTTTTGTAATTCAGGCGGTGGGGTGCTGCACGAATATTCCCTCTGCGAAGGAGCTGGAGGCGAAGGCGGAAGAATTGGAATAACAAATAACAGTTAGCTGTTTAACTTAAGACAGGAGGTAAAAAATGTCAACATTATATATGGGAGTGGATAAGGAGAATGTTGCGGAATATGTGATATTTTCCGGGGATCCCTGGAGAGTGGAAGTGGTAAAACAGTATCTTGATCATCCACAGAAGGTAGCGTTTAAACGGGAGTTCAATACATATACGGGTACCTACAAAGGGGTGCGCATCACAGCGTCCTCCACCGGTATGGGGGCGCCCACTGCGGCCATTGCCATGGAGGAGATGTACGAGGCGGGCATGAAGGTGGCGGTTCGTATGGGAACGGTCATGGCGCTGCAGGATGATATGCTCGGAAAATTTATTATTCCGGTAGCAGCCATGAGGAGGGAGAAGACAAGCGCTACATATGTGGAGATGTCCTATCCGGCAGTAGCGGATATTGAACTACTGAACATCATGAACGAGACAGTGCGTCAGATGGGAGCGGAGTATGTGAACGGGATCAACTGTACGATGGACGGTTTCTACAGCCAGATGCATGATTCCGGATTTTCCCTGGAATCGGGAAGGAATATGGCGCCTGTTTTTGAGGAACTGAAAAAACTTCATGTGACAGGTATCGATATGGAATCTTCCTGCATGATGACATTGGGAAGACTGATGGGGGTGAAAACCTGCGTTGTGACAATGACCACGGTTCTGGAAAATCTGAAAAAAGTTCTGGAGGGGCAGGCGCGCACGGATGCTGAGGATCTTCTGTGCAGAACCGCGCTGGAAGGAATTTATAATTACCATATGAAGTTTGGAAAGGAGTCGCTATGAGTAAAACAATTTTAACAAAGGGTTCTCAGACTGTCATTGGAATGGTACATTGCCTTCCGCTTCCGGGAACCTGTGGGTTTTCCGGAGATTACCGTAAAATCATTGATCAGGCGGTGCAGGATGCAAAGACACTGGAGAGAGCGGGTGTAGATGCGGTTATCGTGGAAAATATGGGGGATACTCCGTTTTCCGCCCTTCTCGATAAAGCGCAGATTGCGGCGCTGACCGCTGCGGCTGCGGCTGTGGGGGAGGTGGTAAAAATTCCCATTGGAATCGATGCGGCGTTCAATGACTGTGAGGCATCGTTAGCCATTGCAGGCATATGCGGGGCGGACTTTATCCGTGTTCCGGTGTATGTGGATACCGTATTGTTTTCCGACGGTATTATCTATCCCTGCGCAAGAAAGTGTATGAACTATCGGAAAGCCATGAACCTGGAGCATGTGAAAATACTGGCAGATGTGCAGGTGAAACATGCCAATATGCTGAATCCCCGGATCACGGTGGAAATGAGCGCGAAGGATGCCGTTTCAAACGGGGCGGACGCTATTATTGTGACCGGTGCGGTGATCGGAGCGGAGACGCCTATTGATATGCTGAAACGGGTACGGAAAGTAGTGAATGTTCCGGTTCTTGCGGGAAGCGGCGTAAATCATAACAATATTCATGAGCAGCTTCAGATCGCGGACGGTTGTATTATCGGTTCCAGCCTGAAAAAGGGCGGCGTCCTGACAAACCCTATCGACTACGATCTGGTGCGGGAAGTGATGGAAGCGTTGTAATATAACATATGCCGGAGTATATGCTTCGGCAGGAGCCGCGTCCCATACGGTGTATTCAGGGCGGCGGCAAACAGGAAAGAAAAAGGAGAAAGAAAAGATTATGATGAGACCAATGAAACTGGCGGGCAGCGAGCTTATGTTCGGTGAAGGATGCCTGGCATATATTAAAACAATGCCGTATAAGAGGGTGTCGATTGTGATCGGCGGCTCGAGCATGATAAAAAGCGGTATTCTGGATAAAGTGAAAGATTATTTCGCGGAGAGCGGGGCAGATGTCATGGTGATCTCCGGTGTGGAGCCGGATCCACATTTTGCAACGGTAAAACGGGGCGCGGAGGAAATGAAAGGTTTTGAGCCGGATCTGATCGTCGCTCTGGGCGGGGGTTCCGTGATGGATGCGGCAAAGACGATGTGGATATACTACGAGCATCCGGAACTGGAAAATCTTGCCGATATTTTTCCGCCCAATCCCTTCCCGAAACTGCGTGAGAGGGCAAGGTTCTGCTGTATCCCGTCTACCAGCGGTACGGCCAGTGAGGTGTCACGTTCCGTTGTGATTACCGATGAAAACGGGATGAAACAGGGACTGGGGAATATGGAGATGATGCCGGACATTGCAATCTGCGATCCGGAGGTTACGGCATCCATGCCCCCGCATATCACGGCTGAGACAGGTATGGACGCGCTGACTCACGCTCTGGAAGCGCTTGTGTCACAGAGAGGTAATTATCTGAGTAATATTCTGGCGGTCAAGGCAGCGCAGGATATTATGAAATGGCTTCCGGCCGCATATGAGAACGGGCAGGACCTAAAGGCAAGGGAGATAATGGTTAATGCTTCCATGGTGGCAGGTATGGCGTTTACCAATGTGTCCCTTGGTATTGTGCATTCCATGGCGCATACGCTAGGCAGTTATTTCCACATTGCGCACGGACTGGCAGATGCGATCCTTCTTCCTTATATCATGGAGTTTAATGAAGGGGAGGAATATGCAAGGAAAGCCTATGCGGATTTTGCGGAATCTATCGGGAGCAGCAATCTGGCGGAGAGTGTAAGGGATCTGAACAAAAAAGTCGGGATTCCCGGAGCGCTGAAAGAAGTGATAGATGAGGAAGCGCGTTTTATGGAACTTTTGGACGATATGGCAAAAGCGGCTGCCGCAGACGGATGTACAAAAACAAATCCTGTTATTCCGGACGCGGATCAGTTTAAGGAACTTTTTGTAAAGGCATACAGAGGATAACAGACTCTGACATGGAGGACAGTATGGAAATTATTTTATATTTATCAAACGGATATCCGACCATTGAATCCAGCATTCAGATGGCAAAGGAATATGCGGATGCGGGCTGTAACATGATTGAAATTGATTTTCCTTCCCGCAATCCGTTTCTGGAGAGTGAACTGATCAAAGGCAGGATGGAAAAGGCGTTGGAAAACTGTGATGATTACGAGGCCTATATGGAGGAAATCGTGGAAGTAAAGAAAAATCTTCCCCATGTGAAACTCCTGGTTCTCTCCTATGAAAATACCATAGAGGAGATTGGCGCCGAACGCTTCATCCGTTTCTGCATAGAGAATGATTTTAAGGATGTGCTGTTGGTGGGACTCACCGGGAATGAGATCAAGGATCAGATTATCGCGGCGGGTATCCGCGTATCCTGCTATGTGCAGTACCAGATGCTGGAGGAGGAGATTGAATCTGCCAAACATTCCAACGGGTTTGTCTATCTTCAGGCCAAGCCTGTGCCGGGGCAGGGGTTTGTGAATCCGAAGTATCCGACGTTAAAAGACTGCGTTCGCTGTCTGCGGGACCATGGCATTGATAGGCCGATCTATTGCGGCGTGGGCGTTCATTCCCCGGAGGATGTGCGTATGGTGAAAGAAGCGGGAGGAGATGCGGCTTTTGTGGGCAGCACGATCCTGAAACTGCAGGAGGATATTCCGGCGATGAAGGAAAAGATCAGAGAATTTGCGGCACAGTGTAAATAGTGATAAACCGCTGGAAGGATAAAGAGGGGCATTTTCAAAAGAGGGGCGTTTACCAACACGTCCCTTTTTTACTTTTGTGAGCTATGGTATAATATCGGCAGATATTATACCAGCGCCGAGCATCAACGCCGTTAGTTAAGGAGGGGATCACTATGATATATGTTTTGACGACAGTTATTATTTTTATCGGGGAATTTTTCTGGAAAGACCACGTGGAAAGGGTAATACCGGAAAGCAGCAGTAAAAAGACACTGCATAATACAATCATATTGACAAAGCATCACAACTACGGAGCGGCGCTGAATACCGGAGAAAAGAGGCCAAAGTTGATAAAATGGATATCCGTGATCCTTACGGCGGCAGCGTCCGTACTCTTTGTGTGCAGTTTCGGAATGATTGGAAAGAGGCTTATGAAATACGGGCTGTCCCTTCTTCTCGGCGGAGCTCTCAGCAATACGTATGACCGGTTAAAGAGAGGTTATGTAGTGGATTATTTTCGGCTGAATGTCCCGGTAAAGAGAATCAGAAATCTTATTTTTAATGTTTCGGACTTCTGTATTCTGCTAGGGGCGGCGTTGATCGTGCTGGGGGAGTCGGAGACAGGGGTGAAATAGAATGGGCGGAAAAGGGCATATGGAAACCGGCATGCGGGAACCTAAATCTGCGGTCTGAAACATAAAACAGGAGCCATATCCGGCAATGTCATTCAGTTAGCATTGCCATGTCCGGCTCCTGTCCTGGTAAGCTTTTGAAATGATGGATCGGCAGACTATGCGACAATCACCGTCCCTGACTTTCCACGAATGGCATCCTTCACACATTCCATGGAAGTGATGATCACCTTTCCGTCAGGGTTGCTCTCCAGATAGGAGATGGCTGCCTCAATCTTCGGCAGCATGGTTGTCTCTTCAAATTCGCCTTTTGCGATATAGGCTTTGGCTTCTTCCCTGTTCATCTGAGAAATAGGAGCCTGCCGGTCAGTTTGGAAAGCGGTATATACGGCGGGAACGCCGGTAAGGATCAGCAGCACGTCGGCGTGAAGTTCCGAAGCCAGTTTTCCGGCGATGGCATCCTTTTCGATGACGGCGGAAGCGCCTTTTAAGTTGTGATTCTGACGGATCACGGGAATACCGCCGCCGCCGCAGGCGATAACGATCTGGCCGGCATTTACGAGGGTTCTGATGGCGTCGATTTCTACAATATCAATGGGCTTCGGCGCGGCAACGACACGCAGAAAGCCTCTGCCGGGTTCTTCCGCCACATAGTTTCCCTTTTTGATTTCAATATCCGCGTCATCCCGGGACATATAACGCCCGATTTTTTTGGTGGGTGCGTAGAAGGCTTCGTCGTAAGGATCTACCGTTACCTGCGTCAGAATCGTGCTGACAGGTTTGGAGATGCCTCTGCCGAGCAGTTCCGAGCGGAGGGCGTTCTGAATATCATAGCCCACGTAGCCCTGGCTCATGGCGGAGCAGACGCTCATGGGAGCCGGTGTATAATCGATGTAAACCCGGCGCAGTTCGGTCATGGCTTTATGGATCATGCTGACCTGTGGTCCGTTGCTGTGGGTGATCGTAAGCTGGCAGTCGGCTTCCACGAGATCCGCCAGCGCTTTCGCGGTTTTCTTTACGGCGTCAAGCTGTTCAAGCGTAGTGTAGCCGAGGGCTTTATGGCCGAGAGAAACGACAACTTTTTTCTTGCTCATATTTTACCTCTCCTGTTAAAAGTTAATGAAAAATAATATAAAGTTATTGTACTGGATCTGATTTATTGACAGAAATGGTTTATAATGCATTCCTGTATGGCAGTATCAAAAATATGTAACAAGTATATCAAAGTCGGCGGATTTTGTATACACCGTGAAGCATTGATTGACAAAATTTTTGGAAGCATGTATTGTTAAAAGAGTGAATTTGAAGAGATTTGTGTCGGCGCGTTGTTTTCCGAAAACTCGTAAGCCATATTATGGGTAAGCCATACTATGGCTTTATGCAATAAAGCAGCGCAGAAATGGAGAAAAAGATGTACGAAGAGACAATGATTTCGGTAAAAGATGTGAGCAAGAGCTTTGAGACGAAGGATGCTGTGGTAAATGCCCTTGACCATATTGATCTGGAAATTCATAAAGGAGAAATATACGGTATTATCGGGATGAGCGGCGCCGGGAAGAGTACGCTGGTGAGATGCCTGAATTTTCTGGAGCGGCCGACTACGGGAACGGTCTGCATCGAAGAGCATGACCTTTCTGAGATGAGCGAGGAGGAGCTGCGGAAGCTCAGAACAAAGATAGCCATGATTTTCCAGCATTTCAATCTGCTGATGCAGCGGACGGTGCTGGATAATATCTGTTTTCCTCTGGAGATCGTGGGAGTGCCGAAAAAGAAGGCGAGAGAAAAAGCGGCGGAACTTTTGAAGATCGTGGATTTAGAGGAGAAGGCGAAGGCTTATCCTGCGCAGCTTTCCGGCGGACAAAAACAGCGGGTGGCGATTGCCAGGGCGCTTGCCATGGAGCCGAAGATACTGCTCTGCGACGAGGCGACCAGTGCTTTAGATCCGACCACCACAAAGTCGATCCTTGCGCTTTTGAAAGATATTAATCGGAGATTCGGGATTACGATGGTCATCATTACCCATGAGATGGCGGTGGTGCAGGAGATATGTACTCATGTGGCTATCATCGATCAGGGAAGTCTGGCGGAGACCGGTACGGTGGAAGAGGTTTTCTCCCATCCCAAAACAAAGGCGGGGAAAAAGCTGATCTATCAGGGCAGCAGCAAAGATTACAGTCTGATGCACGGAAAGAAATGCATCCGCATTGTCTTTTCGGAAAATTCTTCTTTTGAGCCTGTGATCGGCAATATGATCCTGGAGTGCAAGGCGCCGGCAAATATTCTGCTGGCGGATACGAAGGACATCGGCGGGATTGCTCATGGGCAGATGATTTTGCAGCTTCCGGAGGAAGAGATGATCGCGAGCCGGATGATAGAATATCTGCGGGAGAGAAGGCTGGAGGTTCAGATCCTGGAAGATTATGTGGGTTGATCCGGAGGAATATCCGGCATATAAAAATGGTTGATGAGAACACCGGAAGAGTTGTATCTGACAGCTTCCGGTGTTTTTTATATGTCCTGAAAAATTCATATACTATTTTTGTCTGCGGCGGCATAGGAATAGAAGAAGGAACTGTTCTGAACGCCGGCAGGCGGAAAGGAAGGTTATGAAAAGTGTTTTGTATGAAGGGCCGGATATTTCAATACACAACGGGGCCGTGGATATAAAGCGGGTGCGGGATGCCGGTTACAGGCGGATAGGAATCCGGGCAGGATACGGCAGGGACAATGTGGATGAGAGGTATATTTCCAATGCGCTGGCATGTTATAACCTTGGTGTGGATGTACTGCTGTACTGGTTTTCGTATGCTTATACAAAGGAGATGGCGGCGGCGGAAGCCGGTTACGCCATAGCGCAGGCGGCGAAATATTGGAGAAAGTGCCCTATCGCATATGATTTTGAGTATGCCTCCGTCAATTATGCGAGAAAAAACGGTGTGTCGGTCACAAAGGGGTTGTGTACGGAGATGGCGGCGGCGTTTTTGAAGCGTGTCAGGGAAGCGGGATATATTCCGGTACTTTATGCAAACAGGGACTATCTGCAAAATTATTTTGATATGAGGTATCTTGCTGAGGAACTGGGGAAGGTGTATGTCTGGTACGCGCGTTATCGATCGGTGCTGCCGGAGAAGGAAGCGGATATTGATATCTGGCAGTATACATCGAAGGGCAGGGTACCCGGTGTAAAGGGCAGTGTGGATATCAACAGGTTTTATACGGACTTTTCGGAAGATACGGAGGCGGAAGGAGAGATCATAAAGCGCCCCAATATCAATATAGCGGAATTTCAGGAGGCGGCAAATGCTGACGGATATCGGGACAGACAGGGAAGGGCGCTGGCGGTGGACGGTATCGATGGTCCGGAGACGCAGTATGTGCGCAGGCAGATTTTTTTAAAAGCCAAAAGATCCGGTGAAACCTATGTGACGGGATCGGTGGGGCAGGTGGTGAGATGGTGGCAGCGCAGGTGCAATGAGATACTTGGGAGAAGCCAGGCGGTGGACGGCAAATACGGCAGAGCGGCAAGGGCGGCGACCATAGCACTGCAGAAGCGGCTGAATCTGTCGGCGGACGGAATCGCTGGCTACAACAGTATACAGGCGGCTTTCTATAATTGAACTGAAGAGAGACAAATGCGCGGCGGCAAGTTGACATTATGAGTATTATGCCATATGATATTTTAGTGGCAGCAAAAAGGCCGTATTGTCAAAGGACGGCTTTTGCCGCAGGTTCATGACAGGAATGATTGTGATGAGATAAGTGCATGAGCAGGAAGAATGGAATAAAGGAAAGGACAAAGGAGAAGATAAGATTATGTGGGATGTACAGAATATTTCCATGCTGGCAAAAGAGACATGGATCACGATCTATATGACGCTTTCTTCCACGGCGCTTGCCTATGTGATCGGGCTGCCGATGGGGATAGCGCTGGTGCTGACGGCAAAGGATGGTTTAAAGCCGAATCCGGTTATTTATAAGATACTGGATTTTATTGTAAATATTGTGAGGAGCGTACCGTTTATCATTCTGCTGATTATGCTGATGCCCTTTACAAAGCTGATCGTGGGAAAGAGTTATGGGCCGACGGCGACGATCGTGCCTCTGACGATTGCAGCAGCGCCTTTTATCGCAAGGATGGTAGAGTCTTCCCTTCTGGAGGTGGATAAAGGTGTGATCGAGGCGGCGCAGAGCATGGGCGCGGGTGTCTGGCATATTGTGTGGAAAGTGCTTTTAGCGGAGGCGAGAGTATCTCTGATCGTGGGCGGGACCATTGCCCTTGCGACGATCCTTGGTTATTCCGCCATGTCCGGCGCGGTGGGCGGCGGCGGCCTTGGCGACGTTGCAATCCGCTACGGGTATCACCGTTATCAGGTGGGTATTATGATGGTTACGGTGGTGCTGCTGATTTTGCTGGTACAGATTATGCAGTATATCGGGACGAAGATATCAAAGAAGATGGATAAGAGAAACCGGTAAAGAGAAAAACGGCGTAATTGTTAAGATCAGGACTCGGGATAATACGGCATAGCCTGTAAGATATATGGAGTGGACAAAATAAAACGCCCCGGCTCACTCGCCAGGGCGTTTTATTTACTTTTAAAACAAGGGGGAGATATGAAAAGTGTAATAGATGCAGGAACCATTCCGAAGTCTTCACAAGGAAGGTGGGGTAGTATCGGTAGGTTTGTGTCCTGCTCTATGTTTATTATAATAAATGGTAAATGTGTCAAAAGTGTGGCAGGAATCTAAAAGAAAAATTTCTTTTATTAAGAAAATCTAAAGGAAAAGAAAAGAAACCTGAAATACGACATTTTTAGCGCAAAATTTTCTTCTGGACATGTCCTGCGGTTGAACGTATACTGATATTACAGGCATTACCGGGCGAGTCCGGTGATCGGTTAATGTGACAGGAGCGGGGCGCACGGAAAAAGCTTTGCGGCAGGGATAAAGGATTATCATATGAAAAAGACAACAACCATATGTTTTTGTAACAACAAAGGGGGAAGCGGTAAGAGCACGTCCTGTTCCAATATAGGATATGCGATATCGCTTCTGGGATATAAGGTGCTGCTGATCGACGGCGATATGCAGCTCAATCTGTCTTTGTCCTTCTTTGGAGAGGAGGAGGTGCTGGAGATGGCTAAGGGGGAGAAAAACCTGTACATTGCCATGAAAAACCAGCAGGATCTGCAGGATTTTATTGTGCCCACAGGGTATGATAATCTGGATATCATCCCCTCCTCCACACTGATGAGTTCCATAGAGTATGAACTGTTCGCGAAGTGGCAGCGGGAGTTTATTTTGAGAAAGGCGTTAAAGGGCATAAAAGAATCGGGCGGCTATGATTTTATCCTGATCGATGCGCCGCCGACGCTGGGGGGCTGGGTGATGAATATACTCTGTGCTTCGGATAAGATGGTGATTCCGGTGGAATCGAGTCCCTGGGGGCTTTTTGGGCTGGCAAATATGTTTGAGTTTCTGGGCGGGGCGGAGGAGATCGCGCCGGATCTTCAGCTTCTCGGCATTGCCGTCACAAAGGTGGACGAGCGGAAAAACTATTTCAGGCAGACACTGGAGACGTTAAAGGAACTGGATGATGTAAAGGTGTTTGAGAATTATATTCATGTGGACAGCGCGATAGAATGGGCGCAGGATGATTCGAGTCCTGTCCTTGTGTATAAAAAAAGCAGCAGAAGCGCAAAAGAATATTATGAGTTGGCAAAGGAGGTCATTCAATTATGTCGGTAGGGAAGGGCAGTATTCAGAGAGCAGCGAAAGCGAAGGGAAAAAAAGAAGAGATAGTGGAGGCGGCGGATATGGAACAGAAGGAAACAAAGGATATGGCAGATGCGGAAGGAAAGGAAGCAGCGGTAAAAACAGTGCCTGAGAAAACGGTGAAGACTGCAAAGGCGGCGCCGAAAAAGAAAGCGGCACCTGCTAAAAAAACGGTTAAAAAAGTGCCGGCAAAGAAACCGGAGACGGTAGTGGCGGCTTCTGTCATTTCCTCCGATGATATTCATGAGAAGAAGTTTGAGGCGGTAAGCCGTATTTACTGTGAACTGCCGACGTATCTTCTGTAGGTGGAGCAGATAAATTCCCGGGAGCGGGGACAAAAAAGGGTGTACTGTGATGGGCGGATCAGCAGATCAGGACCTGCTGGTGTCCGGGCATCATAAGGAGTGTAAAGCGGTATGAAGAAAATCGTATTTTTTGATGCGGACGGAACCATACTGGATATAAAAAGAGGAGTCCCGGAAAGTGCAAAGAAAGCGCTCAGGAAGCTGACCTGTAACGGCAATGATGCTTTCCTCTGCACCGGACGGGCTTTTTCTTTTGTGCCTGATGAAGTAAAGCGGATGGCATTTACCGGTATGATCGCTAACTGCGGGGCTTATATTGCGTATCGGGGGAAGGTGCTTCTGGATAAGGAGATGACAAAGGAGGAAGCGCGGCTCTCCGTAAAAATTCTTCGCGAAAACGGGTTGATTCCGGTGATGGAAGGGACTCATTTTATGTACTATGACAAAGAGGAGTATACCGATGAGGTGGATTGGTTTGCGGGACTGATCACGGAGCAGCTCGGGGAGAGATGGAAGCCCATTCGCGGAAACGAGGATAAAATGCATATTGCGAAAATCAGTGCGAAGGTTCGGCCGGGATGTCTGGAGAAAAAAGCCTGCCTGGAACTTTCGCCCTATTATGATTATGTAAAACATGAGGAGGGCATGGCGGGAGGAACCATTGAATTTGTGAAAAAGGGCTTTTCCAAGGGCTTTGCCATCGCGCTGGTATGCGGTATTCTGGGGTATGAGAGGAAGGACACGGTCTGTTTCGGGGACAGCAACAATGATATTTCCATGTTTGAAGTGACGGATACCGGCGTGGCGATGGGGAATGCGTCGCCGGAGATCATAAAGAGGGCGTCGCTTGTGACGGAGGATATGTTTCATGACGGGATTTATCTGGGGCTTGAGAGGCTGGGGTTGATATAAGTCCCTGAGGATGGTCCGTGGGGGATGTTTGGTTATTTGAAATACTGATTATATAGAAATAAGTTTATAGCCGGAGGGGATGGCTGTAAGCTTATTTTTTTGTTCCCGGATAGAGAGACGGTGTAATAGAAGCGGCTGAGAAAAAGATACTCATTTGTTCGGAAAAAGTTACTTTTTATTTTGGCGGAACGGATTATATTTAGAGTAAACGGCAAATCAGGAGGAAGAATATATGATAGAGAAATTATTTGATCAAAACGGCTGGCTCTTTCGCTTCCTTTGCAGGACACTGGATCTGATCTGTCTGAATTTCCTGTTTATACTCACCTGCATTCCGGTGGTGACGGTTGGCGCCTCGGTCTGTGCGATGTACGGCGTCCTGCTGAAGGCGGTTAGAAATGAGGAGTCTTATATTTTCAGGAGTTATCTGCGCGCCTTCAGGAAAAATCTGGGAAGGGGAATTTTGACAGGGGTACTGTGCTTCGGGATAGCAGGGACATTGCTGATTCATATTTTTTATGTGGCAGGGAAAATGGGACGCTGCGGAAGTGTATGGGTGTTTATATGCGGGGTATGCCTGGTGTTTTTCTGTCTGCCTGCGCATTATTTGTTTCCTCTGCAGGCGCGGTATGAGGGGACGCTGACGGAACTGTTTGGCAGATCCTTTTTCATTAGTATAAAATATTTGTCCGCTACGGTACAACTGATCAGCATCAGGGTTTTTCCTGTGGCGCTGACGGTTTTTGTGGCATTGTCTTCGGTTGAAAAGCTGGTATGGATCTGTACGGCGATGACGCTGATCGGTTTCAGCGGGATAATGTTTCTCTCATCTTTCGTGTATCGCAGGGTATTTGATGATATAGAACATGGAATGGAAGAGCGGGATAAAAAAAGTTACTAATTCTATTGTGAAAAGTTACCATAGCGGATGTTATCATATAGAAAAGATATAAAAAAATATCTAAAAAGAAGGAGGATAAAAAATTGAAAAGAAAAGTAATGAGCCTGTGGATGGCGGCAGTAATGACAGCTTCTTTGATCGGATGCGGAAGTGCGGGAACAGATACCCCGGATGTGGAGCCGGCGGCACCTACCGAGACGATTGAGGAAGTGGAAGAAGCAACGGACGCGGCAGAGGAAGCGGATAAGCCTGCGCCAAAGGAAGTGGTCGGGATCGACGCTCTTGAGGATGTGTCGGAGCCGGTAACATTATCTCTGATGGTGACGACAAGGCCCTCAACGGACAGCAAAGATTTCTTCCTTGACTGGCTCCCGGAACTTGTCCATGAGAAATTCCCGAATATTACGATTGAGGTGGAACAGCTTCCTTCCGATGAGTACAAGCAGACAGTGCGTATGAAATACGCGAGCGGTGAAGGGCCTGATCTGTTTACCTGGTGGCCGCAGCTTCAGGCGGTGGATCTGGTTGAGGCAGGGTATGTAAGGGATATATCCGATTTCTCACTGCTGGGGAAATTTGATCAGTCGATTGCGGACCTTTATGAAAAGGGATATGTTATGGAAAATACATTGGGCATCTCCCAGCAGCAGAGCCGGCAGAGTTTTATCGACGGAGAGGCAGCAATGATCTTTGACGGCAGTTTCGGGTATGCGGCCATGATGGCGGAAGGCGCCGCAGACTTTGAGAGAGGTATGTTCTGTATTCCCGGAAATGATCCTGATGGGGAATACTATTATAACTGGACTCCTGCCAACGCGTTGTTTACAAGCAATATTTCCGATGAACTTCATAAACAGGCATGTGATCTGGTGATGCAGTACTGGTTTAACGAAGAATCTCCTTTGTTTGAAAAGTGGGTGGAAAATACAACCGATATCATCTGTTATGAAGGTGTGGAGGATTCGAGGGAGATGATCAATGAATATTTAGACCGCTATAAAGATTCCACAAATCTGTATAACCTGAATAATGCATGGCCGGAAGGGGTAAGTGACGCTCTTACAACAAATTTCCAGAACGTGATCACAGGTGATGCGACGCCGGAAGAGGTGTGTGAGCAGATGCAGATGAAATTTGAGGAAGTGACGGAGTAAACATAAAAAGAGGAGAGGGCGTCTGCAAACCTGCGGAGGAATGCGCATGGCAGATGCCCTTTTAGCAGGAAAGGAGAAATAATGCCAACCAAAAAAGTTCGTAAAGTATTACTGTGCTTTCTGATTCCGGCTCTGCTCTTCTATGTTATTTTTTGGGTTGCTCCGGTTCTGATGTCATTTTATTATGGGGTAACAAACTGGAAAGGCGTGGGAGATTATGATTTTGTGGGATTAAAGAATTACAGATTTCTGATAAAGCAGGGCACACTGTCGAATGCGCTGTTTAATACAATCAAATATACCCTGTTTGTGGTGATCTGGGGAAATCTGCAGGCGCTTACCCTGGCAATGATCCTGAATATGAAGATCAAAGCAAAGGGCGCGTTTAGAACGATCTTTTATATTCCGGCGCTTTTCAGTACGATTGTGATTGCATTTATCTGGAGTTATGTCTATGCGCCCTACGACGGACTTTTGTCGGAGATAGGAAGGCTCTCTGGGAGCGGTTATGTATCCAATCTTCTGGGAGAGAAGGCGACATCCCTGTTTGCCACGGCGTTTGTTGAGACATGGAAGACGTCAGGCACCATGACGATCATTTATCTGGCAGGGCTGCAGAATCTGTCGGAGGAAGTGCTGGAGTCGGCGAGAATTGACGGATGCTCCCCGTGGCAGTCAATCCGCTATGTCAAGATACCGATGCTTGCCAATACGATCACAGTCAATGTGATGCTGGGGTTGATCGGAGGATTTAAATCGTTTGACTATATCTTTGCCCTGACGGGCGGCGGTCCCGGTACATCGTCGAGTACGCTGATGTACACGATCTACAAGATGGCGTTTGTGGAGATGCAGTACGGAAAGGCAGAGGCGCTTGCGGCGTGTGCGTTTGTATTTATCCTGATTATTTCAACGATCACGCTTGGAATGATGAAAAGAAAGGAGCTGGAAGCATAATGAGAAAATCAAAAAAGTCGGAGATTGCCGTTACGATAGGGCTTACGCTTTTTTTCCTGATCTTTTTATCGCCGATCCTGATCGCATTTTCGGCATCTTTCAGACATGTGGACGATACCTCGAATTATCTGAAACTGTTTCAATATTTCTGCTTGGATAGTTACAGGCTGGCGTTTGGAAAACTGAACTATTTCAGATCGCTGAAAAACAGCATACTGATCACGACATCATCGGTTTTTCTGCTGCTTCTTTTCAGCTCCATGGCAGGATATGCGGTGGCGAGGCTGAAAGGAAAACTGGGTTCCTTCTTTCAGATATTCTTTTTGTCAGGGATGATCGTTTCGGCGCAGATGTCCATTATTCCGATGTACAGGATTATCAACGGCCTTGGGCTGAGTAATACCAGGGTTGCGCCGGTGTGTATGTATGTGACGGCGGCGCTGCCCTTTTCCATATTTCTATATACAAATTTTGTGAAATCGGGCGTTCCTTATACGCTGGAGGAGGCGGCAAGGATCGATGGAGCAAAAATTCCTTATATATATGCCAGGATCGTGATACCATTGACAAAACCGGCGTTATCTTCTCTGGTTATTACCCAGGGAGTTCCGATCTGGAACGATTTCTTTTTCGCCATGCTGTTTTTGTCCTCGCCGACGAAAAAGACGCTGCCCCTGCAGATGCTGAATTTTATCGGGGATATGGAAAACGCGACGCAGTGGAATATGCTGTTTGCGGCGTGTATGGTGAGTGCTCTGCCGATCCTGATCATTTATTCCTTCCTGCAGAGATACTTTGTGGCGGGGCTGACCGTAGGAGCGGTGAAAGAATGAGAATCAGAAACAGTATCAATTTCAAATTCCTCTGCGGGCTCTTATCGATCTCTCTGATCCCGCTTTTCATGATTATTGCAGTGACGATATATTCGGATTCCCGTTTTTACGGCGATATGTTTTCACAGGCCAGCTATCAGGAGCTGAAACAGCTTGTGGATGAGGTGGACGGAAATCTGGAACAGGTTGACGATATAGCGATGGCCCTGATTATGAGCCAGATGAACAGTGAGAGCATTGTTCTGTCGATCTGCGAGCAGGAGGGAGAGGGCGAGATATCCCAGAGCAGCCGCCTGAAAAATTACAGGAATTTCAAGTATATCTGCTCCAATCTGATCGGGGTGGACCGGTATGTGGAGGCTGTCTATCTGTTTTGTGATAACGGGTATAACTATTCTTATTCCAAAAGTAAAGAATTTTATCTGGAAAGAAATGTGGAGGAGCAGAACTGGTTTTGGCAGATGAAACACGGAGCGGACATACATCTCATGGACTTTTATGAGCCGCTTAAGATTGCGGGCTGTGAGGAGCCGGTACTGATTTCCGCCAGAAAATTTACGGATCTGCACGGGGAACATCAGGGTATTATCGTACTTGTGTGCAACATGGATATTTTTCGGACCGTTTCGGGCAGCAATCTTCCATGGAGCAATAATTTTATTATCGATGATAAAGGGAAGGTATTGTATGGAGATATGGAATCGGCTGACTTTTTGACGGAGAAAGATTTAAGGGAAATCCGCGACAAGGGCAGCGGTGTTATTACAAAGGGGAAAGCAAGTGAGGCTTATATTTACGGAAAACTGCATGAAAATGACTGGAATCTGATTTCCACCGTATCCTTTGATTCACTGTATCAACTGTATCGGAGCAATCTGTTATATATTTTTGCGGCAGTGCTTTTTATACTGGTACTTATCACCGGGATTTTACTTTATATCAAAAAAAGCCTGATCAGGCCGCTGACGGATCTGGCGCAGATCATGGACCATGCCACCGAGGAGGATTTCTGTTTTCAGAATATTTACAGCGGCAGGAGGGACGAAATCGGTATGCTGTATGCTTACTATGATAAGATGTTAAAACAGATCAGTGAGCTGATCGGGGAAAAGTATGAGTATCAGATCAGGCTGCTTCGGACAAAACTCCAGAACCTGATGTCCCAGATCAATGCGCATTTTATTTTTAATACGCTGGAGAATATCAGTTGTCTGGCGGAGCTTGAGGAAAACAGACAGATTGCCGACATGTCAAAATCCCTTGGGGATATGCTCAGATACAGTATCAACTGTGAAAGCGAATATGCGGTTTTTTCGAGAGAGGTGAAACATGTCAGGGATTATATTAAGATTCAGGAAATACGGTTTGCAAACCATATTGACCTGAAAGTGGATGTAGAGCCGGATATGCTGAAAAGAAAAGTGATGAGGTTTATGCTTCAGCCAATTGTGGAGAATGCGATTGAACATGGATTATCGGGCAGGGACGCTCCGTGGGTGATAGGAATATACGGCCGGCAGGAGGAAAATATGCTTCTGATAGAAGTGACGGATAACGGATGCGGAATGAATGAGCAGGAGCTTAGCCGGGTGCGGGAAGGAATTATCCGCCCGGGAGAGGCGGATGAACAGTCGCATATTTACAATATAGGGCTTTTTAATATCAATCGCAGGATACAGCTTTTGAGTTCAAAGAAATTCGGCCTTAAAATAGACAGTGGGACAGAAGCCGGGACAACTGTGACAGTAAAGCTTCCATTACTGTAACAATAAATCCGGGAAACAGTTCCAACTGTTGATTGGAAGTCCCTTTAAGCGGACATGGGGTATAAAGATGGAATATCGTTACCTGATCGTAGACGATGAGGTGTTGATCCGAAGAGGAATCAGAAATCGGATTGACAGCATAAAGTCCCTTTCTCTCGTATGTGTCGGTGAGGCATCCAACGGGGAGAAGGCAAAAGAGATCATTGCGGACAAAAAACCGGATATTATTATCACGGATATGAAAATGGCAAAGGTGGACGGCGTTGAACTTTTAAACTATCTGGAAAAAAACGCCCCGGACAGTGCGGTGATCGTTGCCTCCGGCTATACGGATTTTGCCTATGTCAGCAAAGCGCTTGAAAAGAGGGTGATCGGATATCTGCTGAAACCTTTTTCGGCAGCGGAAATCGAAGAACAGCTAAAAAAGGCGGTGCAGAGCATTGAGCAGAGAAAGAGCCTGCAGGAATTAAAGCGCAGGGTAGTCTCTTTTGAAGAAAAATTTGAACAGTTTAAGCTGTTGGAGATTATGATGGAGCCCTGGAGCGGCGATGTGGAGAGAGAACTGGCAGACAAAAATTATGTGATGGATTATTTTCATCTTCTGATCAGCATCAGCACAAATGATGAAACTGTGGAGCCTCTTGTAAGGGAGAGATGTCTGACGCTTTTGAAAGGCATTCAGGGTGTTGTATTGAACAATCCTTCCAATAAGTTTCAGTTTTTTGTAATACTGACGGCTGAGGGGGAGGAAAACAGAGAGAAACTGTCTGTCCAGGCATCCAGAATGGCAATGGAAGTAAAAAGATGCGTACAGGGCAGGAAGGCCTTTGTATGTATCAGCAATGTGTTTCAGGGGTTTTCCCAGCTAAACAGGAACTATCAGAGAAACGAAGAACTGCTTGGCCGTATATCCCTGAGAGATACCGTAGGAATTTTCAGGGCGGCGCAGGAGGTTTATGAACCGAAGGAGATAGCGCCGGCAAATGAAGTGAAGGATATGTTCCGTATGATCAAGCATAACTATGCGGAGGCGGATAACCTGTGCGGGGCATTTTTTGAAAAGATCGATCCGGAGAGCCATCTGATCGGCGATATCAGGAGATACTGTGATGTGCTGATCGAGTGCGTGAACCAGTATGCGGACCAAAAGGGCGTTGAGACGGATAATGTAATGGAAATATTTGTCAAAAGATATATTTATTGTGACGATACGGAGAAAATGGAACGGGAGATCACGGGGTATGTGAAGCTGGTGATGGATTCCATTCGGATGAAGAGTAATGATGAGGAATATATGTTTGACCAGATGAAGCGTTACATCGTTGAAAATTTTGACAAGAAGCTGACGCTTCAGGTTCTGGCGGATCACTTTTATATGTCTCCGAATGCCTGCAGCGAAATTCTGAAACAGAAGATGAATATAAGCTTTAATGACTTTCTGAAAGAGATAAGAATCGGAAAGGCGAAGGAACTGCTTGATACGACGGAGCTCAGCGCGGAGAAGATATCGGAAGAGATCGGCTATGCCAACGCAAAGTATTTTTTCAAAATTTTCAAGAAAGAGACGGGCAGTACGCCCTCGGAATACAGAAACCGTAAAAAATAAGATAAAAAAGGAGTTTGCCATGCTGTATCAAAAATCAAAAAAAGAAGTGCTGAAGGAGGAACTGTTTCAAAATCCGACCTCGGAATACAGGGCAGCGCCGTTTTGGGCGTGGAACTGTAAACTGGATAAAGATAAGCTGACGGAGGAGATTCCCCAGATGAAGAAAATGGGGATGGGAGGATTTCACATTCACTGCAGGGTAGGATTGGATACGGAATATCTGGGGGAGGAATTTTTTGAATGTGTGCACGCCTGCGAGGAAAAAGGCAGAGAGGAAGATATGCTCTGCTATCTTTACGATGAGGACCGCTGGCCTTCCGGCAGCGCGGGAGGCATTGTGACGAAAGAAAAGAAGTACAGAACACGCTTTATGGTGATGTCGCCGGCAGACTACGTTGAGAGTGAAGAGGAAGCTTTTATGTCGGCGGCAAAGGCGGTCCGCAGCAAAGACAGGAAGCTGCTTGGTACATACAGAGTCATGCTGAATGATGAAGGATATATGACGGGATATGAGAGAGTGGCGGATGATGCGAAGGAGGAAGGGCTTTGGAGGGCATTTCTGGAAATATCCGGCGATACGCCCTGGTTCAATGATCAGGCATATGTGAACACACTGGATAAGAAGGCGCTGGATGAGTTTATCCGTGTAACCCATGAAAAATATTACGCGGAGCTGAAAGAAGAGTTTGGAAAATCCATACCGTCTATTTTTACCGACGAGCCTCAGACCACGTTAAAAGGTGTGCTGTTTTCTCCCTTTGATAAGGAGCAGGTGATCACGGCGTATACGGACGACTTTGATGAGACCTTTACAAAAGCTTTCGGATTTTCAATTCTGGAGCGGCTGCCGGAGCTGTTCTGGGAAGCGGAGGGCGGGAAGGTTTCACAGGCGCGGTATTTTTATCACAGGCATGTCTGTCAGCGGTTTTCGGAAGCTTTCGGAGACAATGTGGGAGACTGGTGCAGGGAACACGGGATCGAGCTTACGGGACATATGATGAATGAATGGACGCTGCACTCTCAGACGATGGCGCTGGGAGAGGTGATGCGGCCGCTTAAAAGTTTCGGGATACCGGGGGTGGATATGCTCTGTGACAGGCGAGAACTTTCAACGGCAAAGCAGGCGCAGAGCGTAGCACATCAGTATGGCAGGGAAGGGGTTATGAGCGAGATATACGGCGTGACCGGCTGGGGCTTTGATTTCAGAAATCATAAACTGGCGGGGGACTGGCAGGCGGCGTTGGGGGTTACGCTCAGAGTCCCGCATCTGACATGGGTGTCCATGGAGGGAGAAGCAAAGAGGGATTACCCCGCAAGCATCGGATATCAGTCCCCCTGGTTTGAGGAATATGCCTCGGTGGAGGATCATTTTGCGAGATTAAATACGGCGCTGACAAGGGGAGAGGCTTCCGTAAAGGTAGGAGTTCTCCATCCGGTTGAGAGTTATTGGCTTTACTGGGGAAATAAAGTGCAGACAGCGACAAAAAGGCAGGGACTGGAAGAAAACTTTGAACATATCATCGAATGGCTCCTGTTTAATCTGATCGATTTTGACTTTATCTCGGAAGCGCTGCTGGAGGAGGATTATGTGGAGACCGCAGGGCCCGTATTGCGCATGGGGGCAATGTCCTATGATGTGGTGGTTGTGCCGGGGTGCCGCACGCTGAGAAGTTCCACGCTTTCTAGGTTGAGAAGTTTCCGGGAGAGAGGCGGAGAAGTGATTTTTATGGGGGAGGCGCCGGGATATCTGGATGCGGCGGAGAGCAGTGAGCCGAAAATCTTTGCGCAAAGCTGCACATGGATCGATTTCAATAAGGCTTCTCTCCTTGAGAGACTGGAAAAATACAGAGAAGTGGATATGGAATGTACTCCGGTGGAAGGAGATGATCCCACAAGAATGAAGCATAAGGAAAATGGCAGCAGAACGTCCAATATGTTTTATCAGATGAGAAATGACGGCGATACAAAGTGGCTTTTTATCTGTCATGTCAATAAACCGAAAAATGAGTTTGTCACCTTTACCGAAAAACTGCGCATCAGGATAAAAGGGGAGTATGAACCGGTAGTCTACGATACGATGACGGGGGATATCTATCCTGTTGATGCCTGTTATGAGAACGGTAATACGGTGCTTACTGACTATGAAGCGCCCCATGACAGCCTGCTTCTGCACCTGCTTCCCGTAAACAAAGCGGGCGGGTGCGGAGCGGAAAACCGGCGGATGGCACGGGGGATCAACGCTGAAATGACAAAGAGAAAGGGACCGATACTGCCGGGAAATATCCGCTATTTTCAGGAGCCTTGTACTTATGGGCTCAGCGAGGAGAATGTGGTGCTGTTGGATATGGCGGAATATGCCTTCGATGAGGGAGCGTGGCAGCCGCGGGAGGAGATACTGAGGATTGATAATCTGTTCAGGGAAAAGCTGGGGCTTCCGCAAAGAATGGAGGCGCTTTCGCAGCCCTGGGTACATGCCGAGGAGGAGAAGCCGGAGCATATGCTGAAACTCCGGTTCAGGATCAGTTCCGGGACGCGGGCGGACCGTATCAGGCTTGCGATGGAAAATCCGGAACAGGCAAGGATATTCTGGAACGGAGCGGAGATTGACGGGCAGATAGAGGGTTGGTATGTGGATAAGGCAATTAAGGTCCTGTCCCTTAAGGAACTTTGCACAGGGGAAAATCTGCTGGAAATTTGGATACCGTTCGGAAGAAAGACAAATGTGGAATGGTGTTATCTGCTGGGGGATTTCGGCGTAAGAGTTTATGGAAGCCATGCGGAGATTACGGAGAAGCCAAAGAGATTATACTATGGGGATTATGTGAATCAGGGATTTCCGTTCTATGCCGGAAATATGGAGTACAACATAAGGGAAGATATGGATGAAGGCATTTTGTATCTTGAGATCCCGCAATATCGCGGAGCGCTGGTACAGGTATTTCTGGATGGAAGAAAGATTGGGAATGTTTTTACGGCGCCCTACAGGATCTGCTGCGGAAAGGTTGCGGCGGGAAGTCATGAGATCACACTGAAAGTGTTCGGAAACCGGGTAAATGCGTTCGGCGCGTTGCACCATGCCGATCATACGGAATCCTGGTACGGTCCGAGTCTCTGGAGGACAACGGGGAACAGGTGGGCGTATGAGTATCAGCTTGAGACGATGGGAATCCTGACGGCGCCGTATTACTGGATAGAAGGATATCCTTCAACAGCAGGGGGACAGAAATGAGGAGAGAAATGAGAGAATTTTCAGAGGGAGTTTACCCCGGGATGTTGACACCGTTTGCGGAAGAGAATAAGATAGATAGTGATTCATCCGGGAAAACGTATCTGACAGGCAGGGAGGGATGAATCATGCGGAAGGTGTTGGTATCCGTATCACATTATGATACATTATGCAGAGAAGCCTGGAATTATATGGAAGAACACGGTTATCAGATCATTTTTGATCCGGCCAGGAAATTTCCGGCTTATACAACGGAAGAAATCGAGGCGCTGCCGGAGAGAGAGGATATTGCGGCGGTTCTGATCGGAATGGATGATTTCAGGGATGAGAGAAAGTATCGGGCGCTCCCAAACCTGAAGGCGGTTGTGAAGTTTGGCGTGGGAGTGGATAATATTGACCACAGTCTGGCAGAGAGATATGGTGTGAAAGTGCTGAATGCGCCGGGACAAAATGCAAACGCGGTGGCGGAGCTGACAGTCGGGTTTATGATCATGTTGATGCGCCATATCCTGCCTCTCCATGAAGAGGTGGAAAAGGGGCTCTGGCCGCGGTTTATGGGAAATGAGCTGAGAGGAAAGACGGTGGGGCTCCTTGGGTTTGGCGCAATAGCGAATCTGGTGGCTGAAAAGCTGCGGTGTTTCGGCGTGAAGATGATGGCGTATGATCTGTATCCGAATGAGGAAAAGGCCAGGGCGCTGGGGGTTAAAATGACGACTCAGGAAGAGGTGATACAAAACAGTGATATTGTGAGTGTCCATATTCCAGCGACACCGGAGACGTATCACCTGTTTGACGGGAATAAAATTGCGAAAATGAAGGACGGGGCCGTTTTGATCAATCCCGCAAGAGGGGCGCTGGTGGATCTCGATGCACTGGCTGAGGCTTTGCAGAGCGGAAAACTTTTCGGGGCGGCGCTGGATGCGTTTGAGGTTGAGCCTTTGCCGAAGAACGCGGAGATCCTGAAATGTAAAAATGTGATTCTGACACCCCATACGGGAGGCGAAACGAGAGAGGCTTACCATAACCTGAGCATGGCTACTGCAAAAGATATTATAAAGGTACTGGAGGGCGGCGAAAGGAGAACAAATGAAACTTTTAATCGATGATGCACATATGGAAGTCATCAGGAGGCTGTATGAATTTTATCCCATTGACGGCGTGACCACAAATCCGTCCATTCTGGCAAAGAGCGGGAGGCCGCCCTATGAGGCGCTGAAAGAGATCAGGGCGTTTATTGGGAAGGATGCGGATCTTCATGTGCAGGTGCTGGCAATGGATGCGGAGGGGATGGTGAAAGACGCCCACAGGATCGTGGCGGAACTGGGGGATGCAACCTTGGTTAAGATTCCCTGTATTCCGGAAGGGTTTAAGGCGATGAAAGCGCTTGCAAAGGAGGGAATCCGTACCACGGGGACGGCAATTTATACGGCGATGCAGGCGTATCTGGCGGCAAAGAGCGGAGCGGAGTATACGGCGCCCTATATCAACCGGATCGATAATATGGGATTTAACGGGATTCAGGTGACGAAGGAGATTCAGGATATTTTTGAGAACCATGGCTTTCGGACCAGTATGCTGGCGGCAAGCTTCAAAAATTCCCAGCAGGTGCTGGAGCTTTGCCGGTATGGTATCGGGGCGGCTACGGTGGCGCCGGATGTGATAGAAAGTTTTGTGAAGAATCAGGCGATCACGGCGGCTGTGGATGATTTTGTGAAGGATTTCGGGGAACTGGCCGGGATGGGTAAGACCATGAGCGATTGTTAAGGGAGCCGTGACGCTTTAAAATAAAGAGTAAAATGAAACGATCCCCGTAGGACTGCGTAACGCAGGTACAGGGATCGCTTTATTTTGCCCAAATTGCGGCGGCACAAATATTTTCGGGAGGAATGAAACATTCCCGTAATGTGCTGCTGTAAAATAAAACAGTTTTACAGTTTCTGGCAGATTTCCAGAATCTCTTTGCTCGGTCCGATGACGGAGAAGTATCTGATGCCGTTTTCCCAGAAGGGGAGGGAACTTAAATCGTCAAAAAAAGTAAGTCCCAGTTCCCGGCAGGCAGCATAGGAAGCTTCGATATCCGTGCTGTTTAAAGCTATATGGTCGATGGCGCCTCTCTCTCCTTTGATCAGGCGGTTGCCATAGAGTTCAAGGACAAGATTGTCAAGTTCCATAAAGGCTACTTTTTCTTCACCGTTCATTGTTTCGTAAATTTTGGTAAAGCCCAGCGCCTCGTAAAAGGCTATGGATTTTTGGATATCCTCCGAGGGGATGCCGATGTGCTGAAGGCCGTTGACGGAATCTGATAATTTCATGGGAAAACTCCTTTCGTTTTGTATTGTTGGATTTAGGATAATATATTTTAAATTGTATCACACTTTTGGGGAGATGGAAACGGCGGGATAAGACGGCAGACGGCAATTTGTGAGAAAATTTAAAATGACTATTGTAAATGCAGCAATCTTCTGGTAAAGTATCTGTACGATCATATCCGTTCTTTGGATATAAATTTCTATAGTAACAAATCTTGCCCCGTTTTTTCGGGCAGATATTCCAACAGTAAAAATTTTATAAATGAGGCGTGGGATAAAGTGCGGATCAGCGGAAGGTTATCTTTTTTGGTATTTCCGGAAAGTTTGAAATTGTCTTTTATGTCATGCCGGAAGGGATGGTTGTTCAGATGACAAAAGACAATGTGACAGCAAAAGAAAGCATGGCAGCAGGAGGAAACAAAGCGGCGGAAAAAGAGAGAAAGAAAAAGGGAGGCAGAAAAAGAGGAAGCAATCTGAAATACCGTGACAGTTCGGGAAAGATTATCTTTGAAGATCCGATATTGTGTTCACAGTTTCTGAGAAATTATGCAGGAATAGCGTTATTAAAGGATGTCAGACCGGAAGATATAGAGGACGTGACGGAGAGGTATGTACATTTGTTTACCGAGGAACGGAATTCTGATATAGTAAAGAAAATAAATCTGAAAAATAATTCCTTTTATTTGGTTTCACTTATTGAACATAAATCGGATGTTGATTATAATACTATTATGCAGATGTTCCGGTATATTACATTTATCTGGGAGGACTATGAAAAAGAGCAGGAGAGGATGCATGCGGGAATCAGTAAAACAAAGGGATTCAGATATCCTCCTGTGCTCCCGGTTGTATTTTATGATGGGACTGATAACTGGACGGCGGCGACAAGCCTTCATGAAAGAGTACTGCTCAGCGATATACTGGGAAAGTACATACCGGACTACAATTGCATTCTTGTTCAACTGAAAGATTACAGCAATATGGAATTAATGGAAAAGAAAGATGAGATTTCCATCCTTATGATGATAGACAGGCTGAAGAATATGGCAGATTATGAGAGGCTAAGTGAAGAGATGGATGAAACCTTTTTAAAAGAGGCAACAGAAAACTCACCGGAGTATCTGCTGGATTTGATGGTGCGGATCATAGGGGTGTTTTTATCAAAACTGAATGTGCCGCAGGAAGAGGCGGATATGTTTACGGAACAGATAAAGGAGAGAAAAATGGGAGAATTGTTTAAACATTTTGAAGGCTGGGATGTGCAGGCTATCAGGAAAGAGGCAAGAGAAGAAGCAAGGAAAGAGGCAAGGAAAGAGGTTAGAGAAGAGGCAAGGAAAGAGGCAAGAGAAGAGGCAATCCGTACATTTCTAAATGCTGTGAAAAGTTGTGGAATTGCAAGGGAAAATGCAATGGTACAGCTTGCGAAAGGATATCGGTTAAGCATTGATGAGGCAGAGGAAAAAATGGAGTTATACTGGCAGGAGGAGACAAAAGTATAACATTCGGGAAGTCTTGACAAAAAAAGACTGATTTAATAAAATCTTGTCATAAAGACAGATGCATAATGCATATGAGGAAAAGAGGAGAAGATATGGCAGCGGAAGAAAAAGCAGTACAGGTGATGCCGGTATCATTTTTAAACACGGCGGATAAAATTATGGAGAACTATGAGAACAGTTCCTACAACAAGATGGTAAAATCGCCTTTTGAGATTATGGTGGCGGCTGTTCTGGCAGGAATGTTTATCGCCTTTGGTGCAAGCAGCAGCAATGTGGCGGCTTTTGGTATTGAAGATGTGGGGATGGCGAGAACGCTGACGGGGTGCGTTTTTCCGGTGGGGCTTATGCTGATCGTTCTGGTGGGCGGAGAGTTGTTTACCGGTGACTGTCTGATGTTTGCGGGATTTCTGGACAGAAGGTACAAAGCAAGACAGATGGCACGGGTGCTGATCTTTGTTTATCTTGGAAATCTGCTCGGTTCGGCGGTGCTGGCATGGCTGATCGCCTGTTCGGGGCAGTGGAATTACGGATCGGGGGCGCTTGCGGC
Organism: Lachnospiraceae bacterium; assembly: GCA_022799355.1. Taxonomy (GTDB): domain Bacteria; phylum Bacillota; class Clostridia; order Lachnospirales; family Lachnospiraceae; genus 1XD8-76. Next base: position 19,092 of record JAAWOG010000001.1, on the reverse strand, counting down.
TTATACGATAAAGATCGCGTATGGGAAGGTGCATCTTTCTTTCGGGAGTGCATTGATCTCCGGTATTTTATGTAATATCCTGGTGTGTTTTGCAGTGCTGACAGCGGGAGCAGCCAAGGATGTGACGGGAAAGATCTGGGGTTGTTTTTTCCCGATTCTGGCATTTGTGCTGGCGGGTTATGAGCACTGTGTGGCAAATATGTATTATATTGTGGCGGGCATTATTGCGGCTTCCAAGCCGGAATATGCGGCAAAGGCGATGGAATTGTACGGTTATACGGAGCAGGAACTTGCAAGCCTGAATTTTGGGAGCATGTTTGCGGTAAATCTTCTGCCGGTTACAATCGGGAATATCGTGGGCGGTATGGTATTTGTGGCAATGCCCATGTATTATCTGACAAAGAAGAGGGATGTGAAAAAGGGCTGAACGGCGAGACGGAACTGGGAAGCGGCAAAAGACGCATGCAGTGGGAACTTTCAGAATCAGAGCCGGAAGGTGAAGGAGAGGAAAGTATACGGGCAGCAGATGCTTCGTGCGGATAGGAAAAAAGAGAATATGATAAATAGTTGGCGGAAAGTTTTATGCGGCGCCTGTATGGCTTTGATGCTCACAGGCTGCGGCAGTACGGAAGATAATACGATGCGGTTTGTGGAAGAGGAAGATATCACAGAGCAGCCTCCGGCAAAAGAGGAGGAGACCGGAGCGGCAGAAAAAGAGGCACCGGAGATGCCAAAAGAGGCAGGCGTGGAGGAGGACAGCGTCGGAGAAGAGGATACCGTTCCGGGGGGCGGCAGCACGGAAGGCGTCGGGAAACCGGCTGTTGTCACTATGGAAACCGAGACGCAGGAATATACGGAAGGTGAAGCTGTGATCATGACGGCAAGCCTGGATCATGTGACGGTCACCGTGGAGGGAAATGAACCCGCTGCGCAGGCAATCATGGAAAAACTGGAAAAGAACGAGCAGGCATACCGGGAAAGCATGGCGGAGACTTTGGAATGGGCAAAGCAGGATGAGCTTCTTGCGGAGAGCGGCATGGCCTGCAGTGAAGAGCATGGATATGCGATAAAGAGAAATGATGGGCGGATTCTGTCTTTTTCCGTTCTTTCCAGCGGCTTTGAGGGAGGCGCCCACGGTTACTATATGGAGTATGGCTTGAATTTTGACGCGCAAACAGGAGCGGTTTTGTCCGTGGCGGATATTGCGCGGGATGAGGCGGCGTTTCAGGAGATCTGCGTGCAGGAGATGCTGCGGCAGTGTGAAGATTTGAGGGCTCAGGGGCTTCTATTTGAGGAGGAGATGCTGGATTACGCGGGCGGCCTGCAGGGAATACTGGAGAATAAAATGGAAGGTGAGGAGTGGTATTTCACGGAGGAAGGCATCTGTTTTATTTCCAATATTTATGAGATCGCGCCCTATGCGGCAGGAAACTTTAAGTTTGATATTCCTTATGAGATGGTGAATGAGTCATTGAAGGAAGAGTACAGAGGATCATAAAGGAGTCCGGCTTGTCGGACTCCTTTATAATATGGCATGTTCAGGTATGATCCGGAGCCGGATAGCAGCTTTGTACGGCTGCGGGCAATTCCCCGAATTGGACTTCTTCCCATGCGGTGACGCCGCGGATAGGCATTACGGTCAGGCGGAGAAAGGCGCCTTCAGCCAGTTCTCTTGATGTGCCGAATGTGATGTTTTTTTCATTGCCGCTTTTGCTAAAAGAGGGCAGGGTATAGGAATAGGGCATCTGTCCCCGGAAATCGATCACACCGCCCCGGGGATCAACCTGTTTTACGCAGGTATTGTCAATTTTGGTGTAGTAATAAGTGGAGCCGTATCCGAAGGAAGACCACATACAGATGCCGATCAGTATGACGAAAGCTGCGGTGACGGTTATTGCTGCGATGAGTGTTCTTTTTTTCATGATGGAAACCTCCTGTGTTTTGAATGAATATATTGTATCCCGCAAACCTTACGGAGACCTTGCGGGAACATTGCATTTTCCTTAACATTTTTATGAGTTATGGGATTTGAGTTGGGGAGCGGAACAGAATTGCTTTAAAACCTATTGCCATAGTAGGTAAATTGGTTTATACTGTGGAGGAAAGGAGAGGTTTTATGAAAATATATGCGGATCATGCGGCAACGACAAAAATGTCGAAGGCCGTTATAGCGTTGATGACGGAGTGTATGGAGAATATTTACGGGAATCCATCGAGTCTGCACGGCCCCGGGCAGCGGGCGGCTGAGGTGCTTGCGCAGGCGAGGGAGAAAGTGGCGGTTTTACTGGGAGCGGAGCCCGGAGAGATTTTTTTTACTTCCGGCGGGAGCGAGGCGGATAATCAGGCGATCCGCTCGGCGGCGCTCTCCGGGAAGAGAAAAGGAAAAACACATCTGATTTCCACGGAAATAGAGCATCATGCGGTGCTTCATACTCTGAAAAAGCTGGAGGGGGAAGGTTTTGAGGTGACGCTTCTGCCGGTATATGAGGACGGAATCGTCAGGGTGGAAGATGTAAAAGCAGCGATCAGGGAAGATACGGCGCTGGTCAGTGTGATGGCTGCCAATAATGAGATCGGGACGATACAGCCCATAAAAGAGATCGGGGCGCTCTGCAGAGAGGCGGGCGTTATTTTTCATACCGACGCAGTGCAGGCGGCAGGGCATATCAGGATTGATGTGACAAAGATGAATGTTGATATGCTGTCTCTCTCGGCACATAAGTTCGGCGGACCAAAGGGAGTGGGCGCCTTGTATGTAAAAAAAGGAAATCCGCTGTTTTCCCTGATAGAAGGCGGCGCTCAGGAGAGAGGGAGGCGCGCCGGGACGGAAAACGTTCCGGGTATCGTGGGTATGGCGGAGGCATTTTCACTCGCGGTGGAAAAGCTGGAGGAACATAAGGCTTATGAGAGCGGACTGAGGGATGCGCTGATCGCAGGATTGTCAAAGATTCCGCATGCCAGGTTAAACGGTGATAGGATAAGGCGGCTGCCGGGGAATGTCAATTTCTGTTTTGAAGGGATCGAAGGGGAAGCGCTTTTGCTGCTGCTTAATGAAAAAGGGATTGCGGCATCCTCCGGTTCCGCCTGTGCTTCAGGATCTCTTAATCCAAGCCACGTACTGCTGGCGCTGGGATTGCCCCATGAAGTCGCACATGGCTCTCTGCGGCTGACGTTGTCCGCGGAAAACAGGATGGAGGAAGTGGAAGTAATGATAAAGGAAATTACGGGCGCGGTGGAATATCTGCGCGGTATCTCCCCGGTGTGGGAGGAACTGGAGAAAGGAGAGAGGGATCATGTTATATAGCGAAAAGGTGATGGATCATTTTCGGCATCCCAGAAATCTGGGAAAAATGGAGGATGCTGACGGAATCGGTGAAGTGGGCAATGCAAAATGCGGCGATATCATGAAGATGTATATCAGGGTGGAGAATGATATTATCACGGATGTATCGTTTTGTACTTTCGGATGCGGTTCCGCCATCGCCAGCAGTTCCATGGCAACGGAGATGATCAAAGGAAAGCCGGTCAAAGAGGCGCTGGCATTGACCAATAAGGCCGTGGCCGAGGCGCTGGACGGGCTTCCAGCACACAAGATGCACTGTTCGGTGCTGGCGGAGGAGGCGGTCCGGGCGGCAGTGAAGGATTATTATGATAAAAACGGGATTGCGCAGGAGCCGTAAGGTGTTTTATACTGTATGAAAAGGGTAAAAAGAAAGATGGTCTGCACGGGAACGGGAGAGGAATATGGGAGATAACGGACGGCAGAAGGCGCTGATTGCCATGAGCGGCGGGGTGGATTCTTCGGTGGCGGCGGCGCTGATGCAGGAACAGGGATATGACTGCGTCGGGGCGATGATGAAGCTGTATCAGAGGGAATATATTGAGGATTCGGAGGAGGAAATGCCGGAGGGAAACGCCTCCTGCTGCACGGCGGATGATGCGCGGGATGCGGAGGCTGTGGCGCGGAAACTGGGGATGCCCTTTTATGTGTTCCGGTTTACGGAGGAATTCCGCTGTCAGGTGATGGAACGGTTTGTGAACAGCTATTTACATGGCGAAACGCCCAATCCCTGTATTGACTGCAACCGTTATATGAAGTTTGAAAAGCTGTACGAGCGGGCGAGGTTGCTTGGGTGCGATAAGATCGTGACGGGGCATTACGCGAGGATCGGCAGGGATGAGGCGGACGGCAGATGGCAGATGCGGAAGGCATTGGATCAGACAAAGGATCAGAGCTATGTGCTCTATCAGCTTACCCAGGAGCAGCTTGCCCATGTCTGCCTGCCCCTGGGAGAACTGACAAAGGAGAAGGTGCGTGCTCTGGCGCAGGAGTACGGTTTTTTTAACGCCCATAAAAAGGACAGTCAGGATATTTGCTTTGTGCCGGACGGGCACTATGAAGCATTTATTGAGGAATATACGGGAAAGAAGGCGCCGGAGGGAAACTTTGTGACACAGGACGGTGAAGTGTTGGGGCGGCATAAAGGCATTATCCATTATACCGTGGGACAGAGAAAGGGGCTTGGCATTGCCGCCGCGTATCCCTATTATGTGAAGGAGATCAGGCCGGAGAGTAACGAGGTGGTGCTCTGCGCTCATGAGGAGCTGTTTCAGAGGACGCTGACCGCACGGGATGTAAACTGGGTGTCAATCCCGGAGCCCGATAAAAAGATACGGGTACAGGCAAAGATCCGTTATCGCCACAGCCCTCAACCTGCCACGGCTAAGGTGACGAAAGAAGGATTTTTGAAAGTGACGTTTGATGAGCCCCAGCGGGCTATTACAAGAGGACAGTCTGTGGTACTGTACGATGGAGATCTGGTGTTGGGCGGCGGGAAGATCTGCGGCGCGGAGTAGGGAAGATAACATAAATGATCGGAATCCAAAAAGGAGGTGCCGCATGTTTCATTACACAGGCTACAGCATCAGAAGGCGGAAAACAGCAAATCTGGTCACGGTGGGTATCGGTATCATGCTGGTTTTTCTGCTGCATGCTTATTTCGGAAGCATACACAGCTACAAAAGCCAGCTTGGGGAACTGGCGGAGCAGGTTCCGGTCAACTGTTATGTGACCAATGTAAACGGAACCCGGGGGAACGGTCTGTTTATTTCCGAGAAACTGGTGGATGGGCTTATCCGTTCTGACAACATAACGGAGGAATCTTTTCAGGTATGCCTGATGGCGGGGGAAGGGGAGTTTGAACCCATAGATTATCCGAAATATCTGAATCTGCATGTTGCCGGTGTGAACAGGGCGGAGGCGGTGGACGGCCTGCAGGAGGACATGATCCATATGGAGCCGGAGAGGCGGGATGCTTTTTTCGGATCGGAGGAGAGAGCGTGTATTGTCAGTGAAAAGGTTATGAGGAGGCAGGGCTGGGAGGTCGGAGATACCGTTACATTGACATTCTATTATTATAATGCGGACAGCGCTCTGATGAAGCTGGATGTACTGCCGATGGGTGCGGCGGAAGTGGAGATCGCGGGCACCATGGATGATCTGCTGGGAAAAACGTCGGTGAACGCGATGGATGTGATTCTGCCGTTTGAAGCGGTCCGCGGAATCTATCATCAGTATGATATTCCCTTCTTTACGGATACGGCGCTGTTTTGTGTGAAAGATCCGATGGAACTGAATGCGTTTAAACAGGAGATGCAGGACATCGGATTTACGGAGGCAGATCCTCTGGCGGGTGATTCCTATCAGGGGCATTCCCTTTTTGTCAGGGACAGCAGTTTTACCGCACGGGCAACGGATCTTCTGCATTCCATCGAATTTATGGAATCGTTTTTTCCGGTTGTCTGCATTTTGGTGCTGCTGATCGGTTATGTGGTAAGTTTTCTTTCCGGGAACAGCAGAATGGAGGAGTACGCGCTCCTGCGGCTGCAGGGCGTGAAAAACAGGAATGCGGCGCTGTTGTTTTTGCTGGAACAGATGGTGCTGGTATTTCTGGGGAATCTGCTGGGGGATGTGTTGGCACTGCTGCTTTCGGCAGATCCGGGCACGGTGCTTGTTGTCAATGGAATACTTCTTGCCGCCTATCTTGCGGGAGCGGCGGCAGCTTACGGACGGATTGGCAAAAACAGCGTGATGCGTCTGTTATCTTCACAATAGGAAAGGTCAGGGGGGGACGGAGAAGATGGATAACATGATTACGGCGGAAGGAGTCGGTTACACGTACCGGTCAAAATATCTCAGGACAAGAGCACTTTCGGAAGTAACCTGCAGTTTTGAGAGGGGAAAGATCTATGCGATCACCGGAAAATCCGGCAGCGGAAAGAGTACGTTTTTATCTCTGCTGGCGGGGCTGGATGTGCCCACGGAGGGGAAGCTTTTAGTGGGCGGCAGGGATATCAGAGAGATAGACCGGGATAAATACAGGATGGAGCAGGCGTCTGTGATCTATCAGGCATTTCATTTGTTTCCTCTGCTTACGGTGCTGGAAAATGTGATGTTTCCGATGCAGCTTCGGCATGTGCCGAAAAAGGAGGCTATGGCGCAGGCCAGGGAGTTTCTGGGGAAGGTAGGGCTGAAAGAGGAGCTGTTTCGGAAGATGCCGGGTATGATAAGCGGCGGAGAGCAGCAGCGGGTGGCAATCGCCAGGGCTATGGCTTCCGGCGGACAGATTCTTCTGGCGGATGAACCCACAGGGAATCTGGACAGCCAGAATGAGAAAACGATTGTGGAACTGCTTTGTAAGATGGCACATGAGGAAAACTATGTGGTGATCGTTGTGACGCATAATGAAAAGGTGGCAGAGGCGGCCGATGTGGTATATTGGATGCTGGACGGGGTACTGGAGGTGGTCAGGGAATGAAGAACAGTCTGAAACAAATGCTGCGGACTCCGGTAAAGACAGTTCTGTTTCTGGTACTTACATTTTTTGCGGCGCTGTTGATAACCCTGGGCGCTTCCATCTGGCTGAAAAGTTACAGGACCATGGCGGAGTATGAGGACCGCTTTATCACTATAGCTACCGTGCGGCAGGTACCGAGAGCCTTTGAACAGAAGCTGCAATGGGACGCTGAGCAGAAAAGCTATCAACTGATAAAGAAGGAGCAGTTTACTTCTTACCGGACGGTGGAGGAACTGGATTTTCCGGGGGCTCGGTATGTGTCGGGACCGGAAAAAAGGGCTTATTATGGTTCTTATACGCCGGAGTATGTCAAGCTGTGGAAAAGCCAGAATCCTGACAGGGTAAAGACATCCTTTGTGATCGCGGAGTTTTCACCGCTGGAGGATTGCGTGCCGGATGAATCCGTTCAGATTAAAATATCAAAGGTAGTCGGCGGGGACAAGAGGCTTACGGATAATGTGATATGGTTCTGCGACCACAGAAATCCGGAGCCGGAAAAACTGTATCAGGATAAAACGTATGTGGCAGCGCTTGTGAGTTATCTCTATATTCACGGGACGGCATTGGAGCGGGCGTATCAGGAAGCGGGGATGGGAGAACCCAGGATTGATCTGGAGTATATTCCTGATACGCTGGCGTCGGAGATTTTTTATCCGGACGGAAGAGCGGCAGAGGATATGTTCAGGGACGGACAGGAAATTTTTGAGCTGACGGATGGGTTTTATGAGACGGATGCCGGGCGCAGGCTTCTCTCTATTATAGAGACCATGGAATGGGGATATGATATTCAGCCGGTGACAGGGACGAACGAGACTTGTCTTTTGATGCCTTTTTATAACGGGGATTCTTTTATCACGGAAGGGAGAGATATCAGCCGGGAGGAATATGAGGCGGGAAGTAAGGTCTGTCTTGCGCCGAAGGTTTTTATGGAAAACAACGGGCTTGTGCTGGGGGATAACGTTACCGTGCGGCTTCTGTTTACCAATGGAAGGAAGAATGCGGGAAGGGATTTCTGGCTGGAAGGTTCCTTTTCTGCCAGTGCGTCTTATATTGATGAGAATGGGGAGACGCTTGAGCCTTTTGAGACTTCGGAATATACGGTTGTAGGGATTTACGATACGGTATCGGAAAACATGGACGCCGTCAACACTTATACTTCCGGTTCGGATGAGCTGATCGTGCCGATGAAGTCCATTGAGGCGGGAGACGAAAATAATCTGATGGATATCGGGCCCATGTCGGACAGGAACGCGTCGTTTCGGATTCCCAACGGAACGATAGAAGAATTTTTACTGGGCTGGTCCCAATGCGATATGGAAGATCTGGAATTTACGTTTTACGATATGGGATATTCCGCATTGAAGGCGGGAATGGATGATATGAGGAATCTTTCTTATCTTCTGCTGGTGTCGGGCATCCTTCTCGCGGGACTGCTTCTTTCTTTTTTCAGCCATCTGTTTATCACAAAACAGTCGAAGCGGACAGCGATAGAACGCTCCCTCGGGATGAACGTTATGCAGTGCAGGTGGTCCATACTGTCCGGGTTTGTCCTGCTGGTCCTTTCAGGCAGTATTTTGGGCTGCGCCGCAGGGGCGGTGGCAGCCGCCGGGGTATCTGCGGAGAATGCAGGCAAATCTTATTTCGACACGGCATATACGGCAGGGGCGGTCCATGTGACAAAGGAAGTTGCGGTGGATGAGGTGCGGATGGAAGATCAGTGGCTTCTTGCCGCCGGCTGTGCTGCGGCGATTACGGCTGCGGGCGCGGGAATCGCGCTTTACAGGATAAACAGAAGCCTGAAAAAAGAGCCCATGAAATTGCTGGCTGAGCGGGATAAGGAATAGCAGCCTGAAAGATACTTACCGTATCAGGCCTGCCGGCGTAATATTGTCAAAATAATTTTGTATGGATTGATCGAACCCTTTCCAAATGTCAGGAGTTTTGTACTCTGAGGCTTTGGAACAGGGTTCGGTGTTTTTTCAGGAAAGATATTTCCGTATCCTGCTTCTGCAAAAAGGCAATTAATTTGGGAAAATATATCAACAATCGATTATAGTTTGCCGATAATATTTTTAAACAGTTAAAAATATTGTAGATAGTGGATAAGTTTGCCCAGGAAGTTATGTGTACAATTGTTTAAATAACAGGAACAGCAGTCGCTTTTATGGAACAAAGTGGCTGTCGAATACCACGCAAACGGAATTGCGGAAAAAATTCAAAGGAATGGAGGTAGTTTGGTATGAGAGTTGGTGGATTCGGAGGTATCCCTGCGGGCGTGATGATGCCGGAGCGGAATGTTCTGGAAATCGAGGACCAGATACGGTCTGCGGACGATCTGTTCGGTCCGGGATACGAGGTTAAGATTTCCGAGGAGGGGAGAAAACTGCTCGAGGGGCAGACGGGAGAGGAAATTCCGAAAGATATCGGGGCGCAGGGTACACAGTACGATGAAAAGGTGGAGATGCTGCTGCGGCAGATGGAGGAAGTTCATCAGGAAAGAAAAATCAGAAGTGAATATTATGATGAACTGGAGAATGTCATTGAGTTACAGATAAAGGTCACGAACGCCGCCTATGGCAGGATGAAAGACAGTTCGGCGTATCAGGATCCACTGATGAAAGAGGTTGTCAAAAAGCAGCAGCTATTGCAGGAAGAGATGCAGGAGCAGAAGGACTTTCAGGCAGAGGAAGCCCTGAAAAGGCTGGAGGAGGCACAGCGGGCAGCGGCTGTGCAGACATCCCGGAAGAAGGAAGAAATCAATGAAAATAACCGGGATCTGGTGACTTTGCTCAGGACGATGGAAGAAGCCGAAAAGGCGGAGGAAGAACAGAAAAACAACGGTGTGGATAAAGAGGATGGCAAAGATAACAATACATCCGACACGGAGAGTTCGGTAAGCGATACGATTCATCATTCGGCAGCGGAACTTATGAAATCTTCCCTGAACCATGAAAGGGGTGTGGAAGAGGTGTCGAATATGGTCAGCGATGGCGGGCATTACTTCCTTTCCAAGGCGGACGGCATTGCCCAAAATCTGCTGAAAAAATGCAGAGTGCTTAAAGCTGCTGTCCAGGATGAGTCTTTTACGGTCGGACAGTTGGGAGAGGCGATGGAGAGTTTCCGGAGCGAGGTAAAAATAAAACTTGAGGAGGCTTATATCCTCGGAAGCTTCGGGACGCAGGTGCTGCGGGATATGCGGGACGTTAAGCTGCAGCGTATTGCGGATAATCCGCTGCAGAGCATGCAGCAGATCAAAGACGGCATGATGCAGGCGGCGTCTGATGCCGCGCTTGGAGAAGCGAGACAGAGCAGTATTGATAAATCCACCGAAAAGCTGGCGGAGGAGGTAGAAGAGTTAATTGACGAGCGCAATGGCGTGAACAGGAATCCGGCGGAAACGGAGAAGGAAAAAGAAGAGAAGGACGTACTGCTGGAGGAACTGCTGCAGAAGGATGCGGAATAGGCGCTGATCAATATTATTTTAGAATTTTTACAGGATAAACGAAGCCTGAAAGATCCTTACCGTATCAGGTCCGCCAACGTAATATTGTCAAAGTAATTTCGTATCAACTGATCGAGCCCTTTCCACATGCCGAGAGTTCTGCACTCTGACGCTCTGGAACAGGGCTCGGCGTCATTTTCAAGACAGCTTACGGGGGCGAGAGATTCCTCGGTCAGCTCAAGAATTTCGGTCACGGTATATTCTTCGGGGGCTTTGTTCAGGCGGTAGCCGCCGCCCTTGCCGCGAAGCCCAGTGAGGATTTTTCCTTTTACGAGCATTTTCAGAATACTCTCCAAATATTTTTCGGATATTTCCTGCCTTGCGGCTATCTCCTTAAGCGGCACATAGCCGTCATTGTTCTGCTGTGCGAGGTCTATCATAACCCGCAGGGCGTAGCGCCCTCTGGTGGATATCATCATGGTTTTCTCCGTTTCTTTACCGTTTTTTTGCAACATAGGACGGTGCCATTCGGACTGGTTATTCCTACATTCCTATCATATTACAGGGTAATTAAGTTGGCAAGGGGGAAAGATAGCTACGGTTCAAATTTCAAATGAATATTGACAAAACGGACGGTAATGGATATGATATATAAAACCTATTGAGATAGTAGGAAAATAAAATGACAGCAGGAGGGAATTTATTGTGGCAATCTATAAAAACATAGCGGAACTGGTGGGCAGGACGCCCCTTCTGGAAGCGGGAAATTTCGGGAAGAAATTTGCGCCGGATGCGACGATCCTTGCGAAACTGGAATATTTCAATCCGGCGGGCAGCGTGAAGGACAGAGTGGCGAAAGAGATTATTTTTGACGCCCTGGAAAAGGGCGCTCTGACAAAGGATTCCGTGATCATCGAGCCCACAAGCGGCAATACGGGCATCGGGCTTTCCGCGATTGCGGCGTCCCTGGGCATCCGGATTATTATCACGATGCCGGAGACGATGAGTGTGGAGCGCCGGAATCTGATGAAGGCTTACGGGGCGGAACTGGTGCTGACGGACGGGGCAAAGGGGATGAAGGGCGCAATCGAGAAGGCGGAAGAGCTGGCGGCAAAGATACCGAACAGCCTGATTGCCGGGCAGTTTGTAAATCCGCTCAATCCGAAAGCGCACAGGGAGACTACCGGACCGGAGATCTGGGAGGATACGGAAGGAAAGGTGGACATCTTTGTGGCAGGCGTAGGCACAGGCGGCACCATCAGCGGTACCGGAGAATATTTGAAAGAGAAAAATCCGGCGGTGAAGATCGTAGCGGTGGAACCGGCGGATTCCCCGGTGCTGTCGGAGGGAAGATCGGGGGCTCATAAAATTCAGGGGATCGGCGCGGGATTTGTACCGGAGGTCTTAAATACGGAAATTTATGATGAGGTTATCAGAGTGGAAAGCCGGGACGCTTTTGCGATGGGCAGGGAGTTTGCGAGATGCGAGGGTATTTTGGTCGGTATATCTTCCGGCGCGGCGCTCCATGCGGCGGCGGAACTTGCAGGGAGAGCGGAGAATGCGGGAAAGGTGATCGCAGTGCTGCTTCCCGATACGGGAGATCGGTATCTGTCTACGGAGATGTTTGAGGATTGAACCGCGGCGGGTGATGAGAGAAAAGACGCCGGGGCAGGTTAACGCTGGCGGTTCGGAAACGGAAATTAAAATGAAAAAAAGATTATTACAAATCCTGTTGGTGCTGGGGGTTTTGGCACTGTCATACCAGGGTATCCGGCAGTATGACAGATATCTTCAAAACAGATCCTGCACCAGAGAGATTTTTGCGATGGATACCGTGATGAGCTTTACGGCTTACGGGAAAGATGCGGAAGCCGCCGTAGAGGCTGCCGTGCAGGAGGTTCGGCGTCTGGACAGCCTTTTATCGACAGGCAGCGTATCCGGTGAGGTATCGAAACTGAATGAGGCGGGAGCGGCGGCTGTCTCGGAGGATACGGGAGAACTTTTTGTAAGGGGAATGGAAATTTATGAGGATACGAAGGGAGCGTTTGACTTTACGGTCTATCCGCTGATGTGTCTGTGGGGATTTCCGACGAAGGAGTACCATGTGCCGACACAGGAGGAACTGCGGGAGGTGCTTCCTTTGGTGGATGCCTCAAAAGTGAAGGTGGAAGGTAATAAGGTATCTTTGGGGAAGGGACAGCAGGTTGATTTCGGCGGAATCGCAAAGGGCTATGCTTCCGGGCGGGTGATGGAGGTTTACCGGGAGTATGGGGTTACCTCCGGCATGGTTTCTCTTGGCGGAAATGTACAGGTCCTTGGCAGAAAACCGGACGGTTCGGCGTGGAAGATCGGAATCAGGAATCCGGAAGGGGCACTGGGAGAGATCGTTGCTTCGCTGGATGCGGAGGACTGCGCTGTGGTAACTTCGGGAGGTTATGAGCGGTATTTTGAGGAGGATGGTACTACCTACATCCATATCCTGAATCCTGCCACAGGCTATCCGGCGGCAGGAGAGCTGGCTTCCGTGACGGTGGTATCGGAGGATGGTACGCTGGCGGATGCGCTGTCTACATCTCTTTATATTATGGGGATGGAGGATGCGGTTTCTTATTGGAAAGCTTACGAGGATGAGTTTGAGATGGTGCTGATTACGGAGGCAGGAGAGATTTACGCGACGGAAGGTATTTTCGGCCTGATCAGGACGGAGAGAGAAGTGGAAGAGATAACCGGATAACCGGCAAAAATGGATTTTTAGTATCTGTTTTTCTTGACAAAGACACCCGGAAGAACCTACAATGAAAAACGATGTTGAATACAAAGAAGAGCACAACGGACATATACAAAGACAGGCGGATGACGATGGTATCCGGTGAAAAAGTGTGCAAAAAAGGAGAACAATATGGCAAACGAGAAAATTCCCTATAAAATTTATCTGTCGGAGGAGGAGATGCCGAGAGACTGGTACAATGTGCGGGCGGATATGAAAACAAAACCGGCGCCGCTTTTGAATCCGGCGACGAAGGAGCCCATGAGTTTCGAGGATCTTCGTCCTGTTTTCTGCGATGAACTGGTGAAGCAGGAGTTGGACGATACGACGAAGTATATTCCGATACCGCAGGAAATCAGGGACTTTTACAAAATGTACCGTCCCTCCCCTCTGGTGCGTGCTTATTGTCTGGAGGAAAAGCTGCAGACACCGGCAAAAATATACTATAAGTTTGAGGGAAACAATACATCCGGCTCCCATAAGCTGAACAGCGCCATCGCTCAGGCATATTATGCGAAGAAGCAGGGCTTAAAGGGCGTGACCACAGAGACCGGCGCAGGGCAGTGGGGAACGGCGCTTTCTATGGCGTGCTCCTATCTGGAACTGGACTGTAAAGTGTATATGGTGAAGGTGAGCTATGAGCAGAAACCGTTCCGGCGTGAAGTGATGCGGACTTACGGCGCCTCCGTGACGCCTTCTCCTTCCATGGATACGGAGGTCGGCAGGAAGATCCTTGCAGAGCATCCGGGAACCAGCGGTTCTCTGGGGTGTGCCATTTCCGAAGCGGTGGAAGTTGCCACGGGCACGCCGGGGTACCGTTATGTGCTTGGGAGTGTGTTGAACCAGGTTCTTCTGCACCAGTCGGTGATCGGCTTAGAGGCGAAGGCGGCAATGGATAAATACGGTATCGTGCCGGATGTGATCATCGGCTGTGCCGGCGGCGGAAGCAACCTGGGCGGTCTGATCTCTCCGTTTATGGGTGAGAAATTAAGGGGTGAGCGGGATTATCGGTTTATTGCCGTAGAGCCGGCGTCCTGTCCGAGTTTTACAAGAGGACGTTTTGCCTATGACTACTGCGATACTGGTATGGTATGTCCTCTTTCCAAGATGTATACGCTGGGCAGCGGCTTTATTCCTTCCGCAAACCATGCGGGCGGGCTTCGCTACCATGGCATGAGCAGTACTTTGTCTCAGCTTTATCATGATGGATATATGGAGGCGACTTCTGTGGAGCAGACGCGTGTATTTGAGGCGGCGGAACAGTTCGCGAGGGTGGAGGGCATTCTTCCCGCGCCTGAGAGCAGCCATGCAATCCGTGTCGCCATCGATGAAGCGATGAAGTGCAGGGAGACAGGGGAGGAAAAGACGATTCTCTTCGGTCTGACCGGAACGGGTTACTTTGATATGGTGGCTTACGAGAGGTTCCACAACGGGGAGATGACGGATTATGTTCCAAGCGATGCGGAGCTTAAGGAGAGTTTTTCGCATCTGCCGAAGGTAGAAGGGTAAAAGAATAAAGATAGAATGGATCACTTTGGAATGGCTGACTTAGAAGATCATTTCAAAGTGATTTTTTAATGCTTCGGATGGACAATACATAAGCAGATATTCATAATGGATAAAAACAAAATCATCATGAAAAAACAAAAGAAAAGGAGTACCTGCTTATGAACACCCTGAATGATTATATTGCAAAGTATATTGAATACTGTGAATACCGGAAACGTCTGGATTCCAAGACGCTGAAAGCATACCGGAGCGACCTGAAACAGTATGAGATATTCAGTGCGGATATGCCGGATTGTTTTTCTAAAAATACCGTGGATTTGTTTATCACCCATTTGCACAGACAGTACAAATCTAAGACGGTAAAGCGCAAAATCGCAAGTTTAAAAGCATTTTTTCATCATCTGGAGTACAAGGAGCTGTTGGAGGAGAATCCTTTTCTGAAATTGGATATCCGATTCCGGGAGGAAAGGCTTCTTCCCAAAACAATTCCGTTTCACTCTATTCAGACATTTCTGTCTGTGATCTATTCCCAAAAAGAATATGCCGAGTCGGAATATCAATACAGATGCCATATCAGGGATATTGCGGTGATAGAATTATTGTTTGCCACCGGAATGCGGATATCGGAATTGTGCTCGCTGAAACCGTCCGATATCGATCTTGAGAATCATACGGTCCTGATCTATGGGAAGGGGGCGAAAGAGAGAATTTTGCAGATTGGCAATCGGGAGGTTCTTTCTGCGCTGCATTTATATCGGGAGACTTTCCGGGAGGATATTGAGAGCTGTGGGTATTTTTTTGTAAACAGGCTTCGGCATAAACTGTCGGACCAGTCGGTTCGTTTTATGATAAAACGGTATACGGAGATCGCCGGTATACATCAGCATATCACGCCGCATATGTTCCGGCATTCTTTTGCCACTCTTTTATTGGAACAGGATGTTGACATCAGGTATATACAGCGGATGCTGGGACACAGCTCTATCAGTACGACGGAGATATATACCCATGTTTCGAGCGCCAAGCAGAAGGATATTCTGGTGAACAGGCATCCGAGGAATTTGATGGAGGTGAATGGGGGATAATTCAAATTTCAACATTTTTCCAAAACCAAATTCAAGTTATGAAAAGTCACAAAAAGCCATCTCAGCAACCAATCCAATCCCCCCGCCTCAAATCAATAGTCATAGCGGTACATATCATACAAATACGCGCCGGCCGGTCCTGTGATCCACATTGAATGTCAGGCTACTTTTTTGTATAATTATAGAGAAAGGCAGAAAATAATGGAAAATTACAGAAGATAATGGAAAACTACAGCGGAAAAGCGGCCTTGGCGATGATTTTACGGGGGGATGTGAGATGATACATATTGCTATCTGTGATGATGATCGGAAATACGCTAAAGAAATTGAGCTTATGGTAGAGGAATGCTGTAGCAAGACAGAGAGTATATACTACAATGAAATATTTGAGGGGAGTATGAAACTCATAGAGGAGATGGAAAAAGGGAAATATTTTGATATTTTTTTATTGGATATCAAGATGCCTAAAATAGGCGGGATGGAACTTGCGGCAAAGATAAGGGATCTTTCGCCGCAAGCAATTATTATTTTTATTTCTTCATATGAGAAATATGTGTTTCAATCTTTTAAAGTACAACCCTATCGGTTCATTCCCAAAAAACGGATGATAGATATGCTTCCGGACGCGATAAAGGATGCGCTGGAGTTGGCGAAAAAGCAACAAGAAGAGTTTTATGTTGTGGAGAATCAGAATGTGCTGGAGAGGATTTCACTCAGTAATATCCTGTATATCTGGCATCAGGGGAAATATGCATATATAGAAAAGGCTGACGGCGACAGTATAAAGGTGCGCAAATCATTAAAACAGATATTTATGGAACTGCCCGCTAAGGATTTTGTGTGGGCTGACAGGGGACGTATTGTCGGGAGTATGCAGATAGACAGGATTGAGGGCAACGAAATCATTTTGAAAGACAAAAAACGGATTTCAGTCAGTCAGGACCGGATTACAGATGTGAAAAATCAGATGAGAGAATACTGGATAAAGGGGGGATGACAAAGTGTGGGTGATTATATCGAAAACTTTGGATGCTGTCTATACTTTTTTGGAACTGGTTTGTTTATATCGGTATGTAGATATTTTTTATGAACAAAGAAGCAGGGGGAACTTTGGGACATATAACAGGCTGGCGGCTCCGGGAATACTGGTTATATGTAATCTGTTGACTGTTATATTTTTGAACAGTCTTGTTTTGACGTCGCCATATACCGTTATGGTGATGCTTGTCGAGTGCATCATATTTGTGCCATTTTTTTGGCGGTGTGATCTTTTAAATGCGATTGCAATTGTCGGTGGATATTTTTTTGTGCTAAGTACTTTTGGAAGCGTGGAGATTTTACTGACGGGTTTTCACGGCGGGGAAGAGTTGATCCGCGCGACGGTAAAAGAGCATGGCGTGCCCCGTATATTGTATCTGCTTATTTTCGGGACAAACTGGTTTTTGATCAATATGCTGTTTGGAAACAAGTTGAAAAAGAAGAAAATAAATATATCTGATATAAAATATACGGCATATATTTCGGTTACGGGCCTTGTGGGGCTGACGTTTATTGTCATGCAGATGCTTACAGGTTTTAAAGTGAGTATAACAGCAATCTTATTTGGGTATGTGCTTTTAGTATCTTCCGGAGTTTTTGCTGTGTATTATATTGTGAAAAGTAAAAATTTGCAGATGAGAGTAAGTCTTTTGGATATTCAGAATGAGATGCTTGAGCAGAATTATCAGCAGATCAATGATTTTTATGTGGCAAATGCGGGCCTGGCGCATGATATGAAGCACCATTTAAGGACACTGCATCATATGCTGCAGGAGGGGAAGGAGGCACAGGCGCGGCAATATATAGAAAGCTTGCAGAAAACATTAGATTATTCGGAGGTAAAGGTATGGACAGGTATCGATGTCATCGATGTTATTCTGAACGAGATGAGAAAAGAGGCGGAGAGCAGAGGGATTTGCCTGAATATTCATACAAGTGTTTTTGTGCAGGATATTAAAATAGAAAAGAAAGATATGTGTTCCCTGTTTGCAAATCTCCTCGAAAATGCAGTGGAGGCGGCAAAGGAAGAAATTACAGTGACGATCCGGTATGAACATAATGCGTTAATCATTGAGGAGCATAATGATTATCAGATTGAACCTATCATAAGAGGTGAACGGCTTATCACGACGAAGAAAAACACACTGCGTCACGGCTTGGGGACATATAATATAGAGCGGATCGTGTGTAAATATGATGGGGTGATAAAATATGAAAAGCAGAATCATAAATTTCATGCAAGTATTATGATATTAGATATTGAGCCGTAAACACAGAGCAGAGGTAATACTGTCCCGTAAAACCTCTGCTCCGTAAAATTATTTTTTCTTTTTTAAGGAATCCGGCAGTTTCGGCTGATAACGGTTAAATATGGATGCGGAGTTTGCACCGAAATTCGCAAAACCAAGCGCCGCTTTAGCCACCTTATTCAGAATAGATTGAGCAATCATGAAAATTATCCTCCTTTCGTTTTTTAGTTGGTAGTATAAATATTGCAATCGCTGCAATAGATAACACGCTAAAGTTCAAAATATAGGATTCCTGCTGCAACAGATACAAAGCTGTTATAACAATCGTATCTACGCCGAGCAACACATATGTAAGTCGCTGGTTTTTCTGAAGCACATCCTCTGAGACAGGGTGGTTGGGATTTTTAACAGGGCAGTTTAACAAAATATAACCGGTGCTTATCATCAATAGAATAATCCAGCCGTAATAAGGTATAAAAAAGGCGGAAAGTGCTTTGGCAGTCAGGGAGAGCGCCATATATTCCAGATTACTGATGATAAAGCACTTTGCGTAGGTCGGAGCATGATATCCGCCGGCAGTCACTTTCAGTGGGACCGTAATAAAAAAGTATAATATTCCGATAAGGGGAGAATCCATGATACAGGCGATTATCATGATGGAGAGCATGGTAATCGTACTGGAGATCATTAATTCAAATCCATATTGATATATATCAAACATTTCTTCTTCAATTATGTTTTTTTCTATCATATAGTCAGTGATTTTTTTCACCATATTATGGAACAATGTTGCGTGCCTCCTTCCACGATTTATTTTTATTCATTATAACATAAATTTGTTTAAAAACTATAGGCTGACCTCCAATGACCATATTTTGACCTCGAAAAAAGAAATGGAGGCCAAAATATGGTCATTGGAGGTCAACCTGTTGAAAAAAATGATACGTTTGCTATCGTATAAATAGAAATATATTTACGAAGGAGGAGGAAAAGATGTTAAGGAAGCATAGGCTACGGGCAAGAATACTGAGTTTTCTGCTGGCACTTATTCTGGTGCTGCAGGACGGCGCGGTGATGGCGGTGCGCGCGGATGAAAAAAGTACGGGCACAGTGAAGACCGTGCAGGAAAATACGGATACCGCCG
>JAAWOG010000019.1 GCA_022799355.1 Lachnospiraceae bacterium | reverse complement strand
CAGTATGAAAGCAGAAAAATACTTAGAGCAGATAATAAAACTTTAAAAACAACGAAAATAGAAATTGGGGCAATGAAAACATTCATGCGTATGTCCTGAATACATGATGGTGTAAATTGACAAAGGATAGTGCGTATAGTATGATTATTAATAATTTTCTTTTACATATGAGACAAAATTAAAGAAATAATGAAAGGGGTATATATATATAAAATGTCAGAAAAAAAGAGAAAAGTATCTTTTGTAATACCTGCTTATAATGAAGAAGAGTCCTTAGAGGAGCTTTATTCATTGATTAAAAGTAATGTAGAATTATGTCGGAAAGAGAATCTTCTGTCAGACTATGAAGTGATATTTGTTGATGATGGTTCAACTGATCATACACAAAATGTGATTCGGAAAATGTCTGATAAAGATGGACATGTCAGGTATATTTTTTTTCGGAAAAATTTTGGGAAATCTATTGCGTTACAGACGGCATTTAAAAATGTGACCGGTGATATAGTTATTACAATGGATGCGGACCTGCAGGATGATCCATGTGAACTAATAAATTTTTTGAAGAAAATTGATGAAGGCTATGATCTTGTGTCAGGATGGAAGGTTAACAGACTTGATTCGGCAGAGAAGAGGCTGCCCTCTAAGCTGTTCAACCAGGTTACTGCTAAAATGTCGGGTATTAACCTGCATGATTTTGATTGTGGATATAAAGCATATCAGCGGGAGGTTACAGATTCCGTAGATGTTTATGGACAGCTTCATCGTTATATTCCGGTCCTGGCTTTTCGGAAAGGGTTTCGGATTGCTGAGATTCCGGTGCATCATAATAAACGAAAACATGGGAAATCTAAATATGGCATGGAGCGGTATATGCAGGGATTGTTGGATTTTTTTACAGTTTCCTTTTTGACAAAATATCATGACAGACCAATGTATTTTTTTGGAAAGGCTGGACTTTTATCTCTGTTTGTTGGGGGGTCAATCTGTCTTTTTTTGACAGTAATATGGTGTATGGGTAATTCTATTGGGACAAGGCCATTGCTACAATTGGGTATATTACTGATCATTTTGGGGATACAATTGTTTTCTGTCGGTTTTATCGGAAATATGCTTTTGGATGTGACATTTAAAAATAACTATTCGGAAGCGCATGTGAAAGAGAAAAAGTAAGAATGAAGATAAAAGAATGGATAAAAAAGATATTTTCCCTGGAAATATTACGTTATGGAGTTGCAGGCGGATGTGTTACGCTCAGTAATGCATTGCTTTATTTCCTTTTTTTGCATATGGGTATAGTTTATACCGTGGCAAATATTATTAGCTTAGTTTTATCTAAGACAGTTGGCTATCTTATGAATAAGTTTTGGGTATACAGATCAAAATGCACATCTGTGAAAGAGAATGTTTTTGAATTACTTCGCTTTATAGGGGCCAGAGGCTTTACTGGACTGGTAGACTTTTTTGGGGTTATTCTGTTGGTTGAGGTTTTTTGCTGGGATGAGAGGGCATCCAAGATTATATTGATGGCTTTGGTTATTATTTTAAACTACGTATTAGGTAAAAAAGCTGTTTTTGTGAAAAAGGGTAGAGAGTCATGAAAAAGCTTAATATATTGAGTAAAGGAAGAGAAGGTATTTTACGCCTGTCAGTATTTTTATATTTTGTGATCTATTTTATGGTGGGAATATATGTTTATAAGGATTATGGCTTTTCTACAGATGAACCCATACAATGGGAAAGAAGTATTGTCACTTATAAATATATTAATCATGAAATATTCCACCGGGAAGTGCCGGAGCTTGTCAATATAACAAGCTTGGAAGATTTTGACCACAGATATTACGGAACTGCGATTCAGATGCCTATGGTGTTTATTGAGGATTTATTTAATTTTTCTCTTACAACACAACAGATTTTCTATATGAGGCATTTGATAACTTTCTTGGTTTGTTATGCAGGGAATATTTGTTTTTTTATAGCACTAAAAAAGATTTTTGGAAATCGTCTTTTGGCATTAACCGGCACATTAATCATCTCTCTTTATCCTCGCATATTTGGATATCAGTTTACGGATCTAAAAAATCTTATTTTTCTATCTCTTAATATGATGTTACTGTTGGCGCTGGTTTATGCTGTTGAGAACGAGAGCATTCTTACGCTATTTTTATTTGGATTTGTAGGGGCATTGGCTACAAATCAGAGGGTAATGGGTGTAGTGTTTCCTGTGGTTCTCTTGGGATATTGGTTTGTCAGGGATATTACAGATAAAATAAAAGGAAGGAATAAAAAAGATAAAATTATTTTATTTGGGAAGTATCCTTTTGTGATAATAGTTTATTTTGTTGGCTGGATCTTGATTTCTCCATTTGTGTGGGTAGAAGGGAAACCGATTCGGACATTTTTAAATACCTTTCATAGCTTTTCGCAATATGATTGGAATGGAACGATGGTTTTCATGGGTAAGCTGATTACATGTGAGGAACGCCCATGGTATTATTTGCCGGTCTGGTTTGCATTAACAATACCAATCATTTATCTGATGCTGTTTTTTGTTGGACATATTGCTTTGGGCAGTTATCTGAAAAGAGAGCAAAATGGCTGGGATGCCCTTATAGGAAAATACAAGTGGTTAGCCTGCAATATTTTATTGTTTTGGGGAATTGTCTTGGCAGTTATTATATTGGACAGCAGGATTTATGTGGGATGGCATCATTTGTATTTTGTTTTTATGCCGTTTACGGTTGTCGTGGTTTATGGTGTGCGTTTTATGTCGGAAAAAATCAGTGCAAAAATAGTGGGAGGAGTGCTTGCTTTTTATTTGATATGCTTGAGTGGATGGATGATTTTGAATCATCCCTTTCAGGTGGTATATTTTAATCCTGTCGGAAGACATTTTGCAACGCTGTTTGACAGGGATGAACAGCGGGCTACCAGTAGTGTATTATTGGACTGGATATTGGATCATACGGAGGGCACTGTTTCGATATGTGGAGAGACAGACAGTTATTTACTGTTATCAGAGGAAGAAAAACAGAGGATTGATGTGAGAGGGATGGAAGAGGGAGAATATTTGATCGATATTTTCAGAAATGTAATAGGAAATGAAGCCCCACATGAAGGATATGAAGAAGTATATGCATCGTGGGTAAATGGATATAAAATTGGGGCAGTGTATCAAAGAATAGATTAAAATGAAGGGACATGGGATAAATGACAGGGCAAGGTCGCAACAGAAAGTACGATTGGGAGCGGATATGGAGATACTGTACTCTTTTGTATTTCATAATTTATTTTATAGCAGGACTATGTGTTTACAAGGACTATGGCTTTACTGTAGATGAAGAAAAACAGCGTGAGAGAAGCCTGGTATCTTATAAATATATGAATGAGGTATTACTGGGCAGGGATATGCCAGGGTTGGAAGATATTCCTGAGATGGATGAAAAAAATCATGGCTATTATGGAACTGCAATGCAGATGCCTATGGCTTTTATGGAAGATATTCATGGATTTACAATGACCACAAGAGAAATATATTTGATGCGGCATTTGTATAATTTTATTGTCTGCTTTGTGGGTTATGTCTGTTTTTATTTTGCACTGCGAAAAATATTTCCTGAAGACCGATTTTACGCTTTTGCAGGAACACTGATCGTTTCGCTTTATCCACGCTTTTTTGGATATCAATTTACTGATATAAAAAATCTTATTTTCGCGGCGCTTAATATGGTAGTCCTGCTTACACTTGTCTATGTTGTGGAAAAGGAAAACTGGCTGACAATAGTTCTATTTGGAATTACAGCGGCGCTGGCAACAAATCAAAGAGTAATGGCAATTATTTATCCGGTTTTTTTATTGGGGTATTGGCTGCTCAGGGATTTAACAATATTGATAAAAGATAGAAAAATAGCTGAAAATAAAGCTTTATTTTTTATTAAATATCCTTTGGTAATTATTTCTTATTTTTTGTTTTGGGTTATAATTTCGCCGTTTGCCTGGATACATCCGGTTATTTCCTTTAAAAAGACTTTTAAAGCTTTTTCTCACTTTCAGGGATGGAATGGCTATATGGCATTTATGGGAAAGTTGATTACATCAACAGAGCTTCCCTGGTATTATTTGTTTGTGTGGATGGGAATAACAATTCCTGTTTTGTATATGTTCTTGTTTTTCATGGGACATGTTGGACTGATATTTTCTTTGAAAAAGGAGGGAAAAGGATGGTGGGAAAATGGCGTATTGGGAAAGGGAAAATGGTTTGCTTGCTGTATAGGAATGTTCTGGGGAATCATATGTGCGATCATTATGCTTCATTGTAAAATATACGAGAGTTGGTATCATGTATTTTTTGCATTTGTGCCATTTACGGTTGTGGCGGTATATGGATTCAAATTTTGTGCTGAAATTATCAATAAAAAGATTGTTGGAATAGTATTTGGCATTTGTATAGTATTGATTGCGGGGTGGAATATTCGTAATCACCCTTACCAGCAGGTGTATTTCAACATGATTGGAAGGCAGTATGCACATCTGTTTGAGAGAGATTCACAATATGCGGACAGTAGTGAACTGATGAGATGGATACTGGATCATACGGAAGGGGAAGTAAAGGTAAGCGGTTATACGCTTAGTACCCTGCTATTGTCGGAAGAGGAAAAGCTCCGGATTGTAAAAGATTATGAGGCAGGGGATTACCATATTGATATTTTTCTGAATGTGATAGGAAATGAGGCGGTTCATGAAGGGTATGAGGAAGTATACGCTGTCTGGGTGGATGGGTATAAGATCGGGGCTGTGTATCAGAAAATAAATCAATAATATAAAAGAACCACTTCTTATTTGGAATAGAAGTGGTTCTTTTCATATAAACTATATCAACAAATTATTCAAATATCGGCTTTGTGCCGGCCTGTGCGACAGCGATGTAAGTTTTTCCTGTGTTAAGTACGATCTCATCACCGTTCATATCATAATACTTGGTCGGCGCGTAATCGGAAGTCTTTGTCCAGGTAATCGGGATCATCTTACCCTTTGTGCAGTAGTAGCCGGGTTTTCCGCTGTCAATCATTGTGAAATCCTGATAATCCTTGTCATCAAGTTTCTTGCAGTCTGTCATCTGTACGATAACGTTATCAAAAGTAAGCTGTTCACCAGTGAGCTGATCAATCTGTTTGTTTTTATGAAGTGTCTTATAATAGACGCCCTCTTCTTCATTGTATTCCAGCGATGTCAGTGTTACGGGGAATACGCCGCTCAGATCAATATTGACAGCTCTCTTTGCGTCGCTGTAATCTTCCAGTGTATTGGGATTGGAAGCATTTGTAAACTTAAAGTGATCTGCAGTCCAGTACTGATCTCTGTGGTCTTTTTCGTATTTCTGCTTCTCAATGGCGCTGGTTAATTTTTCACCGGAAGTATAAGCATTGTGAGGTGCCTTCTTATCATTGGAACGGAAAAACGCCTCGGAGCCGGGTGCCACGTTGGTGTTACCGGTATGTGTGCCGGTAATGTTATTAACATCGGGGCGTGTTACCCAGTTATCTGCATAGAAGGGACCGCCAAAATGTACGATAATGGAATCCCATTCAAGGCCCACCGGAACGTAATAATGACGGACGCTGCGGATATTTCCGATCTTTTCCATATCCTGCCATCCCTCGATAATCGCCATCTGACGGGAAATACTGCCTTCTTCCATGATTTCATATAAAACGCCGGCACTTCCTATACCATACTGAGGCTGAGCTGCCGTATCGGTAGGCATCATGACGGAAATCGGCCTGGAATTGGCAACTTCCTCTTTTACCCACAAGTTTGTCAGGGAACTTCTCACATAGCCCTCGCCGGGTGCTTCTTCATCATCGGTGATAACTTCCTCTTCGGGCTCAACGGGTTCTTCCTCTTCGGAAGTGCCCGGAAGATCTTCTGCTTCGACAGTTATATCCTGAATTTCCGTCGATGCAGGTTCATCTTCTTTTCCGCAGCCTGATATGCAAAGTGTGGCAGTAAGTGCTGCGATCAGAAGAATATGATGTTTCTTCATTACTATAGTACCTCTCTTCCTGTTTAATGATTGAGTTGTTGAAACTGTGAACATTTTAATTCGCCGCTCGCCGAATAAGTAAACTTATTCCTCTCGCTAACGCTCATTATATCATAAGTCATCTTTTCAGTCATTAGAAAGTATTACAATTTCTGTATTTTTATTGCCATATAATATCTTTTAAATGGCTGTAAGACAATTTATGCATCTATCTATCAGATGCGCAGGAAATAAAAAAGTTTAAAGCGGAAATACATAGACCAGATATTTCCCGCCGTTTGATACCGTAAAAGTATCTTCAGCATGTGCGGTTGTTTCAAGGCGCTCTTCCAGATAGTCGATAACCATGGCAGACTGCATTTCCATATCGGAAGAAGTGAGAAGGTATATGGAATCACAGCCGTCAAAATATTTTTTTTGATATTCATAAAGTACAGGCGCACCGGAATACCAGCATCCGGTAATCACACCGTTTCGCGGACCGTAAATTTTTGTTTCAAAAGCGCTGCCGCGATAATAAATCAAAGTGCTGGCATCAATAAAGTAGCTTTTTTCAGGATGATTGTTGCAGTAGGTAATCATTTCCTGCATGCCTTTAAAGTAGATTGCTTCGTTGGTATTTTTTTCTTTTAAAAATAAATATTGGTTTTTCAATGTTTTGGCGCCAAACGGCAGCATTAGTATTACAAGAATAAATGGTAAATACTTTTTGATGACATGGTTGTCAAAATGAGCCCTTGACGGTTTTTTGAAAGTCTCTGAGGTGCAATGCTTGTCATCCTTTGAAACAGTGAGGAAGAAAAGGCAGAGCAGAAAGGTAATTTCACCTAAAAACAAAGGGACCATAACTCTGGGTGGAATCCTGCCTTCATAGAGCAAAAAAAGCCAGAGGACGCTTCTGCCAAGGAACAGCCCTGTGAGTGGAAACAGGAGGGATGGTTTTTTTTCAAAAATCAGAAGAAGGATGAGTGCTGCCCAGGCTGACAGAAGCAAAAGGTTTAAGTTCCAGTATTCCGGGGAGACATAACTGTTCAGAAATTGTCTGAACACCTGGGAAAAAGCAGGGCGCATGTTCTGGGCATGGGCAACTTCCGCAATTTCCAGAAGGCAGTCTCCGGAAAGGTTTTCTTCGATCATGGCATATTGAAGGAATGCCTGGTACTGTCTTTGGGTGACATTATATTTTTTCAGGATATTACGTACTTCCGTATAGTCGGGAATGGCAGCGTAATCTGTGATCTCCGTGACACCGTCATTGACTTTTTCGTATTCTTTCCAGCCGGGTGAGCTGTGAAAGGTCAGATAACTGCTCTTTCCGATGATCAGGATGGTGAGTAAGATGGCAGAGGCATGAAACAGCGGTCGGTATTTTGCAAGATAATCCTTTTTAAAAGAAAAGGGAAGCAGATAAAGCCTGTTTTCGGAAAAATAAAATCCCAAAAGGACTATAAAGCCCATGGGCTGAATCATGAGCATGGCGTTGCTGCGCAGAAGAAAAGAGAGAAGTTCCAGCAGGAAAAAAAGGGCGCAGCGGGATTTTCCTTCGGGATAGAGCAGAAAACACAAATAGCCGGTAATGGCAAGCATTGCGGCTGTGGAGGTGTATTGGATGCTTGCAATAATATACAATTCGGAAGCGAATATAAGCGCAATGAACAGCAGGGCAAAAAAACAGTCTCTTTTATGATGGCAGCGGGAGAGGAAAGCATCAGCGATAAAAAAGCAGCATAAAAACTGAAACAGTACGAGCATGCCGCCGTACCAGGGAATGGCGGTGGTCATGTTATAGAGAGAGGAGAGAAGGAAGCCAAGTATATAATCCACATAGTAGGTATGCGCCTCGGGAGAACCGGTCATGGAACCGGAGAGGATTTCGGTGATGATACGGTCATCATTGGTCTCGAAGAAGATGCCGGTGAAATGGTATATTAGAAAGATCCAGAGGGCAGCTAGGCAGAGGGCGGCGGGTATACGGTACTTTTTGTTCATGGGAAACTCCTTGTTGTATTAATATTGCATACAAATAGTTATGATCTCCGGACCATGATATTTAAAATCCGGTATTATGGTGAAAATATTTGGTTCTTTTATGTTCCATTTAATATGATAGCATAAAGCGCTCGGGCTGTATAGGAAGAATGATTGTATGGAAACAGTACGGGTTCTGGCTTTGGGAACTGCTGTTATCAGAACTATTTTAAGGGAAGGGAGAAGCTTGACAAAGTATGTTTTTTGCTGTAATTTGATATATAACGTTCATGAAAATGGAAAAGGAGAATTATATGAACAAACAAGAACTCGATATTCTGCTTACATTGTCGTTTGAAAATTACAGTAACCAACGCTGTTTATCAAATAAGACGGGGTATTCATTGGGGCTTGTCAATCGCTGCATAAAAAAGCTGTCTGAATCAGGTTATCTTGACGGGGAAGTGCGTTTAACTGACAAGGCAGAAAAACTGTTTGCAAAAAGCCGTCCACAAAATGCAATCATACTTGCGGCAGGCTTTGGAATGAGAATGGTGCCAATCAATATGGAAACACCGAAGGCTTTGCTGGAGGTGAAAGGGGAGAGGCTGATTGAGAGGCTGATAAAGCAGCTCAATGAGGTGGGGATTGAAGAGATTTATGTTGTTGTAGGGTTTATGAAGGAAAGTTTTGAGTATCTGATCGATGAGTTTGGGGTGAAACTACTTGTAAATCCGGAATATACTGCTAAAAATAATCTGTATTCTTTATATCTTGCATCAGAGTATATTTCTAATACGTATATTTTGCCATGTGATCTGTGGTGTGCGGAAAATCCGTTCAGAGAGCGGGAACTTTATTCCTGGTATATGGTCAGTGAGGTATTGACGGAAGAGAGTGACGTGAGGATTAACCGGAAAATGGAACTGGTAAGAACCCGGGAGGATGTGGCTGGGAACAAGATGATAGGTATAAGCTATATTTTTGAGAAGGATGCGGCGGATATAAAAAAGCGTATCATTGAATTGAGTAAAGAGAGAAAATATTATGGTATTTATTGGGAAGAAGCTTTATATAAAAATTATTGTATGATTCTGTATCCTAAAATGGTCAGGGATTCGGAAGTTATAGAAATTAATACTTATGAACAGCTTCGGGAACTGGATAGTTCTTCCGGCCAGTTGAAATCAGATGCCGTTTCAATTGCTGCAAAAGTTCTTAGAGTAAAGGAGAATGAAATAATAAATATTAACGTTTTAAAAAAGGGAATGACAAATCGTTCTTTTTCTTTTGTGTGCCATGAGAAAAAATATATAATGCGTATTCCCGGCGAAGGGACGGAAAACCTGATCAATCGGCAGGAGGAGGTTGAGATATATGGAAAAATAAGTAAACAGGGTATTTGCGATAATATTATTTATATTAATGCAGATAACGGATATAAGATTACCGAATATATAGAGGGGGCAAGGGTATGTGATCCTTTTTTGGAAAGTGATATTAGAAAATGTATGAAAAAACTGCGGGAATTTCATGAGTGTAATTTTTATGTCGCACATGAATTTGATATTTGGAGGCAAATAGAATTTTATGAGAGCCTTTGGAGAAAGGAAGCTTCTTTTTATAAAGATTATATACAGACAAGAGAAAATATTTTTTCTTTGAAAGCGTTTACGGAACAACACATTGATAGAAAGACATTGGCTCATATAGATGCGGTTCCTGATAATTTTTTGTTCATGACAGATGAGAGGGGAGAAGAAGATATCAGAATGATAGACTGGGAATATGCGGGAATGCAAGATCCACATATAGACATAGCCATGTTCTGCATTTATTCTTTTTATGATAAGGAGCAGGTGGATCATTTGATAAATTTGTATTTTAAAGAAGGATGTGAGAGGATGATTCGGATTAAGATTTATTGTTATATTGCAGCTTGCGGTCTGCTTTGGAGTAACTGGTGTGAATACAAAAGAGAGCTTGGTGTGGAGTTCGGTGAATATTCATTGAGACAGTATCGCTACGCAAAAGAGTATTATCGTATTGTCCGAAAGGAATTGGAAAGAATGGAGGATAAAAAACATGCATGAGGTAACGCATGCCATTATTGTGGCGGCAGGTCAGGGAAAGCGAATGCGGCCGCTTTCATTGGAGACACCAAAACCGTTGATTAAGGTAAATGGAGTCAGAATGATCGATACCGTAATCAGGGGATTACATGCTAATGGAATATATAAAATATATGTTGTGGTTGGGTATATGAAAGAGAAGTTTTTTGACCTTAAAAGGGAATATCCTGGCGTTGTATTGATTGAAAATCCTTTTTATGACAAATGCAATAATATTTCATCATTATATATGGCGAGGGATTTTATTGGAGGAGCGATCATTCTGGATGCGGATCAGATGATTTATAATGAAAATGTATTGAAAAAGACATTTAAACTTTCCGGTTATAATTGTGTATGGATGGAGCGCGAGACAAAGGAGTGGATGCTTACCGAGAAAAATGGGATGGTCACTCATTGCAATAAAGAAGGTGGAAAAGGAGGCTGGCAGCTTTACAGCATTTCAAGATGGACAGTTGAAGATGGAGAGAGGCTGAAAGAGCATATAGAAACAGAATTTGAGGAAAGGAAGAATACGCAGATATATTGGGATGATATTGCGTTATTTTGTTATCCCGAAGCGTATCGGCTTGGGATCTGTGAAATGAAGACAGGAGATGTCGTAGAAATAGATGATATAAAGGAACTTGCTGTAATAGACAAATATTATGAGCGTTTTTTATGAGAAACGGTTGAGTACCGTTATAAAAAGATTTATAAAGCAAAATGAGTCTGGGAAAACATGTCTATAACGTTTTGTACATGAGTAAAGTGAAAGGAATAGATGTAAAGATGAAAAGGCCTGTAGGAACTGATGGAAATAAAAAGGTTGACTGGATGATTACTCTGGTGCCGTTTATTATTATTGTCATATTATGTATTATGTTTTTTTATATACCGGAGCAGTCTAATAAGGTACTTGAGCAGATTCGTTATGTGCTCGGGGATGTTTTTGGTGCATACTATCTGTTAATAGGATTGGGAATATTTTTGTTTTCTATTTTTATTGCGGCTTCACGGTATGGAAATGTTGTGCTTGGGGGGAAGAGAGAAAAACCAAAATATACATTTTTTGTCTGGGGTTCTATGATGTTTACGGCAGGTCTGGCGGCGGACATTTTGTTTTATTCTTTTTCGGAATGGATATTATATGCGTCTGATCCGCACATAACGGAATTGGGCAGTATTCAGGATTGGGCGAGTGTATTTCCGATTTTTCATTGGAGTCTGATCCCATGGGGATTTTATCTGGTACTGGCTGTGGCGTTCGGCTTTATGCTTCATGTAAGAAGGCGTGAGAGACAAAAGTATTCGGAGGCCTGTCGTCCTATCCTTGGAAAATATACCGATGGCATACCCGGGCGTATTATAGATCTTCTGGCGGTATTTGCATTACTGGCGGGTACTGCAACAACTTTTTCTCTGGCAACGCCGCTCATGGCTGAAATTATAAATGAAATTTGTCATGTGGAACTGAACCGTACCGTTGTGACAATCGTTATTCTGCTTTTAACCTGCATTATTTATACATATGCGTTGCTGCATGGTTTTGGTGGGATTAGCTTTCTGGCAAAGTCTTGCATTTACTTGTTTTTCGGATTACTTATTTTTGTATTATTGTTTGGAGGGGAGACAAAGTATATTTTAGAAACCGGGTATGCAGCGTTGGGAAGAATGATGCAGAATTTTTTTGAACTGGCAACATTTACAGATCCGGAGAGAACAACATCTTTTCCTCAAAATTGGACGATCTTTTACTGGGCGTACTGGATGGTTTGGTGTGTTGCCGCTCCGTTTTTTATCGGCAGCATTTCCAGGGGGCGTACTATACGGCAGGTCATTTTCGGTGGTTATCTGTTTGGGACTGGCTCCACGGTCATCAGCTTTATTATATTGGGTAATTATTCTCTGGGAAAACAGATAACAGGAGCAGCGGATTTTCTTGCCATATATGAGAGGGACGGAGACCTGTATGATACGATTATTGCGATTATACGTACATTGCCCTGTGCTTCTTTTGTGTTGGTGCTTCTACTTTTTACAATGATAGCTTTTTATGCAACTTCTTTCGATTCTATTGCGCTGATTGGCTCTTGTTACAGCTATCATAAGCTGGGAGAGAATGAGAATCCTCATAAGCTTGTGGAGTTTATGTGGTGCATTTTGCTGATCTTGTTACCGGTTGCGCTTGTTTTTTCGGAAAGCTCCATGAATAATCTGCAGTCAGTCAGTATTATTGCGGCTTTCCCGATAGGGATTGTGATTGTACTAATTGTTGTAAGCTTTATGAAAGATGTAAAGATGTACCTGAATTTGGACATTTAAGAGGAATATTTTGTTTAAAGTAGTTGCGATTTTTATCTGAACGAAGTAGAATATATCGTGTTTGTAGTGATAATGAGCATGAATGTTTAAACAGGGGGAAAGACTTAAATGAATATATTATTATATATCGATCCGGGAACAGGAAGTATGCTTTTTGCAATACTTATCGGAATTATCGGGACATTGAATTATCTGCTGAAGAACTGGATTGTAAAACTGAGATTTGTGATGAGCAGCGGAAAAAAGGTAGAGACGAATGCGGATAAACTGCCATTTGTGATTTTTTCGGATGATAAAAGATACTGGAATGTATTTGAACCGATCTGCCGGGAATTTGACAGACGGGGGGTAGATATGGTCTATATGACAGCGTCCCCGGATGATCCTGCGATTCAGAATCCCTACAAACACATTAAGGGAGAGTTTATCGGAAAGAACAATAAGGCTTTTGCGAAGATGAATTTTTTGAATGCGGGGATAGTGCTTTCCACGACTCCCGGGCTTGACGTGTATCAGTGGAAGCGGTCCAAGGATGTACAATATTATGTGCATATGCAGCATGCGGCGAATGATATTTCAGGTTATCGAATGTTTGGGGTGGATTATTTTGATGCGGTACTGCTCTCGGGGGAATATCAGGTACAGGAAGTCAGGGATCTTGAGAAATTAAGAGGGCTTCCGGCCAAGGATCTGGTTAAAATAGGTATTCCTTATATGGATGAGATGGCAAAGAGGCTTCAGGAGGCTGAAGGGATAAAGGGGGCGGAAGGGTATAATGTTTTGCTCGCTCCGTCATGGGGAAAAAGCTCTATATTTCAGAGGTACGGCGGAAAAATTATTGAGGTTCTCTTAAAGACCGGATATCATGTCATTGTACGTCCGCATCCGCAGTCTTTTACTTCTGAAAAGGAAACAATAGAAAAAATTATGAAGGAATATCCGGCATCCGATCAACTTGAATGGAATAGGGAAAATGACAATTTTGAAGTACTGAGACGTGCAGATATTCTAATTTCCGATTTTTCCGGCATAATTTTTGACTTTTCACTAGTATATGACAAACCTGTTATCTATGCGGATACGGAGTTTGATAATAGTCCTTATGATGCATGGTGGCTGGACACGCCGTATTGGACTTTTACGGCGCTCCCTCGTATCGGGCAGAAACTGACGTTGGATAATTTTGGCGATTTAAAACAAATAATAGATGAGTGTATTCAGGATCCGAAGTATGCAAAGGGACGGCAGGAAGCCCGAGAGGAAACCTGGGAATATATGGGTGAAGGTACGCAACGGGCAGTGGATTATCTATTGAATAAATATGAAGGTTTAAAACGGGCAGCGGGGGGAAAATAGGATGTCTTTTTGGGAAATTTTGGATACGTTATTTTTAAAGCCATTGTATTTGTTGTTTGAAGTTATCTATGTAATGGCGGATAAAGTGATCGGGAATCCGGGAGTATCGATTATTGTACTGAGCCTGTTTATGAATTTTCTGGTGCTGCCATTATATATGCGTGCTGATAAAATACAGGAAGAAGAGCATGCATTAGAAAGAAAGCTCCAAAAAGGTGCGGAGCATATTAAAAAGACATTCAGCGGTGATGAGCGGATGATGATGTTGCAGACTTATTACAGGCAAAACAACTATAAGCCTGTTTATGTACTGCGCAGTGCGGTTTCGCTGCTTTTACAGATTCCGTTTTTTATTGCTGCTTATCGATTTCTTTCCGGGTTACAACTTTTAAGCGGAGTTTCGTTTGGACCAATACCGGATTTGGGTATGCCGGATGGAATATTACAGGTGGCCGGAATCTCTGTTAATGTGCTACCGGTTATTATGACGGTTGTAAATTTGATATCTTGTGTAATTTTTACGAAAGGGAGTCCATTGAAAGCGAAGGTTCAGCTGTATGTGATGGCGCTCTTTTTTCTGGTATTTTTATATTCATCTCCTGCCGGGTTGGTTTTTTATTGGACATTGAATAATGTATTTTCATTGGCAAAGACAATTTTTTATAAGCTGAAGAATCCGGGCAGAGTTGTCAGTATCTCCTTTTCAATTATTGGTATTTTGCTGATATTTTATGGTTTTTTCTTATACCCATCACCTACATTGAGGAAAAAAATATTTTTTATGATTATGTCAGTGCTGATGCAGATTCCTCTGATCAGCATTAATGTAAAAGAAAGAATAAAGAAGATAGAAAAATGCGAGAGAGGAGAGAGGAAGCTGTTTTTGGCAGGAGGGCTGTTTTTGTCTTTATTGACAGGCGTTTTAATTCCCTCGTCAGTGATTAAGGCGGCACCATTGGATTTTATTGTAATAACTGAATTTTATAATCCGCTGTGGTTTGTTGTGAGTTCATTTTGCCTGGCACTGGGGATTTTTGTGATTTGGACAGGCGTATTTTACTTTTTGGCAAAGCCTGAATTAAGAATATACTTTGACAGGGGAATATGGTACCTTTCCGGAATTTTTGTAGTGGATTATATGTTCTTTGGAAGGGATATGGGATTGATCAGTTCTCAGTTGGAATACGAGAAAGAATTTGGATTTACATGGAAGGAGCAGGCTGGGAATGCAGTAATAGTAGCAGTTTTGGTATGGGGGGGTTATGTAGTATATAGATATTGGCGTAAACATATAAAGGATGTACTGATAGTTGGTATCCTGGCGCTTCTCTGTATGAGTACAGTCAATGTTGTGACGATTAATAGGGCTATAAACAGCGTGAAAGAACGGAATCTGGAAGCTTATATTACGACACCCAGATTTACAATGAGCAGGACGGGTAGAAATGTAATTGTTATTATGCTTGACCGGGCGTTGGGGGAATATATACCATACTTTTTCCAGGAAAAACCTGAATTGGAGAAACAGTTTACAGGTTTTACTTACTATGCAAATACAATTTCATTCGGGGGATATACGAATTTTGGTGCGCCGGCTCTTTTTGGTGGGTATGAATATACTCCAGTAGAGATGAACAAAAGGGATGAGGAACTGCTGGTTACCAAACATAACGAAGCGTTAAAGGTAATGCCGGTATTGTTTGCCCAAAATGATTACCGGGTGACAGTTTGTGATCCACCTTATGCGGGTTATAAGGTGATACCGGACTTATCAATTTATGATGAGTATCCCGATATTCAAAGTTATGTACTTGATGGAAAATTTTCGGAGGATTATGGTAACGGGCAGACAATAGAGAATAATCATAGAAATTTTTTTTGCTATAGTATTTTAAAAACAGTACCGCTTTGTATTCAGAAAACAGTATATGACTATGGCAAGTATAATCAGGCGGAAAGCGGGATATCACTTGACACAAAACAAATAGGCCAGGGCATGTTTCGATCGATTGGGCTGGAAGCAACTTTTATGAATAATTACAATGTCTTGGCGGCACTTCCGACTATTACAGATGCTGTTGATGAGAATATCAACACTTTTTTGATGATGGCTAATGGTACAACCCATGATCCCATGCTGCTTCAGGAACCTGAGTATGTACCGGCTATGGAGGTGGATAATACGGAATATGAAAGTAGCCATCAGGAAAGATATACAGTTAACGGACGTACATTGAGAATGGAAATGGATATACAATTGACAACTTATCAGGCAAATATGGCGGCGCTTTTGCAATTGGGGAAATGGTTTGATTATATGCGGGAGAATGCTGTCTATGATAATACAAGGATTATTATTGTTGCGGATCATGGCAGGGGTACGCTATTTGAAGAAGATGAGCATCGGTTGGGGGAAAGCGATATCCTGTCTTATTATCCGTTGCTGATGGTAAAAGATTTTAATGACAAAACATTTGAAACATCAGAAGAGTTTATGACAAATGGGGATGTTCCGACACTTGCAATGAAAGATATCATAAAAAATCCGGTGAATCCCTTTACGGGGAAAGCGATAGATAATTCGGAAAAAACGGCACATGATCAGTATGTTATCTTCTCAAAGGAGTTGGATGTGGAAAAAAATAATGGAACGGTATATCTTCCCGCTAAGTGGTACTCGGTACATGATGATATGCGGGATGTGGATAATTGGAAACTGGTATCAGAAGATGAGGTGATTTTTCCGATTATGGAAGAGTAATTTGATATTTTTGTTTCCGGAAATATAGAAATAGGGTAAGATAAAAAGAAGAAGTTGTAAAATATGCGGATAGTATTTCAATAATCAAAACAGGAGAAGAAAAGAATGAAGAAAATCATGATCACCGGCTGCAACGGGCAGCTCGGCAGAGCGTTAAACCGGTTATACGAAAAGGAACAGGGCGTTACTGTTATAAATACGGACGTCTTTCAGGGAGAGAATATAACCTCTCTGGACATCACGGATGTGGATATGGTACTTTCTTTTGTAAGAGAGACAAAACCGGATGCCATTATCAATTGCGCAGCGCATACCAATGTGGATAAATGCGAGACGGATATCGATAATGCCTATAAGATCAATGCCATCGGCCCTCGAAATCTGAGTATCGCGGCAACAGAAATCGGTGCAAAGCTGATGCATGTCTCCACGGACTATGTATTTCCCGGGACGGAAAACAGGGCGTTGACAGAGTTTGACGCCGTAGGGGCTACGAGTATGTACGGAAAGACAAAACTGGCGGGGGAAAATTTTGTCAGGGATTTCGGTGATAAGTACTTTATTGTCAGAACGGCATGGCTGTACGGGGATGGCAAAAATTTTGTGAAGACGATGTTGAGGCTGGCTGAGAGTCATAAAGAAGTAGGAGTTGTAAAAGATCAATATGGAACGCCTACCAGTGCAATGGAATTGGCAAAGGCTGTAAAATATCTTCTGCCGACGGAAAATTACGGGCTGTTCCATGGCACCTGCGAGGGGAGCTGCAGCTGGGCGGATTTTGCGGCGGAGATTTTTCGGCTGGCTGGGAAGGATACAAAGGTTAATTATATTACGACCGAAGAGTTTGGATCGCCGACAAAGCGCCCGGCGTATTCTATTCTGGATAATTATATGCTGAGACTGACTACGGACTTTCGTTTTGCGCCCTGGCAGGATGCGATTGCGGAGTATATGTTACAGTATAAAGGCTGAGGCAGGGTGATTATATATTTAACAATATGATTTATAAAAACAATACATTGCAAATATGTTAGAATTTACAGATCTGTACGGCAGATTAAGAGCACAGAATCGGAGAATACCATGAACATAAGCTACAACAAAATTAAACCCCTGTTTTTACAACAAAGCTACCTTGACGCCTGGGAGGATTACAGGAGGGCGCTCAGAAAGCGGTCCTTTCCATGCTGGGATGTGGTTGTTCTGACGGCGTCCAATGAAGACCAGGCTTCCGCCTATAGAAAAGAGATCGAATACCGACTGCTGAACGCGCTCCTGCCGGCGAAGACAAGATATGTGGTGCTCTCTGATCCGGAGGGTAAGCGTGTAGGTTCCGGCGGTGCTACGCTGAATGTCCTGAAATATCTGGAGGAGAAAGAAGGCGGCAGGGAAGCCTTCGGGAAAAAGGTTCTGGTAATTCATTCCGGTGGGGATTCCAAGAGGGTTCCCCAGTACAGTGTCTGCGGAAAGCTGTTTTCGCCTGTGCCGAGGGAGCTGCCGAACGGGCGCGCCTCGACGTTGTTTGATGAGTTTATGATAGCGACGGCGGGAATTCCTGCGAGGATGCAGAGCGGTATGCTGGTGATGAGCGGTGACGTATTGCTTTTGTTTAATGTACTGCAGATTGATCTGCAGTATCGGGGGGCTGCGGCGATCTCGATCAAGGAACCCATATCGACCGGAAAAGAACACGGCGTATTTTTGAATGACGGACAGGGAATGGTGAAACGGTTTCTGCATAAGCAGTCGGAAGAGCAGCTGAGGGCTTTGGGGGCTGTAAATGAACAGGGGATGGTGGATCTTGATACCGGTGCGGTGATGCTGGATACGGAGCTGCTGCGGGCACTGTTTTCTCTGATCGGAGATGGCATTAAAACAGATCCTGAAAAATTTGACATGTTTGTCAACGACAGGGCAAGGATCAGTTTTTACGGAGATTTTCTTTATCCGCTGGCAAAAGACGCCACATTGGAGGAATATTACCTGCAGGCGCCGGAGGGAAGCTTTTGTGAAGAACTGAAAACGTGCAGAACAAAAATATGGGAAGTGCTCCATAAGTTTCGGATGAAGGTGATCTGCCTCTCTCCCGCGGAATTTATTCATTTTGGTACTACGAGAGAGTTGCTCGAACTGGTGACGGAGAGCGTGGAGGATTACAAATATCTGCACTGGAAAAGGCAGGTGTGTACGAACAGGCCGGATGAGAGGCGCTATGCGGCACATAACAGCCTGATAGCGAAAGGCGCTGATATCGGAGAGGGCTGTTATCTGGAAGATTGTGATATCGGAGAAGGGGTAAGTACCGGGGAGGGAAGTATCCTGTCGGGGCTTTGCCTTAAGAAGGGACGGATTCCGCCCGGGGTAGTGCTCCATGGGCTTCGGTTGCAGGATGGCAGGTATACTGTCAGGATTTATGGCGTGGAGGATAATCCGAAAGGGACGCTGGAGGAAAATGCGGCGTATATCTATGGAAGGCTTGGAGATATGGTTTCTTATTATGGGATCAAACCGGAACAGATCTGGGGGGATCAGGAGCATTATCTCTGGTTTGCGAAGCTTTATCCTGTCTGTGAGAGTATGGAAGAGGCTCTCAGGGCTTCCCTGCAGCTTGTGAAGATATCGGAAAATAAGGAGCCTTCTCCGGCAGTGGGAGGATGGCTTTCCATGGAGCGCTGCAGCCTCTATGAGTCTTTTGCGAAGGCGGATGTAAAGGCGGTGCTGCCCTGGAAGACCAGGTTGGAGGATCTGGTGCTGGCGGCGCGGTTTATGGAGATATTGGAACAGGGAGGCTCTTACGACAGGGCATTGCAGGTGTTCGGGCAGGTGGGAATCGATCAGAAGAAGTTTGATCTGTTGATGGAAAAGGCGAAAGGGAGCGGACTTTTGCTGAAGATGCGGATCTATTATGCCCTTTCCAGGTATATGCGGGAGAGAAATATTGTTTTTGCCGGGGATGTGGGGTATGATGTGCTGGAGAGGCTTTGTTTTGACAGTCTCGGAAAGGCTGTTTATGATAACAGCAGAAAATATATTCAGGACAATAAAAATTTTCATATCGTGAATAAAAATGTGAAAGTAGGGCTTCCGGTGCGGGTAAACTGGGGCGGCGGCTGGACGGATACGCCGCCCTACTGCAATGAGAACGGCGGCGTGGTGCTGAATGCGGCGCTGAAGCTGAACGGTATTTTGCCGATTCAGGTGGAAGTGCGGCGGCTGGATGCGCTGCATGTGGAGTTTGCCAGTGAGGACATCGGTGCTGAGGGTATTTGCAGGACAGCAGAGGAGATCCGGGATTGTCATAATCCTTTTGACTTCTTTGCTTTGCATAAGGCGGCGCTGATCTCCTGCGGGATCGTGCCCCTGGCAGGGACGGAAACGCTGGAGGAGATTTTGAAAAGACTGGGCGGCGGTATTTATCTTTCCACAAAGGTAGTGGGGGTGCCGAAGGGCTCAGGGCTGGGAACCAGCAGTATTCTGTCAGGTGCCTGCGTGAAAGCGCTCCATGAGTTTCTGGGGCTTTCCTGCAGTGAAGGCGCTCTCTATGATATTGTACTCTGTATGGAACAGATGATGAGTACCGGTGGAGGCTGGCAGGATCAGGTGGGCGGTCTGACGAACGGTATAAAATATATTACGACAAAATCCGGAATTGATCAGAGGATTCAGGTGGAGCAGATCGCCGTGCCGGAGGATGCGAAAAAGGAACTGCAGGAGCGGTTTGCGCTGATCTATACCGGACAGAGGAGACTGGCAAGAAATCTGCTTAGAGAAGTTGTGGGAAATTATATCGGCGGACGGAAAGAGTCGGTGGAGGCGTTAGCCGCCATGAAAGTAACGGCTGTCAGGATGCGCTGGGCGCTGGAAGAGGGCGATATCGATGAACTGGCAGAGCTGTTCAATGAGCATTGGGAACTGTCAAAGCAGTTGGATATGGGTGCGACAAACACCTGTATCGATCAGATATTCTTATCCTGTGAGGATCTGATCGACGGGAGATTTATTGCGGGTGCAGGCGGCGGTGGTTTTCTGCAGGCTATCCTGAAGAAGGGTGTGACAAAAAGGCAGCTTTCGGAGAGACTTCACGAGGTGTTTCAGGATAACGGAGTGGATGTCTGGGAGAGTGAGTTTGTGTGAGGCAGGGATTGGAAAAGATCAGGAAATTCTCTTATTTAAATAAGGAAAAAAAGAGCGTGGCTGCTGCTGCGCTCTTTCTTGCGCTGGTACCCTGGATTTCCGCCTGGCTGTACTGCCTGATGCAGGGACAGGGATTTTCTGAATTGTATCTGCCTGCGTCCCCCTGGAATGATGAATTATTTTATTATAAACTGACTGAGAATGTGCTCGCATACGGTTATCCTCAGGGGTATTTCGGGTTTAATGAAAGCCATGGGATGTACCTTTCCTTTGCGGCGTGGAGCCCGGTGCTTTTGCTGTTTTGGGTTATCTGGGGAGTTTTCTTTGGGTGGAACCTGTTATCTCCGATGCTCTGTAATCTTGCGCTGCTCTCCTGTGCGATGCTGCTTTTCGGCGTGCTTGCAAAGCCCGACCGGAGGCAGAGCCTGCTGATCGGTGTTTCATATGGGGCTTTTGTACCGGTGACGCGGTTTGCGCTTTCCTGTATACCGGAGGCGGAATTGTTTGCGCTGTTTATCGTATTTCTGGGGCTTGCGATGAGCTGCAGAAAGGGATACGGAGGCTGGAAGATCAGCAGTATGTTTGGGCTTGTTATGCTGATGACATGGATGCGTCCTTATCTGATATTGCTGATATTGACGCCGGGAGCGCTGCTGTTTTACCGGAAAGGAAAAAAGGCTTTTTTTTCTGCGGGCGGGATAGCGGCTGTTACGGTTATTGTCTATGGAATGATCAATCATTTTTTCAGTGCGCCGTATCTGACGGACCTTTTTTATACGGAATGGATCACTGTCTATTTTGAGCAGGGAATTTTGGCGGGTGTGCGCTATACGGTCTGGAAGCTGTATACTTCACTGATTTCGGTGGCTGATATGATATGGGAAAATCTGACGGTCAAAAGCGGGCTGATTTCCGCGGCGGGACTGTATTATTTTATTTTTCTGCTGCTGTTTTTGTATCTGATGATAAAGATGATTGTCAGAATCCGATACAAAAGATGGGAGAACTTTTTGCCGGAGGGACAGATGCTGCTCTGCATGGCGGGATTTTTTGCGGCGGATCTTTTGATGTATCGGCTGCAGGAGGGCGGGCGGCATACGCTGGTTTACATTGTAGGGTGTTTGTTTTTACTGCCTTTGACAGAGGGAGTGTACCGGAGAAGTAAATTGCTTGTCCCAGCGGGGATGGCTATGGTTTTTCTGGTTTTGTTTTTGGGGAGAGGCAATATTCCCTATGAATTTTCGCTGCCTTTTGGAAGCGGAGAACACAGAGCGGATCTGGAAGATATGGCAAAACAGCTTTCGGAGAATATGGAGCTTTCTAAGGATGCCCCTAATTATGACAATACTGTCATATGGACGGCCTGGGACAGTATCGGCGGGGAGACGAAGATGGTTGATTTCGGGGCGTATTATGCTATGCCAAAGGGATTCGGAATCAATCTTTGTGACGGGGGGTATATGGATGTTAACCTGGAGGAACTGCAGAGCCGCTATATTGGAGTGATTCCGGGAGGGGAATTTGAAAAGCGGTGCAGAGCGGCAGGGGGCAGAGCGGTTGGTATTTGTGAGAGGCTTGTCGTCTATGATATGCGTCCTGATGCAAATAAAGGGTGATGATAAAAGGCTGAACTGTAACAGGTTTTGGACGGTAATTGTTCACAAAAATTGAAAACCTGTTATAATATTGATATGATGTAAGGGTGTAATTGAAATTTTTTATGCCGGTTATTCATAAAAGTGAAACGGAGCAGATCAGGGCATTGAGAATATAGACCGGGATATATCCGGTGAAACAGGAGTTGAGATGAAGTTACTGAGTGTGATAGTACCCTGCTATAATGAGGAAGAGACAGTCGCAGATTTTTATGCGGAGTTTGTGAAGAACAGGAGTTTCTTTGAGAAAAAGGATCTGGAGTATGAGATCATCTATGTGGATGACGGCTCAAAGGATGGGACCGTGGGGGAGATCAGGAAACTTCATGATGCCGATGAGCGGGTGCATATGGTTTCCTTTTCCCGGAATTTCGGGAAGGAGGCGGCTATGTATGCGGGTTTTGAACACGCGAAGGGAGATTACGTGGTGACCATGGATGTGGATCTGCAGGATCCGCCGTCTCTGCTCCCGGAGATGTTTTCTTATATAGAGGAGGGCTATGACTCCGTGGCGACCAGGAGGGTGAGCAGAAAGGGAGAGCCGCCGATCCGTTCTTTTTTTGCGAGGATGTTTTATCGGTTGATGAAAAAGATTTCCAGGACGGAAATCGTGGATGGGGCAAGAGATTATCGTCTGATGACGCGGCAGATGGTGGATGCGATCTTATCCGTGAAGGAATACAACCGTTTTACAAAAGGGATTTATGGATGGGTTGGTTTTACCACAAAATGGATCGAGTTTGAGAATGTGGAGCGTAAAAAAGGGGAGACAAAGTGGTCTTTCTGGAAACTGTTTGCTTATTCTTTAGAAGGGATTATGGCATTTTCTACGGCACCTCTCGCTTTTGCTTCGGTGCTGGGCATTTTATTCTGTGTGCTGGCGTTTTTAATGATCCTGGTTATTATTGTGAAAACGCTTGTTTTCGGAGATCCGACCTCCGGCTGGCCGTCCATGATCTGCATTTTATGTCTGATCAGCGGCGTGCAGCTTTTTTGTATGGGGATTATCGGACAGTATCTTTCCAAAGCTTATATGGAAGTGAAAGAGAGGCCGATCTATATCTGCAAGGAGGAAATCTGAGGCTGGTTGAATCAGTATATTAGTGTATGGATAAGTACAATATGAGAAAAAGGATATCGCTTGTTTTTCCGGTCGCCTTTATCTTGCTTCCTGCATTGTTATTTGGGCTGATAACATTGATACAATGCGGAGAAAGAGGAGGCGGCTTATGTTTACCCATGCCCCAGTGGAATGACGAGGCGGCATATTATGAACTGATCAAAACCTGGCTTGCGGGCGGGATGCCGGAAGGCTACTGGGGATTTGAGGGAGGACATGCCATTTTAGGAACAGGCGGCGCCTGGAGTCCGGCTATTTTACTTCCGTATGCAGTATGGGGGGAGATGTTCGGCTGGGGTTATGATTCCGTGGCGGTTGCAAATGTTGTCTTTCTGTGTGTTGCAAATGCGGTGGTTTTACTTTTATGCAAACCTGACAGGAAAGGAATTGTATATCTTATTCTGCTGGAGGTTTTGTCGGGACACATCTTGCTGTATCTGAATACGATCATGTCGGAAGTGCTGCGGTATGCGCTTGCGATGGTGCTTGCGGCAATGCTTTACAGGTTATTGTTTATGGATGAAGCTGAAGGGGAGAGGATTTTTCGGTATGCAGTGGTGCCGGTTTATATCATTGCCATTACACAGGTCTATATTTTCTTTGCCTTTGCGGTGCCGGTTTATATATTTGCCGTTTTCAGAAAGAAAAAATGGTATTTTAAAACAGTTGTTTCATTTGCGGCGATGGGAATAGAGGCTGGCGGCAGTTATTATCTGCTGCATCTGATTTCAAGCAATTATAATATCTATAAAACGGAGATCTTGTTGGAAACTTTGAAAAACAGGGACTTTTTCGGAGCGGTCAGGACATTTCTGTGGATGTTTAAGGTTGGACTTGTGGATCTTTGGAATTGCTTTTTGTCCTATACGGGATATGGGATGTTCAGGTGGTTCGTACCGCTGCTTGGGGCGTTTGTATGTCTGCCGTTGCTTATGTTGTGCGGAAGCGGCGTCGTATATCTGAAAAACAGGAAGGATGGGCAGGAGGTGTTCCGGAACCGGGACAGGCAGGTTTTTTTAATTGTGAGTTACAGTATTTCGCTGTTTGTAGTGATGTATATTACGGTTTACTCTCTGGAAGCCTTCACATTTTACAGAGGAGTGGGGATTGTACTGTTGTTTTCTCTGGTGATGCTTTTGGGTATGGAGAAGAGAAAATGGGCGTAT
This sequence comes from Lachnospiraceae bacterium, assembly GCA_022799355.1. Classification (GTDB taxonomy): domain Bacteria; phylum Bacillota; class Clostridia; order Lachnospirales; family Lachnospiraceae; genus 1XD8-76. The sequence goes on along the minus strand of JAAWOG010000019.1, from coordinate 27,991 downwards.
CTGTTTCTCGGACTTTATGCGGCGGGGATGTTCTTTGTGCCGAAAAATCAGAAGGATTTCAATGCAGAGAGGTATGTTGATGCAGAGGTAAGAGCCGAATGGGATAAACTGGCGGGGGAGCTGGATGAGGCGATGCCGTTGTATAAGGAGGAAGAAAAAACGGAAGCTGTCCGTTGGGCGAACACCGCTGTCTTATACAGTATGGAACCGAAGCTGATATGTGCCATGCCGGCAGGCCTGGGCGTCAATTTTGCGATGTATTCCGATGAGATAGTGAGGGAGGCAGGGTACCTTGTATTTTCTCTGGAGGAGAAGGAGAATCTGCGCCCGGACTGGCTGGAACAGTCCCATCGTGAGATTTACGGCAAGTATGGAGAAATTCTGGAGAGAGATTATTTTATTCAGTATATGGATGGGGAGTATATTGTATACAGAAAGCGAATATCTTAGACAATAAGAAATGTTTTGCCGTGTCGGTGCTGCTTATTGTCCAAGAATATAGCTGTCAAGAAAAGCCATCCGTTCCACAACAAACTGTTTTGTTGCGGTGAGATCGGTAGTATTTCCGCTGTCCGGGCAGATGGCGGTATCTCTGGCAAGGGCACCGCTTTGTACTAGAAGATTCATATTCTCCTCCATAACGGAAATGATATGTTCTTCGGATAATATATTTTCGCGGTATGTAAGATAGCGCGCTCTTAAAATGTCCCGGGCGCCATTTATGTTTTCGTTAAAAAGCTGTTCTATGCAGGGCTCCGCATAAATGATCGTAGGATCCGCGTTAAATGCAACATAAAGTTTCTCCGGTTCCTGTGCCCAGACTTCGCCGAAGGTATAGTTCAGATCCCAGGGAAGGATATAGGTAATATACCTGCCGTCCGGCTGACGGCGGGATACCATATAGGTATTTTTGGATTTGTTGTCTGCGGCTGCGGTTGCCTGGGTGAAGATATAGAAATCGGCAATGTTGCGCAGATCCAGAAGGCTGGCATAAGCGTAGGCGTTTGGCGTCCAGTAGGCATAGGTCAGGTATTCCTGCATGGGAATCCAGCCGGGAAGTATTTTTTCCGGTTCTTTAGGATAACGAAGCCTTACAGGGTACGCTATGGTAAAATTATTTTGAACGGAATACTGAAAGCTGTCGGGGGAGGGCATGCCAAACTCCACCAGCTTATAAAGGGAATCACCGTCTTTTAATTGCAGCGTATCTTCATCCACCGGGGTGAGTACACCGCATAAACCGTTGTATCTTCCGTCTAAAATGACTTCGCAATATGCCATTTCGGCACTGTGCTCCATGAAATTTGTTTCCTGAGAAGAGATTTCGCTCCAGAGTGTGAGGGATGTCATATCCCGGATTTTACTGCTGTCATTAAACATTGTGATCAGTTTCCATTTTGCCTGCGTGCCGAGGTCAAAAAGATACTGTTCGTTTTTAGTGCCGTCCGCCTCCAGAAGCTTAATGGAATAGTTTTTCTTCCTCCCATATTTGGTGGAGCTTGCGCCGCGTTCATGGAACGTGACCGGGCTGAAAACCGTCTGGCATTTTCCGCTTTCCGGATTGGCATTAAAAATAACAACCGCCCCATAATATATGGTGTGGGAATCGTAATAGTATTCGTCGGGCTGCAGGTCAGGATCGTAAACGGGCTGTTCGGAATAGGCGGAAGTCAGACTGACCAGAGGAAGTCCTGTGATAACAAGGGAGAGAAGCTGGGAGGAGCCTCCAACCTGTGCATATAAAGAAAATATGTGTCCGCTGCTGATCGCGGCGGATTTATCGTAAAGAAAAGCATCCTCCAGAAAATAAAGTTCTCCTTCGGGAGCACTTAAAGAGAGGGCGCCCTGCCATTCATCAGTATTCATATTCTGGGACAGGAAGTAAGCACCGCTTTCCGAATCATAGGGAAGCGGATAGCCGTTAAACAATAAGGTAATCCCCTGTCCTGCCAGTAAACCAAGTTCGGGGGGAGCGGTAATAAGAAGTTCTTCCGCTTTCTCGGAAGAGAGGATATCGGTAGATAAAATCTGGCCGGATTCCGTATGATGGTAATAAAACAGGACGATCAGAAAAATGACCGTCATAGGAAGAAAAAGATATTTGGACAATAATTTGGCATAGTCGGACATATATCACCCGTGCGGACGCCCTTTGGAAGCGGCGCCCGGAAGTTTTTTAAATTATAAATCTCTTAAGTCAAGTCTTATTTTGTCAGCAATCCTTGCAATATATTCGCTGTTGGTGGGACGTCCCTTGCCGGTCCCTACGGAATAGCCGAACAGTTCCTCGAAGGTATCGATATTTCCTCTTGTCCAGGATACTTCGATGGCGTTGCGGATAGCACGTTCCACTTTCTGATCGGTGGTCTTAAATCTTTTTGCGACGGTAGGATACAAAAGCTTTGTGACACTGCTGACAGCTTCCATATCTTTTCCCGAGAGAATAATCGCCTCCCTCAGGTAATGATACCCTTTCAGGTGTGCCGGAATACCCATGTCCAGCATAATCCTGGTAACATAGCGTTCGAGGTCAACCTCGTTCATGTTTGCGATATCCATCATTCAAATTCCCCTTTCAAATTATGGCTATGGTTAATAAGTTACGCATTTTCTGTAAGAAAATGTTTTCTGTTATCAATATATTATAATATTTGTCGCGATTTGAAAAGTGTTAGTTATCGCATTTTTAAGGAGAAAGAAAAACGAAAAGATGGGAATAATTTTGAATAGGAGGTGACGGGAAGGAAGTTCTGTGGTAAGATAATAATGGTTTTTTCTGGGAAAAATCAGAAAAGAGTTTTTAGGGGCAGTTATGGATCATAAAAATGAAATGGTAAGTGTTATTATACCGGTTTATAATGCGGAAAATTTTATCACGGAGACGATCGACTGTGTCAGGAGGCAGTCGTATCAGGATTGGGAGCTTTTGCTGATTGAGGACAGTTCTACGGATCTTACTATGGAGGTAATGACGGCTTATCTGGAGGAAATACGGGATAATCGGATACGTCTGGTAAAGCGGGAGATCAAATCGTTGGAGGATAAACGGTTTGGGGCGGCAAAGGCGCGGAATCTGGGGATTTCGTTGGCGCGGGGCAGATATATTGCCTATCTGGATGCGGATGACCGTTGGAGGGAGGACAAGCTGGAGCTAGAGCTGGCTTTTTTAAAGGATAAGCAGGCAGGTTTTGTGTTTTCCGGATATGAGTTCGGAGATGAAGAGGCAAGGGGGACCGGGAAGGTGGTCCATGTGCCGGGGGAACTGAGCTACGGGCAGGCTCTGGCGAATACCACTATTTTTTCCTCCACGGTTATGATGGATACGGAAAAGATAGGGAAGTCTCTGATGGAGATGCCTTATATCAAGAGTGAGGATACCGCGTGCTGGTGGAAGATATTGAGAAGCGGTGTGACAGCTTATGGGCTGGATGAGAATCTGGTTATTTACAGAAGGGCAGGGAAGACGTTGTCCTCAAATAAGCTGGAAGCGATCAGACGCATCTGGAATTTATACAGACAGGCGGAGGGGCTTTCGGTACCTGAGAGTGTCAGGTGTTTTGTGTTTTGGGCATTCCGGGCGGTGAGGAGAAGGGTTTAAAAACTTTTTTACCGGAATAATCATCTTATTGGTATCAAAAGAGTGAGTTTAACTGCCTACGAAGTAAGAGTATGAAATAAGCAAAGGAACATGTGATGCAGGAAAAAGAGTCATTTAAGAGAATTGTGCGGCTTTCTCTTTCAGGGGTATGTCTGTTGGGGCAGGTGGCGATTTATATTCATTTTTTATATGAGTTTTATTTTGAGCCGATCAAGCAAAACCTTCGCTTTTTTGAGAAGGGAGAGGCGCTTTTCATTGCAATTTATCTGGTCCTTATCTTCTTTTTTTCCAGTATGTACGGGGGGATGCGGATCGGGTATCTGAAAAACGGGGAAGTGATCTTTTCGCAGGTGTTTGCGACAATGCTTGCGAATGTGGTGACCTATGGACAGATTTCCATCATGATCACGGAACTCTACTCTGCGGATATTTATTTATATATGATAATACTGCAGATCGCCTGGATTGTCGGGTGGATCAATATAGCGAATTTTATCTATCAGCATATTTTTTCACCGAGACAGATGCTTCTGATTCATGGGGACAGGCCTTATGACGATATTGTGGCAAAATTCGGTACCAGGAAGGACAAGTATGATATCAGCAAATGTATCAGTTATCGGGTGGGCTACGATGATATTTTTATGGAGATTTTAGAGCCTTATGATGCAATTGTCATCTGGGATATTCCGGTGGATGTGCGGAACAAGATTTTGAAATTCTGCTACGGGCATTCTATCCGCGTGTATATCATGCCGAAGATAACGGATGTTATCTTAAAGGGGGCCGAGCAGCTCAGCCTGTTTGACACACCGATTTTGTTTACAAGGGAATATAAGATGACGATTGACCAGCGCTTTATCAAGCGTCTGATCGATATCCTGTGTTCTCTGATTTTGATCGTGGTAACTTTGCCGCTGATGATTTTGACGGCGATGGCGGTAAAGGTTTATGACGGCGGACCGGTTTTATATAAGCAGGTGCGCTGTACAATTGGCGGAAAAGAGTTTAAGATCATGAAATTCCGCAGTATGAGCGTGGATGCGGAGAAAGATGGGAAGGCGAGGCTGGCGTCGAAGAACGATGCAAGGATCACTCCGATAGGAAAGTTTATCAGGGTGTGCAGGCTGGACGAGCTGCCGCAGCTTTTTAATATTCTGGCAGGGGATATGTCCTTTATCGGGCCGAGGCCGGAGAGGCCGGAAATCATTGCGCAGTACATGGAGATTATGCCGGAATTTAAGTTCAGAATGCGGGTGAAGGCAGGTCTTGCAGGTTATGCACAGGTGTACGGGAAATATAATACCACACCCTATGATAAGCTGAAGCTGGATTTGTATTATATTGAGAATTATTCTGTTTGGATGGATATTAAGCTGATGTTTTTGACGTTGAAGATACTGCTGATGCCCGACAGCACGGAAGGGATAGAGTCCACTCAGATCACGGCAATGCGGCAGTCCAATGCGGAACTGCTTGAAAAGCGGGCAAGACTGGATAAGGAGGCCCGGGAGCGCATCGAGCGGGCGCATCAGGAGAGAGCGGCCCGGGAGGCGGAGATTCTGGAGCGGCAGAAGGCGGCACAGAAAAAGAAGGAGATAGTGGAAGAGGAACGAAAAGAAGCGCCGGAAGAAAATGAGGGACAGCATGTGGGAGTGTAAGTATGGAAAGGAACCTTTGGATATCAGGCTGCTTGTACTGCGGTTTCTGCAAAAGAGCCCGCTGATATTACTGACGGCTTTTCTGGGGGCACTTTGTGTGGGCGGACCGTATTTTTTGACGAAGGTGACTTTCGGGCCGGCAAAAGAGTATGAGGCGGTAACGGATTTTTATATTGACTATGCGGTGCAGGCAAACGGAGAGGAGTATACGTATTTTAACCAGACGACCTGGACGCAGTTGATTACGGACGATGTATTTACGGATAAGATACTGGAACATATGGCAGAGGCAGGGGAGAGTGCGGGTATAACAAAACCGCAGCTCCGGGAATACCTTTATGCCACGATGCTTTCCGATACAAGGATCGTGACGACTACGGTGACAACGAATGAGCCGGAACTGACCATGAAGATTGAGAAGGCTCTGGTTCTTGCGATGGAGGCGTTTGGGGAGGAACAGAAGGAAATTGCCGGTGTGCGTATTTTGCAGGAGCCGAAGGAGGCGTCTCTTGTGGCGGCGGATGTGCGCACGTTTCGTGCATGTATGCTAGGGGCGGTGTTATTTGTTTTTGTGACGGTGCTTTATCTGCTGATATATTTTGTGCTGGATGAGGGAATTTATATTCCGGCGACTTTTGAGCGGCGCTATGGTGTTCCGATGCTGGGGACGATTCGTTCCCCTGAAATGAATATTCTGGTGAAAAGATATTTTGAAGAAAAACCGGTACTTTTTATCATTGATAAGAAAACAGATCCCAGGCAGGTGGAAGCGGTGCTGAGGGAAAAGGGAATTGAGGCTGCGGGGGCTTTTGGTGAAAGTGAGCTATTGGAGGAACTGGACAGGAATGCGTCTGAGGGGATCGGAGATAAGCAGAGTGTGAAGGTCATGCTGGTTATAAAAGCGGGAGCACACAATGGGAAACGGGTAGAGAAGGCGCTGGATATTTGCAGAAAATTTGACGCGGAAGTGACTGCCGGGTTATTGTGGGAGGCGGATGAGAGGCTGATAAGCGCTTATGAGCTGCCGGAGCATGTATTGTATACCCGGAGGCGGTTAAGGAAAGAAACAGGCAGGGATAAGGATATCAGTCAGGCGTGATGAGAAGCTGAGAAGAGATATTGTAAGGAGAAAAAATGGGGACAGTGCAGGTGCTGGCTTCGGTGGTGGATAAGGAACCCCGCAGGCTGGCGGAGGAGATGCATATAGAATCGGATGCGGTCATTGTGAATCAGTGTGATCGTTATGGTGCGGAGACCTTCTGCTTTCAAAACAGGAATATTCAGGTTTTTCATATGGCGGAACGCGGTGTGGGGCTTTCGCGCAATACGGCTCTGATGCGGGCAGATGGGGATATCTGCCTTTTTTCGGATCAGGATATCGTCTATAAGCCGGGATATGAGCAGATGATCCTGCAGGCTTTTGAGGCATGTCCTTCGGCGGATATGATCGTTTTTAATATAGAGGTCGGGGAGGAGAGAAGGACTTACCATAATACGGAGAAAAAAAGGGTGAGATGGTATAACTGCGGGCGTTATGGGGCTGTCAGTTTCGCGGTGAAAAGAGAGAAGCTGCTGGAATCGGGGGTAACGTTTTCTCTGCTGTTCGGAGGCGGCGCAAAGTACAGTGCCGGGGAGGACAGTCTGTTTTTAAAACAGTTTCTGGATAAGGGGTATCGGGTATATACCTCCCCTGTGACGATCGGCAGGGAGAGAGAAGGGGATTCTACATGGTTTTCCGGTTATCACGAAAAGTTTTTTTATGACAGAGGGGTGCTCTACCATTTTTTGTATGGACGTTTGGCGAGTCTTTTGGCACTCAGGTTTCTTTTGGCGCACAGGGAGAAAATGTGCAGGAAGCTTTCGGTGAGGGAAGCATACCATGTGATGAGAGAAGGGATAAAAAGCAAAGGGAAATAATGGCTATGGGGAAATAGAATGGATTACAGCATTTTTGTTTATGTCATACTGACGGTGCTGGTGGTGGCGCTGGGATGGTTTGTGAATTTGCCGGCAGTACGGTCTGAGCGGATGTCATGTGATATCAGGTGTGGGGGAATAGAAGGCAGTGCAGGTTGTTTCAGGGACGGGGAGAGGAAAGATCGTGCGTGCGGCGTGATTCGCCAGGAGATGCTGAACAGGATATTGATTGCCGCCGTATTTTTATTACTGTTTGCAGTATCTGCCTGCAGGATCGCGGTAGGAAATGATTACTGGGTGTACCGCAGTGATTTTCTGCTGATCGAGCAGGATCGGCATGTAGCTTTTGAGTTCGGCTTTGTTTGGATTGTGCGTTTTTTGCAGTCCGTGCTGAATCATGATCAATATCTGCCCATTTTTGCGTTCTTTTCATTTTTTACGGTGTTGTTTTTCGTGAGGGGAATGGCGGATATCAGTGAGCAGTTCTGTTTTACGGTGTTCCTGCTGATGACAGGCGGGTATTATTTTTCCAGCCTGAATTCCGTGCGTTATTATCTGGTGCTGGCAATTGCGTTGTACAGTATAAAATATGTATTGCGGAATGAATGGGGTAAATTTGTTTTATGGGTGCTGCTGGCGGCAGCGTTTCATAAGTCGGTGCTGGTGGTGATACCGTTTTACTTTCTTGCGTCCAGGAACTGGAAGAGGCGGCATATGCTGTTTCTTGCCGCCGGATGTGTAAGCCTGCTGCTGTTTCAGGACTTTTACAGAAGGATCATTTTTTTCTTTTATCCTTTTTATGAAGGCTCCATGTTTGATACGGGGGAGACTTCCCTGACCAATATCGCTAAGTGTGCAGCGGTACTTGTACTGTCGTTGCTTTACTATAAAGCAGCGGTTAAAGATGATAAGAAGAACAGGTTTTGTTTTTACTGCAATCTGGGTGCGCTGGTGCTCTATGTGTTTGCATCGTTTATTCCGGAGATATCGCGGATCGGGTATTATCTGAATATAACGAATATTTTTCTGATACCGGGGATTATTGTGAAGATTCCGGAAAAAAGGCAGAGAGTTTTGTGGACGGTGCTGGTTGCGGCGGCGTATCTGGCGTATTTCGGGCTGTTTTTGAGGAGTGCTTACAGTACGGATGTGAGGTTATTGCCGTATAGGAATTGGATTTTTCAATAAAGAATAAACGGGAGATAGTCAAGGTGGAAAAAATTGCAAATGTGACATGGAAATATAGACGGATTATACTTATTGCACAGATAGTGATATGTTTTGGAATATTTTTGGGGATATATTTTTCTCAAAAAGGAGTGAGGCAAATTGATCTATCAAAAGCGAATTTGCAAGGAGGATATGTGCAGGGGGATGGGAGTATTTATATAGATGAAACAGATGGGGCATATGGTTTGTATCTGGATGTCGATACGGAGGAGATTGAAAAGGGGTGGTACAAAGTCCATGTGGAATATGAGACAGGGTATGATGATAATGGTTTTTTAATAAAGCCCCTGAATGGTAATCCAAGTGCTATTAATAAGGATTTGGGAGAAGAGCTTGAGACAATTATTCTGAAGTCTCAGCACAGTGAAAAAAGTGTTCATGTTTGGGCAAAAGAGAAAACCGGACTGAGAATCAGTTTCCATTTTTGTGGTGGGGGTTATCTAAATATCAGGGGTATAGAACTGGAGAGAGTTGCAAATTATACGCCGTTGTTTTTGGTGGCTTTCTTATGTATTATTGCGAATTTGTTGGCATGGGAAGCGGTGCATATAGATTTAGCAGAAAGAAAAAGAAGATATTTTATCAGAGTAAGTATACTTTTTATTACTTTAATAGCAAGTGTTCCCTTGATGAATGGGTATATACTTATGGGAAATGATCAGGTATCTCATTTGTTCCGAATAGAAGGAATAGCAGAGGGATTATGTGCAGGGCAGTTTCCGGTCAGGATCATGCCTCAGTGGTGGAATGAGTACGGTTATGGGCAATCAATGTTCTATGGGGATACTTTGTTATACCTTCCGGCAATATTGCTGCTCATGGATTATAAGCTTCAGACGGTATTTAAATGTTATATTGCATTTATAAATTTACTTACGGCCTGGTTTGCCTATAAAGGATTTGTCAAGATAGGAAGAGACGAGAGAATCGCTTTGTTGGGAGCAGGATTTTATACATTAAATCTATTTCGATTGATGAGTATTTATTATAATAACGGTGTAGGAGTATATACGGCGATGGCGTTTTTGCCACTCGTATTTTCCGGACTCTATTGTATAAAAGAAAAAAGGGGATGGATATATCTGGCGGCGGGTTTGACAGGATGCATCCAGTCGCATCTTATGACTTGCGAGATGGCAGGGATATTTATTATACTGATACTTATATTGAATATAAGAACAATTTGCCAGAAAACGGTATTTTTGAATTTATGTAAAGCGGGAACTGTTATTCTTCTTTGGAATCTTTGGTTTCTTGTACCTTTTTTAAATTTGTATCCGGGAGATTATAAATTAAAAGAACTTGCTGCATTCCAGGGAAATATTCAGGAAAATGGCCTGGGATTTGGAGATTGGATTGGCACTGTGATTGCAAGTCTGAATGGGGAAACAAATGTTGAGTGGTTGGGAATATTTGTGGGGCTTACATCCGTATGTGGATTAGTGTTTGTATTTATATCATTGATTATGAATAAAGGAAAGAATTCGGAGGAAGGAAAACGAGCAAATATAAGTGCAGGATTTTTTGGAGGATTATCACTTATAGCTTTATTTTTGACTACAAAATATTTTCCTTATGATTATTTATGTGAAAAAGGAAAGATTTTAAAAACATTGATTCAGAGTCTGCAATTTCCGTTCAGATTTTTTGAGATGGCGGCAATTTTTTCGGCAATGGCCATTGTTTTTGGGCTTATTGCTTGTAAGGAATTGGGAAATAGAAAAGTTTGTATATTAGTGGCAGGAATTCTGGGAGGAATATGTCTGTTGGAAACGGGTTTTTATTATCAGAGATTACTGGTAGAATCGCCTCAAATGGCAGAAGTATGTGAGTATTATGCGCTTCCTGAGTATATGGGAGTTATAGAATATCTCCCATCGTCTGCAGAGATACTTTATGAAAGGCACCAGTTGGTTACATCCGGTGATGAAGTGGAGATTGAAAACTATGAAAAAAAATATACAACTATTAAAGCAAGCTGTATTAATAGGAGTGAGCAGGAAGGATATGTAGATGTGCCATTGTTTTATTATCCATGTTACAAGGCAAAGGATATGGATACAAATGAGAAGCTTGCATTAACTTATGGTGAAAATGCGAAGATTCGGATTATACTGCCGCCAGGCTATCAGGGGACAATAAAACTGGAAGTGAATGAAAGGAAACTCTGGAAGGCGGCGGATTTACTTAGTATAATATCAATACTGGCATTCACCGGTATTTGGATTCAAAAAAAGAGGACGGGGAGATTTCCGAATTAGAAATTAGAAGTGGGGAATAGCATATGATAAAAATTGTTGACTTATATAAAAGCAGTTTTAAGAAGTGTATAATTTTACAGATAGCTGTATGTGTGTTAAGTATTATTATGATAAAGTGTGTTTCAGGGGATGAGTATAAAATATATTTTGACGAAGGGAATCTTTTAGGCGGAGACATCTCGGAAGCGGGATACTTTCATATTGATGAAAATGATGGTAACTATGGATATGTTTTAGATACTACAACAGGGGAAATAAAAAAAGGATGGTATAAAGTCAGGATAGAATATGAGACGGGGTATGATGATAATGGATTTATTGTGCAGGCGCTGCAGGAAGGGAATGTACTGAATGAGGATATCGGTAATGAGGAGAGGGCTGTTTCGCTGAAGTCATACCATAATAGTCGGGAAGTGCATGCATGGCTGAAAAAGAATAGTGATTTAAGAATTGCGGTACACTTTTGCGGAGGAGGTTATCTGAATATTAAAGAAATTTCATTGTATCAGATACCTAACTATACACCGGCGATATTGTTAATAGTATGTTTGTTATTAATTAATGTAGAACTTTATGAAATGGGGAATTTCTCGAAAGCAGAAATCAAACGCCGCCGGTTGGTCAGGGGGGGGTATTGCATGTATTGTGCTGCTTGGTAGTATTCCACTTATAAATGATTTTAATATACATGGTCATGATTATAAATATCATTTATATTGTATGGAAGGAGTCGCAGAAGGACTTTTATCAGGGCAGTTTCCTGTAAGGATCATGCCAAACTGGTGGAATGAATTTGGAGATGGAGCGCCAATGTTTTATAGTGATTTAATGCTTTATGTTCCGGCGGCTATTACATTGTTAGGGTATTCTATTCAAACTGCTTATAAATGTTATATTGTTTTTATAAATTTTCTTACAGCATGGATTGCTTATAAAAGTTTTTTGAAAATATCAAGGAATGATAAAATTGCGTTGATGGGTGCATTTCTTTATTCCTTAAGTTTGTATCGGCTTATAGATATTTATGTCAGGTGTGCGGTAGGAGAATATACAGCACTTACTTTTCTGCCGCTTGTTTTGCTTGGAATTTATCAGATAGAAGAAAAAAACGGATGGCTTTATATGGCAATAGGTCTTACAGGATGTATTCAGTCACATATATTGGTATGTGTGATGATAGCATTTTTCTTTCTCTTATTTAGTATTATAAAAATAAAGTGGGTATTAAAGAGGAGAGTATTGATAAATTTCTGCAAAACAGGAGTAGTAACATTATTGTGGAACTTGTGGTTTATCATACCTTTTTTGCAAATGTATCTTTCGAACGGATATAAAATTCATGACTATGAAACAAATTGGAAGTTTGAAGAAAAAGGAATACCTTTTCAGGAGATTTTTAAATTATATTTTAATGGCAGTAATGAAGGTTATTTTGTGATGGGTTTCCCACTTCTTTTGGGACTTCTTTTGGCAATAATATTTTTCATCAGCAGTAAAAATAGGACGTTTAAAAACAGCAAAAATAAAAAGCTGCAGATTCTGTTTCGTACTTCTGCTTTTTTTGCATTGCTGGCGCTTTTTCTGACTATGAATTTTATACCATATAGCAGACTGGGAAGCATTCATAAACTGATAAACAGAATAATAAATATATTTGAATTTCCTTTCCGCTTTATGGTAATTGCCTCCCTTCTTTCAACGACTGCAATAGTCAGTGTGTGTACGATGTGGAAAAAGAATTCTGTGGAAGAAGATAGGAGGAAGATGAAATGGGCAGTACCTGCAATAGCAGGCAGTATTGTTGCATTGATGGCATTAGGAACGCTGATGTCCTATTGGAAATTGTTAACGGGGGAGTTTGCATATGTAAAGAATTATGAGTATTCTGCTATAGAATATATTATGGATATGGATAAATGGCTACCGTTGAATGCAGATCAAAATGATGTGGGACATGAGTTGCTGATATCATCGGATAAGGTTTTGGTGACAGATTATGCGAAAAAATACACAAATATTGTAATGGATTGTGAAAACAGGGAAGCAGGAGATGGATATGTCGATGTACCATTATTTTATTATCCTTGTTATAAAGCAGTAGATTTGGAAACAAAAAAACTGTTGCCTTTGACTTATGGGGCAAATGAACGTGTGAGAGTCGTTATTCCATCAGGATATCAAGGGACAATAGTATTGAAGGTAAGTGAAAGGAAGCTTTGGAGAATAATGGAGCTGGTTAGTATATTGTCAATATTGATAATTTTATATATGATAATGAAAGACATAAGTATTGATAGTATTGTGCATAGATTTAGAAAGGGAAAGCAGGTTTTATGAAATTTTCCATCATAACAACAAGCTTTAATCCTGGAGAAAAGCTCATTTTTACGATAAACAGTATATTGGAGCAGGATTTTCAGGGGTTTGAGATTATAGTGAAGGATGGCGGTTCTAAGGATGGATCGATAGAGAATCTGAAGCGGGAAGAGGCGGTAAAGCGGGCGATTGAGGAACAGAGATTAAAACTGATTTTAAAAGAAGATCAGAATGTCTATGATGGTATGAACCAGGCGCTGGAGGTTTGCCGGGGGGAATATATTTTATTTCTGAACTGCGGGGATCGCTTTCATGACCGGGGGGTACTTACTGCCGTTGCAGAGGAGACAAACCGAAAGATAAAGGTGGAAAGCACAAAGGTCACAAAGGCAGCGAAGCAGACAGAAGAGGAAAACGATAAGGGATATTGTGCAGGAGATGTACCTGTCATATATTACGGTAATACTTACTGTATGCGGACGGGCGCTATGGTGCACTCCGAGCCGGAGATTACCGGGTTTACCTGTTTTCGCAATATTCCGTGCCATCAGTCCTGCTTTTATGACAGAAGACTGTTTCAGGATAAAAAATATGATATCAATTTGAAGATTCGGGCGGATTACGATCATTTCCTCTGGTGTTTTTACCAGGGGAATGCAAAATTCCAATATATGGATTTTGTGGTAGCGGATTATGAGGGCGGCGGTATTTCTGAGAGTAGGGAAAATCAGGAGACAGATAAAGCAGAGCATGAACTTGTGCTCAGAAGATATATGAAGTGCGGTGAGATTTGGAGATATAAGGGTATCATGCTGCTGACGCTTGCGCCGCTTCGGAGGTGGATTGCGGAGAGCAGCAGGTTTTCGGGGATGTATCATAGAGTGAAAGATTTGATTTACAGGCAATAAATGATACTTTCAAAGTAAGAGGGATTATGCGCGTATTATGGATTTGTAATATTATGCTGCCGGTAGTGGCTGAACATCTTAAGCTGGAGGCGAGCAATAAAGAGGGCTGGCTCACCGGGCTGAGCAATACGATCTTGCAGCATCAAAAGGAAAATGGAATTGAGTTGGGGGTGTGTTTTCCGGTATCGGAAGACCTGGCGGAATTTGAGCAGATTCTGCAGGTACCGGACATAGATGCGAAGATATATGCCTTCGGGTTTTATGAGGACGTTCGCAGGGCGGAGGTATATGATAAGAGAACGGAAAAGCGCCTGGAAGCAATTATGCGAAAGTTTTCCCCGGATCTGATACATTGTTTTGGGACGGAATATTCTCATACGCTGGCAGCAGTAAAGGCATTTGGTAATAAAAAAAGAACATTGATCGGAATTCAGGGGCTTTGCAGTATTTATGCAAGGCATTTCCGCGCAGATCTGCCGGATGACGTCTGGCGGCGTATCACTTTCCGCGACCGGGTAAAGCAGGATGACCTGCGCAGGCAGTATGAGAAATACGTGCAGCGGGGACTCTATGAGGTGGAGGCGGTCCAGGGGGCCGGACATATTACAGGCCGGACGGGATGGGATAGAAAGTATACCAAAGCGTGGAATTCGGATGCGGAATACCATTTTATGAACGAGACGCTGCGCTCTAATTTTTATGAGGGCTGTTGGCAGGATGAGGGCTGTAAGAAATATTCTGTTTTTCTGAGTCAGGGGGATTATCCGATCAAAGGGCTGCACTATATGCTGCGGGCTATGCCGGATATTTTAAAGGAGTATCCTGAGGCGGAAATTTATGTGGCAGGGAACAGTATTATTAAATCTGCGGCAGAAAAAGGGATAAAGGGGCTGAAGGGGAAACTGAAGCTGGAATCATATGGAAGGTATATTTTACAGTTGATGAAAGAAACGGGCACGCTTCAGAAAGTGCATTTTCTGGGGCGGCTGAATGCGGAACAGATGAAGCGGCAGTATTTAGACAGCCATGTGTTTGTATGTCCCTCTTCTATTGAGAACTCTCCAAATTCCGTGGGGGAGGCGATGCTGCTCGGCTTACCTGTGGTATGTGCGGATGTCGGGGGAGTTGCAGATATTTTTACAGATAGTGTGGATGGGCTGCTCTATCCGGCGGGGAACGTGAAGAGGCTGGCGGGAGCGGTGAACCGGATGTTTGCGGGAGGCGCACAGGTGAGGGCTTACAGGGAAGCGGCAAGAGCTCATGCCAGGAGAACTCATGATGCACAGACAAATTATGAGAGACTGGTGGAGATTTATACGGAAATAATGAGTAGTTAAGATAACATTAGTGTGTAAATCAGCCGGATAGCTGATTTTATCACACGGCTGGTTTGTGCCGGAGCGCCACAAACCAGCCCGGGTGGCAATCGCCCCGTCGCGTAAACGCTCCGAAATGGGGAGTAACATGGAAAAAGCCGGAGAACTTTTTTTAAGATGCAGCCGTAGTATTGTCTATGGCATGTTTACCGTAATTGTGCTGTATCTGTTTTTGATAAGCCTGTTTACATCCTGTGCCGTGGCATATACTGATGAACATACTTTTTTTATAAAAGATTTTCCCATGCTTTTGGCACCGGGATTGATTTTTCTGCTTTTCGTACTTTATCTGCTGAAAGGATATGCGGATAAGAGGAAGAGTGATCACAAGGATACTGCCGAAAAGGGAAAAAAGTGTAAAAGGATTTTGGCTTGTATTACAGTAGTGTGGTTTCTGGTGATGCTCTGGTGGGTATTGAAAGCTCCTGCAATACCAATGGGGGATCAGGAGAGCGTATTTGTCAGAGCAAAGGAATTGCTGGAGGGAGACTATACCTATTGGAAGCCGGGAAGTTATATGCATATGTATCCTTATCAGAATACAATGGTAATGTTTTTCTCGGTATTTCATTTCCTGTTTGGTGAATCTGCGCTGACGGCTGTAAAATTGTTTAATCTGGTGTGCTGGTATGCAGGGATTCTGGCGCTTTCTGCGCTGACAGAGAAATATTTCGGAAGGAAAACAGCGTTATGGGCTTATCTGGCATTGCTGGCTTTTTTTCCGGCGTGGGGGTATGTGACATATATTTACGGAACAATCCCGGGGATATGCTGTTCGTTCTGGGGCGTACTGCAGGAAAAGAAATATGAGGAGACCGGTAAGCTGAAGTATCTGCTGGAAACAGGGGTTTTATTGTTGCTGGCGGTCATGTGGAAGAGTAATTATATTATCTTTGTCATTGCGGTCGTTATCATGCTGGTGGTACATGCGATCCGGGAAAGACAGGCGAAGCCGCTGGTGGGGATACTGTTGATATTGATGCTGTATTTTGCCGGAACACAGGGGGCTCTGGCATTTATAAGTACTTTGACGGGGGAGGATACCGGAAGCGGCATTCTGTTTATCGGCAGTATTGTAGACGGGCTGACGGAGAGTGTGATGGCGCCCGGATGGTACAGCGGTTATGCGGAGGGGATTTACTCGAAGCATGTGGGCGATGCGTCCGCGATGGCGGCGGTCGCGGCAGCAGATCTTAAAAATACACTGGCAGTATTTGGGGGTGAGCCGGAATATGCTTTGCGCTTTTTTTCCAGAAAGATTACATCCATGTGGAGTGCTCCTTTTTTGGAATGCACAACATTGATCACCAAGGCGCAGTCCCGCTCTTTTATGGAGGGGATATTTGAGAATATTCTGTGTGATGGCATGCCGCTAAATACGGTATTGTTTTTGGGGTTAGATGTACTGCAAAGCGTTTTATATTTCGGTGTTCTGCTTCTTTTGATATTTGACAGGAAAAAGAAGGATCTGAAAAAGGCAGGTCTGATTATTTGTTTTTTGGGCGGTTTTCTTTTTTACCTTTTCTGGGAAGGAAAAAGCCAATATATATTGCCTTATTATCTGCTGCTGATCCCCTATGGGATAGAGGGATTTAGGATTGCGCTGAATTGCTTTGATAACATAAAAGAGGAATGGAAAAACAGAAAGCAGAGCGGTAAAAAAGAGAGGATAGCGGTTTTATATAAAGATAAGAGTATCATGCTGCTGCTGGCAGTTTTTGTGCTGGCTGCACTTATCATGGTACTTCCGGAAAAGGTTACGGGATCTGCCTTTAAAATAGGAACGGATACTACGGAGTATATCTGGTTTTGTCAGAACAACAGAGATCGGGACGGATCATATATTGATTATACAAAAGGATGATAGGGATTTGCGGGAAAATAATTTGTTTTTGAGGGTGAGTAAAAATATTGTTTATATACTGTTTGCCATACTGGTGCTCTATATGTTTCTGACCAGCCTTGTGAGTACCTGTGTTATGGTGTATACGGATGAACACACATTTTATCTGAAGGACTATGCGCTTGTGATCTCGGCGGGACTCATCTGTTTTTTGCTTCTTCTGACATTTGTGCGGAAAAAAGTCAGACTTACGGAAAGAGGTATGAGGATTCTGTTAACTGCCTGTACGGCGGTATGGTTTGCGGTACTGATTGCTATCGTATATTTTACACAACTGCCTTCCGTGTATGATCAGCAGAGGGTATATGCCGGGGCGGCTCAGCTTTTGCGGGGGGATTACAGTGAGTGGCAGCCTTATCGTTATTTTCACGCCTATCCTTATATCAACGGGATGGTGCTGATGGAATGTCCGTTTTTGTGGCTGTTCGGGGAGGAAAAAGCTTATATCGCCATGCAGTATATCAATATCATATTCTGGTATATTGCGCTGCTTGCCATTTCTAAAATGGCAGGTCTGTATTTCGGCAAAATGGCGGAGCGGTTTACCTATCTGGGGCTGCTTGGATTTATCCCGATGTGGTTTTATGTGACCTTTGTATACGGAACTTTGCCGGGGCTTTGCTTTTCCGCGGTGGCTCTGCTGTTTGAGAAAAGGTATGAGGATACGGATAAATGGCAATATATGGCAGGAAGCCTGTTATGCATTATTTTTGGGGTAGCATGGAAAAGCAATTATCAGATTTTCCTGATCGCACTGATGATCCTGTTTTTTATGGATGGACTGCGAAGGAAAAAATGGCTTCCTTTTGCGGGAGCGGCGGTATCTCTTATGTTATTGTGCTTTGAACTGACAGTTATTTCGGGTATCATGCATCGAATTACCGGGGAACCGGTGGACGGAGGAACGCCCACGATCGCCTGGGTGGCAATGGGACTGCAGGAGAGCAGTATTGCGCCCGGGTGGTATAATAGTTATACGGAGATTATACCGGTGGAGTTTGATCATGATGTGGAGGCGATGAAGGCGGCTTCCTGGCAGAATCTGAAAGAGACGTTAGAGTTGTTTGCCGATCAGCCGGAATACTGTCTGAGGTTCTTTTCAAGAAAACTGGCGTCCATGTGGAACAATCCGGCGTTTCAGTGCTTTACCGAAGTGACAAAGTGCAATACGACGGGCGGACTGAATTACTGGATGAAAGATTTGCTGTATGATGGGGGTGTCAAGAATGCTGTTTTGCGTGTGATACTGGATCTGATGCACAGTATGACGCTCTTCGGTATGGTCCTTCACGTGATATTAAACAGGAAAAGACAGAAACTTGCGGATGCGGCACTTATGATCACTTTCCTGGGCGGGTTCTTTTTCCACGTTGTGTGGGAGGCGATGGGACAGTATGCGGTGCCTTATTATGTGCTGCTGATGCCTTATGCCGTGCAGGGATATCTTCTGGCAACGGAAAAGATTGGAAATTTGCGGCTTGATAGAGAACAGGGATTAAGGGGAATTGCAGGGCAGCTTTTGAGAAGTACAAGCTTCCGCCTGGGGCTTGCGCTTGCGGCTGTGGTCCTTTTTATCACATTTGCGGAGTTTAGCTGGCTTACGTCTTCTATTAAACTACAGGGGGAAGAGAGCGATTATATCTGGTACTGCACCCATGAAACTCAGTGGAAAGAAACGGATTATAAAAAGATATGATACTGACATTTGTTTCTAATTATATCAATCATCATCAGATTCCGGTGTCCAATGAACTTTACCGGCTTTTGGGGAAGGGCTATACGTTTATCCAGACGGAGCCGGTGGAGGAGGAGAGGATTCGGATGGGTTGGCGGGATGAGAGCAGAGAGCTCTCCTATCTGAAGCTGTTTTATGAAGAGCCGAAGGAGTGCAGGAGGCTGATCATGGAAAGCGATGTGGTGGTGTTTGGCGGTACGGATGAGGAGAGTTATATACAGCCAAGGCTGGCGGCGGGGAAACTGGTTCTGCGTTACAGTGAGCGTATTTACAAGTCCGGGCAGTGGAAGGCGATTTCACCGAGAGGGCTTAAAAAGAAATATGAGGATCATACCCGTTACCGGAAGGCGCCGGTTTATTTGTTGTGTTCCGGAGGGTATGTGGCTTCGGATTTTCATCTGGTACGGGCATATCCGCGGAAAATGCTGAAATGGGGGTATTTTCCGGCAACAAAATATTGGGATGGGCAGAAAAAGGCAGAGCTTTTGGATAAACATAAGGAAGGGACTGTGAGCCTGATGTGGGCAGGAAGGTTTATTGACTGGAAACACCCGGAACTGCCTGTTCTGCTGGCGGAATATTTAAAGGAAAAGGGGTATGCGTTTCATCTTTCCATGGTTGGTGGAGGGGAGATGGATGAGGAGATCCGGCAGATGATAACGGAAAAGGGACTGGAAGAAGTGGTGACTCTCTGTGGTTATCTGCCACCTGAGAAGGTGCGGGAGATGATGGAGAAGACGGAGGTTTATCTGTTTACCAGTGATTATAAAGAAGGCTGGGGCGCCGTGCTGAATGAGGCGATGAACAGCGGCTGTGCGGTGCTCGCAAGCCATGCGATCGGGGCAGTGCCGTTTTTGCTGAAGCATGGGGAGAATGGGATTGTCTTTGAAAGCGGGAATTTGAGGGATATGGAAGAGAAGGCGGAACTGCTGCTGAAGGATGCAGGAAGAAGGAGAAAGCTGGGTGAAGCTGCCTGCGAGACGATAGCGCGGGAGTGGAATGCGGAGAAGGCGGCTGACAGGCTGGTGGAACTGGCGGGGAGATTGACAGAGAGTGAGAGCGCTCATGGAGCCTGCGGCAGAGACGGGACAGAAGAAGAGGTGGAGCCGGCGGGAACAGGAGATAGAAACTCGAGGCAAAAGAGGATAGGAACTTTGCAGTATGTAGAAGAACTGGCTTATGCGGAGGGACCTTTATCAATAGCGGAGGTGATATCACCCGGTAAGATGTTTGAGCGTTTGATGAATAGGTCCGGAAAGATATCATGCGGCGAAATATGAAAGAGCGGAGAGAAGCCTATGGAGAGAGAGCAGGAGCTGATCAGTGTTATAATTCCTGTTTATAATATAAAAGAATATCTGGAGCGCTGTGTGGATTCCGTTTTGGCGCAGACCTGGGAGAGACTGGAAATATTGCTGGTAGATGATGGTTCCACAGACGGGACGGAAAAACTGGTGGATGAGCTTCGGAAGAAAGATAGCCGGATTCGTGTATTTCATAAACCAAACGGCGGTTCCTCTTCGGCGCGGAATCTGGGGATTTCGGAGGCGAAGGGGAAGTATCTCGGATTTGTGGACAGTGATGATTTTATCGAGCCTTTTATGTATGAGAGGCTTTATCGGGCGATGCAGGAAACAGAGATGCCCATTGCCCAGGGCGGACGCCGGGAGATTGACGAGCAGGGGAACCATTTGCAGGATATCTGTGTTCCGCCTGATAAGCGGGTGGTGTATGAGGGAGAAAATTTTATGCGGGAACTTTTGCTGCATAAGGGGGACTGTTCGTTCTGCACCAAACTGACAGAAGCGTCACTTTTTGAAAAACAGGGATTTCCGGAAGGAAAGCTGAATGAGGATTTTCATGTACTGGTGAAGATGCTGCCGGAAATAAAAGGGATCGTCAGTATTCCTGAGAGGGTATATAATGTATTTTATAAGAGCGGCAGTAATACCAGGACCGGTTCGGTGTTGAAATTCTCCCGTGTATATGGGGATAATGTGGAAAATGCGGATATGGTGACGGATCTTGTGAGAAAGCATTATCCGGAGTTGGAGAAAACGGCGCTGCGGTTCGGGCTGTACCAGAGGCTGGACTATATGCTGCATATTCCGATTCGGGATATGAATGGAAGAAATGGGCAGTATCAGGGAATTGTCCGGCATCTGAGGGAAAACAGAGGGGAGATTTTGAGAAATCAGGAGCTGACGGGGAAACAGAAAGCGTACTTGTTATTATTTTCCGTAATGCCGGTGCTGATACGGAAGGTTCATCGGGCCTTAAGGAGTGCAGGATGATGTTCAGACAAAAGATAGTTCCGAAACTGAATAATCTGCTTTGGATGGTGCTGCCGCTTCTGGTTGTTTTCTTTTCCTACTTTTTTCTGTTGGGAAAGGATTGTGTCATTGAGATCAATGATCAGTTGGATGAGACGTTGTTTACTTATGTGTTGAATGGGAAGTATCTTTTTTCGGGGGTAAAGAGCTATCCTGAGATGCTGGGAGGCGTGCCGAAGGGCGGTATGAGTGTGTCGGCATGTATTTTTATACCGCTTTATAGATTGTTTCCGGTGTTTCAGGCTTTTATGATACAATATGTTATTGTTGCGGCAACAGCTTATATAGGAATGTATCTGTGTGTGAAAGAGCTCACAGGAAACGGCGTAATAGGGTTTTTGTGCGGCGGGATGTTTATGTTTTTGCCGTATCAGCCGGTTTACGGGCTGTCGATCGTAGGGGGACCGTTAATATTTTATGCTTTTCTCTGTTTATATAGACAAAAACATGTTATAATAGACGGACTGCTTATTTTGTATTTTGGGCTGGGAGCCAATCTGGTGCTGCTTGGGTATGTGGCGCTTGGGGGTGTTGCCCTGGCGGATGTATTGATTCTGGTGCGGTGGTTTCGGAAGGACAGATATTTGCCGGAGCATGGCGGGCAGATGATATCGGGGCGAAATCCGGCAGAAATGAGATATGCGGCTGCGTCACAATGGATGCCGAAAAAGCAGGAGATTAGAACAAGAAACAAAGTATTTCTTTTGGGAAGTCTGGAACTTCTACTTGTTTATATGGTAGTGAATTTTTCGCTGTTTTCAGAACTCCTTATGGGGAGCGGGGGTTATGTGAGCCATCGGGAAGAGATGGTGATTACCGGGAACAGTGATTTTTGGGGCTGTGTGAAGGATGTTTTTCTGAACAGTGCGCAGCATGCGTTTAGTTTTCATCAGAAACTTATTTTACCGATTCTGGTGGTTGTGGTTTTTTATGCTTTTCGGTGGAGGACGTGGAGATATCAGACTGCGGAAAAAGACAGATTCGATATAGGCAGAGAAGATAGTGAGAAGGTGCCGCAGTGCCGCAGTATGTATGTGTGGCTGGTGCTGATCCTGCTGATTAATATATTGGCTGCGTTATTTTATGGTTTTTGTCAGTCGCAGATCGTGGTGGATTTCAGGAACAGCGTTCATGGCTTTTTTCATTACTTTGCACCGCAGCGGGTATACTGGATATTTCCAACAACATGGTATGTGGCGGCGGGACTTGCTGCAGGGCTGATCTGGCGGGATCATGATTTTCTCCGCATAAGGAAAAGGGAGGAAAGGACAGAAAAGTCTGCTTCCCGACGGGAGATACCTGAGAGATGGAATAAATGGAATGGGGTACCAGGAATATCGGGGGATATTTTTGCCGGTGTACTTATTCTTATCATGCTGATACCTACGGCATGGAATATCAGGCAGAACAGTATCTGGATTCTGAATAAAAGCCAGTATAAAAATAATCGTAATGTGGGGCTGATGAGCTGGGCTGACTATTTTGCGGAAGATCTGATGCAGGGAATAGAAGAGTCTGTTTTTGAGAAGACGGGATTAAGGCAGGAGGAATATCGGGTTGCAAGCCTTGGTATGTGTCCGGCGGTGGCTCTGGAGGCAGGATTTTATTGTATTGACGGCTATTCTAATAATTATAGTCTGGAATATAAGCATGAATTTCGTGAGATCATAGAGGAGGAACTGGAAAAATGCCCTGCTATGAAAGGGTATTTTGATGACTGGGGAAGCAGATGTTACCTGTTTACGGAGGAGAGTCAAAATTATTATTATCTGGCAAAGGATGCGGATTTTCAGTATAGTAAACTGGTGTTAAATACGGTAAAGATGAAGGAAATGGGATGCAGATACCTGTTTTCAGCGGCGGAGATAGAGAAGGAGAATGTGGAGAGGCTGGGGATGGAGTTGTTTGGGGTGTTTGAGACGGAGGAGAGTTATTACGGGGTTTGGGTGTATGAGCTTGTATCACGCAATTAGAGACCGTGAATCTGACATGGAGAGAATTTATGGTGAAATCGATTAAGGAATATGTTGTTAGTAAAAGATTCTTATACATGCTGTGTTTTACCTTGCTGTTTATTATTGACTGGACGAGAGGATCGCAGGCGGGAGCTATTTGGGCATGGACAATTAATATGACAGGGGTGGTGATGGCGGCTATATTATTTAGTGCATATTCACCAAAGGAATTTTTGAAGCCTGTCTATATCTTATATTCGATAGTTGCCATCGGTGCACTACTGACTGCTTATTACTGGTGGAATCTTAATCAAGCGGTAATCTTTCGTGATCAACTTCTGACGGCAATTTTGAATATCTGGCTCCTGGGAATATTTGTGATAAAGATATTTCTGGATGTGGCTGTTTATAAAATTAAAAAGCTTAATTTTTGTAAGTTAGAAATGGTTGCAGCAGCAATGCTGCTTTGGATGCTGTTTTCGGTAAATGAAGATATATGGCCTGGGTGGTACCTGGTAATATTTGGGTTGTTTTACCACACGAAATACAGCAAGAAAGATATGGATATGCTGAAAGAGGGGATGCTGGATGGTATTATTACAGCGTTTTTTTTGCTACAGGGAGCGGCGTTTGTCTTTCGGCCATATGATGAGGTACGTTATAAGGGGATATATAGTAATTGCAATATGAATGCTTTGTTTTACGGTATAGTGTGGATAGCTTTTTTGATAAGATTGTACAATATTCGTAAAATGAAAGAGAAGAAGTGGAAAGAGATTTTATGTTTTATATTTGCGGGGATAATGTCCGCATTTAGTTTTATGACAGGATGCAGAACGGCATGGATGTCGATGTTTATAACAGGATTTTTCTATGTAATATTTGCAGATTTTCACAGTTTAAAATATAAGTCCGGGCAATTTTTGAAAAAATTATGTATGTATATTGTGGTGGCTGGTATTAGTATACCTATTACATTTGGTGCAGCACGCTATTTGCCCCCCATATTTCATCACCCCGTGTGGTATGATTGGGAATATAATATATATAGAGTACACTCTTTTGATCCGTGGGATTCGGAAAAATATGTTTCCTGGGAAACTTTTTCAGACGGTTTAATGGGAAGGATCAAACCAATTTTCAAAATGGTTTTTGGCGAAGAGCAGGCAGGATTAATTACTGTGCAGGCGGCAGCGCCGACAACAGCTTCTGAGACAGGAGAAAGAGTTAGGACAGTAGACAGATCAGTTTCCATTCGGCTTGAGTTTTGGAAATATTATTTAAGGAATGGAAATTTAAAAGGGCATTATGCAGCGGAGGGGCATAATATTCCGGAACTTGAGGGACATTACGTCTGGCATACTCAAAATACCTTTGTTCAATTTTGGTACTATTATGGAATTCCATCAGCGGTTCTGTTTGTGATCGTTATGGTGATGCTGATGCTTATAAGTATAAAAAAAATACTGGAGGGGCGAGGAGATGCGCTTATTTGTATTTTGTATATAGTTTTCTGGGGGGGATACGGACTTGCAGAATCAGTCTGGTATCCGGGACAGATGATATTATTGTTAGTATTTTTTACACCAAAATTTTTAGAGAAGATTGAAGAAGAAAGAGAAGAGAAATTTTGAGTATATGCGATCACTTGCGCCGATATGTATAATTAAGTAAAGACCAGGGAGATTCTCCCTTGGTCTTTGCATCAGGTCTTTTGATATACATAAGTAGGAACCATTCTTTTTACGACTGCACGCACATCTTCAGGCTTTTTCCCTTCGTCTGCGACAACACCTGCAAGTGCGTCAAGCCCTTCTTTGAATTCATTTTCATCTACTTCAATGGGTTTGCCTATATGGATTAGATGATTGGCAGTATCTTTCATACCTTCTTCACTCATCAATAATTCTTCATATAATTTTTCACCAGGACGCAGACCGGTAATTTTGATTTCAATGTCCTCTCCTGGAATATATCCGGAGAGTTTAATAAGATTTTCAGCTAAATCATATATTCGTACCGGTTCTCCCATATCCAGGATAAAGATTTCTCCGCCTTTGGCATAAGCACCAGCCTGCAATACTAAAGAAACAGCTTCCGGTATAGTCATAAAATAACGGATTATATCCTTATGGGTTACTGTGACAGGTCCGCCCTGTTCAATCTGCTTTTTGAATAAAGGGATAACACTGCCATTACTTCCCAGCACATTGCCGAATCTGACAGCCACAAATTCAGTGGAATATTTCTGGTTTAGCTGCTGTATAATCATTTCGCAAATTCGTTTGGATGCCCCCATAATATTGGTCGGATTTACCGCTTTATCAGTAGAGATAAGAACAAATTTCTTTGCACCGTTTTCTCCGGCGGCTGTTGCGGTTTTCAAAGTACCAAATACATTATTTTTAATAGCTTCAATAGGGCTGTCTTCCATCAGCGGAACATGCTTGTGGGCGGCTGCATGATAAATAATATCAGGATGATACGTCTGAAAAATTGTATTCATACGTGCGGTATTTCTCACGGAAGCAATCAGTACTGTCAGATTCAGGTCAGGATGTTTTCCCTTAAGCTCCTGTTGGATATCATAGGCATTATTTTCATAGATATCTACAATGATAAGTTGTTTTGGACCATGTCCGGCGACCTGGCGGCAAAGTTCGCTGCCAATGGAACCGCCTCCACCGGTAACCATCACAACTTTATTTTTTACATAACCGATGATTTCATCTACATTCACTTCAATAGGATCCCTGCCGAGCAGGTCTTCGATTTGCACCTGGCGCAGGGAAGAAACGTTGACATCGCCGTTTATAAGCTGATACATACCAGGAACAAGCTGCATTTTACATCCGGTCTCTTTGCAGATTTCCAAGATTTCTCTGACTTTGAGCCTGGAAGCGGAGGGGATAGCGATAATGATTTCTTCTATGTGATAAGCTTCCGCCGCATCCTGAATGCATGTCCGATCGCCGACAATGGGAATGCCGCGAAGCAGTTTCTTATGGCATCCGGGATCATCATCTATGACGCACATTACTCTCATATTAATATAAGTACTGGATTCAATCTCTTTTATAATGGCATTTCCGGCAGCACCAGCGCCAATCACCATTGTATTTTTCTTTTCGGGATCGTTCGAAATAGAGAGCCTTTTATTGTTAAACATACGAATGATCCTGTAGCTGAACCGGGTACCACAAACCATGATCATCAATAGAAATGCATACATCGGGTAGTAACTTCTAGGCATCCTGATAGGAAGAAAGGCAACCAGGATAATTTGAACAAAGAAACAAATGATACATGCAACGGAAATATTGATCAGTTCGTTAGTACTGGCATAGCGCCATACACTTTTGTAGAGTTTTAATGCCCAAAATATAACAACCGTAATTACTAGATCGAAGGGAAGAAGGACAGTTGCAAATTCCGCATATTCAAGGAACTGGCCCTCAAAGCTGAACTCAAATCGCCAATATAAGGCACCATAGGATGCAAGTACCACGGAAATCAGATCTAATATTAGCAGAATGATAATTCGGCTGATGGGAATATTCCATAAATTAAATTTTGTTTTCACAGCTACGCCTCTATTAAAATTTATTTAGTTTATATTGGGATACACAATATCTTTCATATTCTACATCAAAACAGTAAAAATTACAATGAGAAGATATGCATATATTGTTAAATGTTGTTAGAAGTGGGAAGAATAGTATGCGATAGGCTTTTGAAAATAAATTAGCGGTTGCTTTTTTATCTTTGGAGTGTTAAAATCACTTTGATACAAAATATCATTTTGAGAGTTCTTGAAGCGTGGGCACTTGAACTTTTGGGGATATCACATATTCGGATGCAGAAAAATGCTTACCGGAAGCAAGAAGTATGTATCATTTTCAGTTATGTAAAGAAGAATTTTCTGTGCATAAATGGCGAAGCTTACCCTGAAAACAGTTTTATGCCTGCAGGTTTTATGGAATTTACCATAATGCGGAGGGGAATGGAGTGTATTATGTGATACAGGTGACGCCAGGGAAGGAAACAGAGACAGAAAAGTATATTATGGAAAGAGTGTCGAAAGAATTATATACTTCCTGTTTTCATCCGATGCGGCATGTGAGAAAGAAATTTCACGGGGAATGGCGGGACAGGCATGAAAAGTTGTTGCCCGGATATGTGTTTATAAGCAGCGAAAATGTGGAGGAGTTGTATCTGGATTTAAAGCGTATTCCTGTGATGACGAAGCTTCTTGGGTGGGAGAAAGAATTTATTGCGGCGCTTACTGATCAGGAGACGATGTGGCTTGAGAAAATCGTATCGGCAGATCGTGCTGGAAAGATGAGCGGAGATGTGCCCCTTTCACGGATAGAAGTGAAAGAGAATGAGGAGGTGAAAATCCTTTCCGGGCCGCTTAAGGATATGGATGGTATGATAAAGAGAATCAATCTGCATAAACGAAAGGCAGAGGTTGAAGTAGAATTCTTGGGAAGAAAGACGATTCTCCACTTGGGGATTGAGATGATACGAAAGAAATAGAGTGGTAACTATTTTTGGAGCGCCGATAGGCGCTTGTTTTTTTGGAAGGAAAGATAAAAAATTGTTTAAAAGCAGTGAAGAGTTAAGACCATTTGATAAAAGGATATGGCTTTCTTCCCCTACGATGCATGGGGAGGAAATGGAATATATGGCAAAAGCCTTCGAAACAAACTGGATGAGCACGGTTGGAGAAAATATCAATGAGTTGGAAAAAATGGCAGGGGATTATATGGACGGTATGTATGCCGTAGCTCTGAGC